>JAITFL010000113.1 GCA_031281385.1 Holophagales bacterium
GGCAGGTCGGGCTCGGGGAAGTAGCGATAGTCCATCTCTTCGGCCTTTTCCCTCTGCGAGCGCGTTTCGCCCTTGCTGGAATCCCAGCCTCTTGTCTCCCGCGTGGGCTTAGAACCAGATTCCAGCAATTCTATGTGGCGGCCTACTTCATATTCCAGCGCATGGCGGACAAAGCGGAAGGAATTGATGTTTTTTATCTCTACCCTTTCCCCAAACTCTTTTTGTCCCTTGGGGCGCACTGAAACGTTGGCGTCGCACCGGAACGAACCCTCTTCCATGTTGCCGTCGCAGATGCCCAGTGCTGTAACTAGGCGGTGCAGGGCCTTTAGGTACGTGGACGCTTCCAGGGGGCTCCGCAGGTCTGGCATGCCGACAATTTCCAGCAGGGGTACACCAGCTCGGTTCAGGTCAACCAGGCTCCTATTGGCTTCGTGCATGCTCTTGCCGCTGTCCTCTTCTAAGTGGGCTCGCTCAATGCCAGCCCTAATTGGCCCCTCGCTCCCCCTGACTGCTGGGTCGCCAGCTATCTCCAACGCGCCATATTCCACCACCGCAACAGGCCCTTGGGTTATCTGGTAGCCCTTGGGCAGGTCGGGATAAAAATACTGTTTTCTGTAGAAGCGGCTTGAAGCGTTGATCTTGGCTCCTACCGCCAGGCCGAATGATATGGCCATGTCAACCGCCTTGGCGTTTAGCGAGGGCAGTGCGCCAGGCATCCCAAGGCATATTGGGCAAGTGAGCGTGTTGGGCTGCGCCCCATAGCGGTTGGCGCAGGCGCAGAACATCTTGCTATTTGTCAGCAGTTGGGCGTGGACTTCCAGCCCGATGATGGTTTCGTATCTTGGGTGCATTGTGGCTCCAAGATAAGTTTAATGCAGTTTTGGGGCGCGGCAAATGGTTCGTTTGATCGCAAATCTGCCTAACACCTAATTTGCAACTGGCCTAAAAACCTTAATCGTCCTGCTGGAAAAATATTCGCCGCCGCCGCTGAACTCTTGCTTTTCTTCTTGTCTGGTGCATACCAGATGGCCGGCCACGTTTGAATATGCGATTGTCTCTTCTGTGTTTTGCTCAAGCGAGATTACTAGGAAGGCCCGCCCTTTTAGCTGAACCTTCTGCCAGTACCCCAAAGGGCTCCCATCGTCCGCGATCCAAATTTTAATTGTTGCGCTGAAGTCTTTTAGCCAGCGACGGAATCTATTGGCCCCGCTTGGGGCCGGAGTGGAAAAGCTGAGGGTGCGCACTTTCGCGCCATTGCGCGTTTCCCGCGATTCGCCCAGCAGCGTGGCTGTTTCCAAAAATCGGGACAATGACTCGACGGGGTTCAAAAGGTTGCTCACGCTCCGCATGTCTATCGCCCAGACAGCATTGAGGGCTTGGTTTTGTGGCGGGTTGTCCTTTGCGGTTGCCCTTTCTCGTGCCTCCATATCCAACTGCTGCATAAATTGGCGATCCCACAGCATTTTTAAGCCTGACGGCCCATACTCGATCTGTGCCGACGCCCGCCCTTTGGTTTCGCTTGCGTCTTTGTCTTTGCCCTGCGTGTTCCACGTCTGAGCCTCAATCGTTCCCCTTATGGTAGTCTTGGCCTCATATCGCTTGAGGGCCGCCTTGAGGTCGGACAGGCCATCGGCCGCTAGAAAATTGAACGCACAGAAAAAAACTAATGCAGCCCTGACCATGTTTCCCCCGAATGCCTAAAAATATCAATGATACAAATGTAGCATGCTGGGGCAATTGGTTCCCTGCCCGCACTCATGCCCATGATGCCTTGCACTAAGCAATACGACTGGAAACAACGCATCGTTTAGTGTTTCGCCCAACTGCACTAACCCTTAATCCCTAGACTCTAGCCCCTGCTTCTTAGCAAAGGGCATTCCCGGAAATGGGATAAGCTGGCCGCCAAGCCGCAGGTGCATCAAAAATTCCATGTTGCCCGTTCCTCCCAAGATGGGACTCTCGGCGATCTGCATTGGCTTTAGCTTCGTATCTGAAAAAAAATTCCAAATGTCGCGGCATACGCGCTCATGGATTGTGGGGTCTTTGACTAAGCCACCCTTTCCTACGTCGTCTTTGCCGGCCTCGAATTGCGGCTTTACCAAAAAAACGGCATCCGCGCTTGGTTCTAGGCTAGGCAACAGAGGTGGCACCGCCAGTTTGAGGCTTATAAAACTCAGGTCTGCCACCAGCAGGGCGCATTTTTCTGGGATGTACGATGGAGACCAGTTTCTCAAGTTGCACTTCTCGATTGAGACCACCCTTGGGTCTGACCTCAATTTCCAATGCAGTTGGTTAGTCCCTACGTCAATTGCATAGACCTTGGCCGCGCCATGCTGGAGCAAGCAGTCTGTGAACCCGCCTGTGCTGGCCCCTGCGTCTAGGCAGACGAGCCCTGTTGGGTCTAGGCCAAATGCTTGGATAGCTCCTTCGATTTTTTGCCCCGCCCTACTGACGTACTGCTGTTCGCCGCCGCGCAGGCGCAGTTCCGCGTCCTCCGCCACCAAGGCTCCAGCCTTTGTGACTGGGTGTCCTTCAACCAAGACATCTCCGGCCATGATCCTAGCTTGCGCCTTGGCCCTGCTCTCGCAGAACCCGCGCTGGGCCAATAGTGTGTCAAGTCGTGTTTTTGGCATGGGAAATTATATGCTTATTCCATTTCTAATTCAAAATTGCGTCCATGCGATTTTGAATTAGTCAGCTGCGGCGGGGCGCGGCCTTGGGTGGGGCTGACTTCCGCTTCGGTTCTGGGATTTCCTCGATGGCCGCTTGGAGCAGCTTCTTCTGGTGGCTCGGTGCCAGCTCATAGACTGATTCTTGCTTGACGCTGCGCCCATTGAAGACGAATGTTGGGTTTATCCAGCAGTGTCCTTCGGTGGCCTAGGGGCAGACGATGCGCTTCTCTATGAGTTCGGCTATTCCCGCTGGTATGTGGATCGGCTCATGCTGCCTTGGATCAGGGCCGAATAGGACAGGGGTATCTCATAGACCTCCGGGGTATGGAAAATTCGGGTAGAGATTGGGCAGAGGCTTACGCTATACTGGATAAGTTCAGGTGCTGTACCGTTCTTTTTCCCGCTGGCAAGGGTGAGCGCGTACGGCACATATTTTATATCATGTGTGAGAGTGAATGTATGGAAAATAAACAACCTGACCCAAGTGTTATACATCCTGTTCCTGGTTTTCCCGTGACTTATGTAAAACCTACTATCACGAGGGCAACCATTATCGTTGGCGACTACACTTATTATAGCGGCGAGAACTTCGAGAGTTGCGTTACCCATCACTACGAATTTTACGGCGACAAGCTGGTTATAGGGAAATTTTGTCAAATTGCAGCAGGCGTTGAATTTATTATGAACGGCGCGAACCATAAAATGGACGGCGCAAGCACTTTCCCTTTTTATATTCTTGAGGGCTGGCAACAGGATACGCCGCCATTGACTGATATGCCGAATAGGGGTGATACGATAATCGGTAATGACGTATGGATTGGACAAAACGCGGTAATCCTGCCGGGGGTTCATATAGGCGACGGGGCAATTATCGGATTAAACAGCGTCGTGGGAAGCGACGTTGAGCCATATACAGTCGTTGCAGGCAATCCAGCCAAGCCGATACGCAAACGGTTTGATGATGAATTGATTGCACTCTTGCGGGAGTTTAATTGGTGGGATAAGCCTGTTGACACAATCCAAGAACTTATCCCGTTGTTTTCCAATCGTGATTTAGAACAAGTAAAACGTGAAATAAGGATGCGACTATAAAATGAGTTTCTATTTCTTTAAGACAAGTGGTAATACCGCTCCTTACTCTGTTGTGTTTGGGTTGGATAATTATCTGTGGTTTACAGAAAATAAAGCAAATAAAATGGGAATTATCGTGTTAACTTGGGAACATTTGATTTTCAACGCATTCTGACGCGGGCAGATTCTGGGGTTCGCAAGTCACTATCCTTTGTAAAACAAGGGTTTGTGTGGGCGGTCATGGCGGCTTCCCCAGACCCTTGACCCTTGTGGCTTAGCCCCTCTCGGCCTCTACGCTCTTGGCCTCTTTTTTGTATTTGTCCAATATCGGGCCTATGTCGTTGGGTCCAATGGGGCCATACACTTGCTCGTCTATCATTATCACGGGGGCCAGCCCGCAGCAGCCAAGGCAGCGCGCTGCCTCCAGTGTGAACAGGCAGTCCTTTGTGGTTTCGCCGAAGTCTATGCCAAGGGCTTCTTTCAGCTTTTGGCTGATTTTTTCCGAACCCTTCACGTAGCAAGCCGTGCCCATGCACACGTTGATGATGTGTTTTCCGCGAGGAGTCAGGCGGAAGTAGTGGTAAAAAGTGGCGATGCCGGCTACCTTGGCCAGTGGTATTTGGGCGAGCTGTGATACCGCCTCCAACTGCTCTTTGCTAAGGAAGCCAAAGTGGGCCTGCACCTTGTGCAAAATAGAGATTAGGTTGCCCTCTGGGTGTTCGTGTCCCTTTGACTCTTCAATGAAGTCAATGATGTGTTGGGGCATGTGCTTGGCGCATTCGTTTCTGATCTCTTCCCAGTTGTCTGTGCATGCCGCTGCGTGGCTCATCGTATCCCCCTTGGCAAACGGGCGTTGTAGTGCGTGTGTAGCAGATTGTGCGCTTTCTCTCCGTTGGGTTCGCCAAGAAAATCGGCATACAATTGCTGGATGTCAGGGTTTTCGTGGGAGCGTCTAAGCTGTTTTTGTCCGTCTATGCCGTAGAGGGCCGCCGCTCGCCGCTTTGCCAGTCCCAAATCCATGGGGTCGTAGCCCGATGGGGGATATGGCTGGCCGCCGCCCATGATGCAGCCTCCGGGGCAGGCCATGATTTCCACGATGTGGTATTTCTTTTCGCCGCTCTTTATGGAATCCAAAACTGTCTTGGCGTTTTGCAGTCCGTTGGCGACTGCTATGCTGACGTCAATGCCGGCGATGTTGATGGTGGCTTCCTTTAGGCCCCTAATGCCCCTCACTTCTTCAAAGTCCAAGGGGCCGGCGTCCTTTCCTGTCAGTTTGACCGCCGCAGTCCTAAGCGCGGCCTCCATCACTCCGCCAGTGGCGCCGAAGATGTCACCCGCGCCGGAGCTTTTTCCCAGTGGGTCGTCGAACTGGCCGTCTGGCAGGTTTTCAAAGTCAATGCCAGATGATTTGATCATCCACGCCAGTTCCCTGGTGGTGATTACCGCATCGGTTGTGGGAATGCCGCTAGGCAGCGAATGCTCTGGGCGGCCCGCCTCGAATTTTTTTGCAACGCAGGGCATCACGGCCACGACGTACATGTCTTTGGCCTCGACACCAATTTTTTCGGCATAGAACGTCTTTATCACCGAACTCAACATCTGCATGGGCGATTTGCACGTTGAGGTTAGCGGGATCATCTCGGGGTAAAATTTTTCTAGGAAGTTTACCCACCCAGGGCTGCAAGATGTGAGCAGCGGCAGGTTTTCGCCCGATTTCATCCTGCCCAAAAACTCGGTGGCCTCTTCCATTATGGTGAGGTCGGCAGAAAAATTGGTGTCAAACACGCTATGGAAGCCAAGGCGGCGCAGGGCAGTGACGAGCTTGCCCGTGGCAGGGGTGCCCGTGGGCATTCCAAACGATTCCCCTATGGCGGCCCTGATGGCCGGGGCAACATGCACCACCACGTGCTTTTTGCCCCTTGGTTCGGCAAGTGCCTTCCAAACTTGCTCGGTGTGGCTTTTTTCTATCAACGCCGCAGTTGGGCACACGGCGATGCACTGACCGCACTGTATGCAGGCACTTTCGTCCATCGGGGCCAAAAACGCAGGGCCAACGATGGTGTCGAAACCGCGCCCCTGCTGGCTGAGGTTTTGCACCCCCTGTATTTCATCGCATACCCTGACGCACCTGTTGCACAGGATGCATTTTTGGGAGTTCCTCACGATGGACAGGCCGGAATCATCGGTTGGGGCCTCCTTGCGTTTGCCTTCAAAGATGCGCTCGCGCACTCCCAGCCTGTACGCTTGGGTTTGCAGTTCGCAGTTTCCGTCCCTCTCGCAGGTTTGGCAATCTTTCGGGTGGTTGTCTAGCAAAAGCTCAACTATGTCGCGCCTGGCTTGGCGTATCGTTGGGCTGTTCGTCTCGATTTCCATGCCTTCCCATGCCTCGGTGGTGCAAGCAGGGTGGAAAAATGGGAAGCCCTGCACCTGGACGATGCACACGCGGCATGACGCCTCTGAGTTGAGTCTTGGATGGTAGCAAAGCCTTGGGATGTGGATGCCTATTTTTTCCGCTGCGTCCAGCACAATCGTTTTATCGGGGACTTCGAGCGACTGGCCGTCTATTTTTATGCTAATCATTTTTTCGTTCATCGTCGTTACCTTAAAATTATTCTTGTTTTACATGGTCAGACGCGGTCAATGGCGTCAAGGCGGCAGGCTTCGATGCACTGCCCGCACTTGATGCACTTGGACTGGTCAATGTGATGTGGCTCTTTCCTGTTGCCGCTGATGCACTCCGCCGGGCATTTGCGGACGCAGACCATGCAGCCGATGCACTTTTTTTCGTTGATTACATAACTGACCATAGCGGCGCACTTTTTTGCGCGGCATTTTTTGTTTACGATGTGTTCGTCATATTCATCGCGGAAGTGCTTGATGCTGCTGAGTACCGGGTTTGGCGCGGCCCTGCCCAGAGCGCACAGGCTGGCTTGCTGGCAAAGTTTGGCCAGCCTCTCCAGCCTGTCAATGTCTTGGGGTTCGCCATTGCCAGAAGTTATTTTGTCCAGTATCTCCAGCATCCTGGTGGTGCCTTCGCGGCATGGAGTGCATTTTCCGCACGACTCGTCTGCTGTGAACGACAAGTAGAACTTCGCTAGGTCAACCATGCAGTCCTCGTCACTGAGGACAATCATCCCCCCCGAGCCCATGATGGAGCCGGCCTTGGCCAATGGATCAAAGTCCACGGGCGTGTCTGTCTGTGAGGCGGGGATGAACCCCCCTGCGGGCCCGCCCGTCTGGACGGCCTTTAGCTCATTGCCCTGGACGCCGCCACCTATGTCGAAGACTACCTTTTTGATGGGTATGCCCAAGGGAACCTCGACTAGGCCGGTGTGCTTCACTTTTCCAGCCAGCGCGAAGACCTTGGTGCCGCCGGAACTCTCGGTGCCAACGCCGGCGAACCAGTCGCCGCCAAAGTTTATAATGGCCGTTATATTGGCAAAGGTCTCAACATTGTTGATTATGGTTGGCTTTCCCCAAAGCCCCTTTACAGCGGGGTAGGGGGGGCGCACCTTTGGCTGGCCTCGCTTGCCCTCTATGGAGCGGATCAGGGCTGTTTCCTCGCCACAGACAAAGGCCCCTGCGCCCAGCCTGATCTCTAAGTCGAAAGACCACCCAGAGTTCATCACATTTTCGCCCAATAGTCCATTTGCGCGGCACAAGTCGAGCGCATTCTGTATTCTTCTGATGGCCAGAGGGTACTCGGCCCTGATATAGTAAAAGCCCTTTACGGCTCCAACGGCGTAAGCCGCGACCATCATGCCCTCTACCACGTTGAACGGGTCAGATTCCAGCATGCCGCGATCCATGAACGCACCCGGATCGCCCTCGTCGCCGTTGCATATTAGGTAGCGCGTCTTTTCTGGCTGTGAGGCCATGATCTGCCATTTCTTGCCCGTGGGGAACCCCGCGCCACCGCGCCCCCTGATCTTGGATTTGAGGACTTCGTTGATGACCCAGTTTGGGTCTCCCTTGCCAAGGCAGGTGGCTAGGGCCTTGAATCCGCCAAAGCGCACGTACTCGTCAAGGGAATCGGGGTCTATCACTCCGCTGTTCCTCATGGCGATGCGCTTTTGCAGCTTGAAAAACTCTATGTCTCCGTACATTTCAGTGAATTTTTGGGAAACGGCGTCGTCTTTTGCAGGGGCCCCTGAGTCCGCGTCCAGCGAGTCGTCTAGGGCGTACTGGGCCAAGGGGGCTTGGTTCTGGACGTGGGATGTGAATATCTTGTGGGCGATGTCCCTATTGACCAACTCGTACTTGACCGGGGGCTTCCCCTGCACAAAAACTCCGACTATAGGCTCTTTGCTGCACCTTCCTGTACACCCCGTCCTATGGAAGGAAACATCGCTGCGTCCAGACGCCGCAACGAGTTTTTGAAATTCGTCCAACACCTCCATGGAGCCAGCCGCGTGTTCGCAGGTGGCCGAACCCACTTGGATCACCACGCTTTGGCCATCGGCTCCGGCCAGCGCACTCTCCGCTTTTTTCTGCAATGTTGTGAGAAAGTCTGCCGCATTATTGGACATGTGTGCTCCGAATGCAGTTCTTTTGGAACAAAATAACATCTATACAGTATTTTGCCTTGATAGTTTGGAAAGATAAAGGGCAAATTGGATGTCAAGGTTCATGGGCTAGGGTAAACAAGGATGCGGCTTCGCCATGCCTGCGCGATTCCCGGCTCTCTGACTAACCTCTACCCGCGATATACTGTCTATTACCCTTGAAAGCCCGCCCATGAAAAAGACAATCCTCTCCCTATTTGCCGCCATTCTGACCTTTGCCCTTGGCTTTCTGTCCTGCGGCGGGGATGGGCCAGACGCAGCCATTGGTGGGGCGATAAAACTCTCCGTCCTGACGCCCTTCCCCGCGGGTACAACAACCAATGGCGCGGTGGACGTTGAGTACAAAGCAATGCCAAGCAGCGGCGCGTCCATCACCCAAGTTTTTTACACGATAAATGGTGGGGCCGAAGAGTACGTATATCTGATGGGCGGCAAAGGCATAACTCCGAAAGGGTCGCTCGGCAATGCCCACGTCATGCTTGCGCCCGGCGAAAATCACATAGTGTTCAACGCCAAAGACAGCGCGGGCAATTCGGCCACATGCAATATTCCCAATGCTCCCATCTTTGACTTTGGCTTTACGCCCAATCGCAGCGGTGGGCAAATAGTAACTCCGGCTGTTGATGGGGCTGTCCGGTACGTTGCCAATCGCATAGTTGTCATAGCAGTGGATGGCGCAACGGACGCGCAAGTTGCCCAAGCCGCTGGCTCCATAAATGGCACCATAGTCGGCCAAGTGAACCCCGTTGGCATGTACTGGCTGCAGGTATCCGGCCAGCAGACCCAGGCCCAGCTAAAGGCCCTTTGCAGACAACTCAAAGCCGACCATCCCGACCTTTTTTATGCCGTGACGCTAGACACTTTTAGGCGGATGGATTTCCCCAAGCCAGGCGCCCCCGAACCCGGCGCCCCCGCGTCCCCATCGGCCCAGACCAACGACCCTTGGTGGGACAGGGATCAGCAGTGGGGCCTCACGGCGATGTTGGTTCCCGATGTGTGGGAAGCTTACAGGGACAAACTGTACGATGCAAAAGTGGGCGTGGTTGACAACGGATTTCGAATCACACACGAAGATTTGCAACTACAGGCAAGCAACATATACAACCGCAACATTGACGACAAAAACCACGGCTCACACGTCATGGGCACCATCGGCGCCGTACACGACAATGGCAAGGGCCTGGCCGGGGTGATGGACGCAAAAAGAAGTTCGCTGTACGGCTACGATGCATTTGTGGAGGATGGCGCGTGGGATTCGGACATACTCGCAGGGTTGGGCTGGAACGTAGCCAATGGCGCAAAGGCAGTCAATTTTAGCTTGGGAGCACAAGACTACCCTTATGACCCCGACGAAGATGCGCTCTATTCTGGGGCGCTGCGAAACCTGCTGACAAAAGGCTACGATTTTGTAGTTGTCCACGCCGCCGGAAACTATACCTTGAACACGATCAGGGCTGGCTGCTTTGCGCACATCACGGATACAGCGCTGCGCCAAAGGATCATCACCGTGGGCGCGGCAGACAGCAGTTACCAATTGGCCGACTTCACAAACTATGGCCCCCTTGTTGACGTTGTGGCCCCAGGGGTTAGAATCTACAGCAGTTTTGCAACCGATGATTCGTCATACCGCTATCTAAGTGGAACATCCATGGCCGCGCCCCACGTCACGGGCCTCGCCGGGCTGGTGTGGTCTGCAGACCCCGGCCTGAAGGCGGACAAGGTAAAACAGATCATAGTTGATTCTGCAAAAGATCGTGGCCGCGCCATCACTGACAGAAGGACATCGGTGCCCTCAAGCCAGCGGCTGACGTACTACATGGTCAACGCAAAGGCAGCCATTGACAGAGCAATTGGCAGCGACAATGTCCCCGTTGAAGACGTGACGCTGAACAAAACCGAGACGACCATTGGCATCGGCGCAACAGAAATCCTTGTGGCCACTGTTCTCCCCAGCAACGCCACAAACAATGCTGTCACTTGGTCAAGCAGCAACCAGGCCGTAGCCACGGTCAGCGATGGCGTGGTGATGGGCGTTACAGCCGGGTCAGCCACCATTACAGTCAAGACCAATGATGGCGAAAAGACGGCCACATGCAACGTGACTGTGACTGCTGGCGGCAGGGTGCCAGTAACCGGAATCTCCCTGAACAAAACCTCAACGACCATAGCCGCTGGCAGGTCAGAGACGCTGACGGCAACTGTTTTGCCCAGCAACGCGACAAACAAAAATGTCATTTGGTGGAGCAGCAGCGCGGACATTGCCACGGTTAGCAACGGCGTTGTGAGAGGCCAAGGCACGGGCGCGGCGATGATAACGGCTACAACGCAGGATGGCGGCATGGTCGCCATCTGCAACGTAACTGTATATATCCCAGTCACTGCCATTTATTTGGAAAAACCTTCTACGAGCGTCTCGCTTGGCTGGAGAACTTCCTTGTTGGCCAGGGTCGAGCCATTGAACGCCACAAACAGAAAAATCGTATGGTCTAGCGACAACACGGTCATTGCGGAAGTAAACAGCAGAGGAACAGTCACGGGCAGGGCTGCCGGCACCGCGACCATCACGGCCAAAACAGAAGATGGCGGGAAAACGGCTACTTGCAGGGTTACAGTCGGAGCTTATATGCCCACCGCAACAAACGTGTCGGCAAGCTACTGCCATACTATTGCCGCCATGTCAGATGGCAGTGTTTGGGGTTGGGGAACCAATGAAGATGGCGAGCTAGGCGATGGCACGTATGAATACCGAAATGCTCCCGCCCAAGAGGCCACCGAGGCGAATGACTGGGCCGCAGTAGCGGCTGGCATATACCACACGCTTGCCCTCAAGGCCAACGGCAGCCTGTGGGCATGGGGATGGAATGTAATAGGCCAGCTAGGCGATGGCACCGATATTGATAGGAAATCCCCCGTCCAAGTTGGCACCGCCAAGAATTGGAAGTCAATGTCGGCGGGCTATGTACACTCCGTGGCCATCAAAAAAGACGGCAGCCTGTGGGCATGGGGATGGAATGGGGACGGCCAGCTAGGAGATGGCACCAATACGCCAAGGATCACTCCTGTACAGGTTGGCACGGCCAAGAACTGGGTGGCTGTGGCTGCGGGCCTTTACCACACGCTTGCCCTCAAGGACGATGGCAGCCTATGGGCATGGGGGTCTAATGAGGACGGCCAGCTCGGTGACGGCACCAATACCGACAGGAATGCCCCCATTCAGGTGGGTTCTTCAAATGATTGGAAGTCAGTATCGGCTGGCTTCTGGCACACAGAGGCCATCAAGACCAACGGCAGCCTATGGGCATGGGGGTACAATGGAGATGGTCAGCTAGGCGATGGCACCAATACATCAAGGCGCTCCCCCTTCCGAATTGGTTTGTCCGAAGATTGGGAAGAGGTTGCGGCGGGCGGCTACCTAACCGCAGCGGTTAGGGGCGATGGCAGCCTATGGGCATGGGGGTACAATGGCGAAGGCCAGTTGGGCGATGGCACCAATACCGATAAGAACGCCCCAATAAAAGTGGGCGATTCAGATGACTGGGCGGCAGTTTGGGTGGGTGTCGCCCACACCCTTGCCCTCAAGGGCGATGGCAGCCTATGGGCTTGGGGATACAATGGCTACGGCGAGCTTGGCGTTGGCGACTATATTGACCGTAACGTCCCCGTTTTGGTGGGCCCGCTGAGGCCAATCGCGGTGACGAGCGTAACACTGAACAAGTCAGAAACCAGCATCGCCATTGGCGACACGGAAACCTTGGTCGCCACAGTTGAACCCAGCGACGCCACAAACCCGGACATCAATTGGTCAAGCAGCAATAACTCCATCGCCACTGTTTCAAGCGCCGGCCTCGTGCGCGCCGTTGCGGTAGGCACAGCGACCATCACCGCCACCAGCCAATCGGACAGCTCCAAGTATGCGACCTGCGCCGTGACGGTCGATCCTGTCGTGTCTGTTTCCATATCCCCCAGAGCCCTCTTCGTTGGCACCAGCGCACCGTTGGAGGCAACCGTGGTCGGGCTGGCCAACAGAGCGGTGACATGGTTTGCGCTGTACGGTTCAATCACTCTAGGCACTGGAAATACTGCCACATACAAGGCACCTAGCACAGTACCAACTGGCGATGGGAAGGACACAGTTACAGCCGCCAGCGAACAGATGCCGCACATAAGCGACCAGGCCAAGATACTCATAAGGTCAATGGATTTCACCAAATTCGGCACCGACAACAACACAAAGACCAGCCCGCAACTGCTGGACTTGGCTAACGCCTTTGGCACAAAAAAGGGAGAATCGGGGTACGATGCAAAGTACGACATAAACGATGACGGAATCATTGACGATGAGGATTTGGAGATGCTGTTTATGGTGATGGGCTGGGGGTCTGGGGGGTAAGAGAGAGCGACGCGCATGCGCGGCGGTCTCGCTGAACCCCCAGTTAGCATTCAGGAGGTTTTTCCGAATTTCTCTGAAGGCCCGAATGGGCTAAGAGGCGCGAGTGGAATGAAGCGAACCGCCGATAGGCGGTGAGCGGATATGGAGCTGCGACTCGATTCCCCATGCAACAGGCCGAAGTATCTTCATTCGGTAGCAAAGCAGCGCATGACCGCGCTGCGGAGTCCATTCGGCATAAACATCATCGCGGCGCAGCCGCATCAGTACTGCCGCTAAGCGGCCAACATACTGAACGGAGTCTTGCACACAAAAATTAGCCGAGTTTTGCAAGAAGCTCCATTGTCAATTGAAATGGCGCGGGCGCAGCCCGCATCCTTAAATTATCCCTAGCCCCCTGCCACTTACCTATACAACCTAATCCCTTAAATAGGCTATCCTAAGATAATAGCAATACTGGAGGGAGCATGTTTGAACTAAACGGCAAGGTGGCGCTGGTGACGGGCGCAAGCCAGGGGATAGGCGAGGTCATAGCAAAAAAGCTGGCCAAACAGGGGGCAACGGTTGTATGCGGCTCTCTTCCCTCTACTGTCGGCGATCTAGAGGGCGTGGTGGCCTCAATCAAAGCCGACGGGGGCGCGGCGAGCTACGTGCTTTTGGACATGATGGACGCCGCAAGTGTGAAGGCCGCAGTCAATGAGACCGCAGAGAAGCACGGGGGCCTGCACATCTTGGTCAACAACGCGGGCGTGACTAAGGACAAGCTGCTGATCCAGATGAAGGAAGACGAGTACGACTTGGTGATGGACGTGAACCTCAAGGGCGCATGGTTGGCCTCCCAAGCGGCGGCGAAGCCCATGATGAAGCAGCGATGGGGGCGCATAGTCAACATAGCAAGCGTAGTTGGGCAGATGGGGAACGTTGGGCAAAGCAACTACGCCACTTCAAAGGCGGGCCTCATCGGCCTGACCAAGACAGTCGCGCGCGAGCTCGCCAGCAGAAACGTCACATGCAACGCCGTCGCGCCTGGCTACATAGCCACCAAGATGACGGATTCCTTGCCCGATGAAGTTAAGGAAAATTTTACAAAGCAGATTCCCTTGGGGCGCATGGGCACGGCAGAAGACATAGCCAACGCCGTGGCATTTTTGTGCAGCGAGGAGGCGGGCTACATAAGCGGCGCAACGCTGCCCGTCAATGGCGGGATGTTGATGCCATAATCAGGGTGCGGGGGAATAGCCTTTTGCCAAGCCTCGCAATTTTCCGACTTTGACGCTTCGATTAGCGAATTGACAATTGACAATGATTGATGGTTTTGCAAGTGCCTCAATTTTCTCTAGGACAGAGCTGATCTTGGGCCGGGCCGCGATGGAGAGGCTGGCGCAGGCGCACGTCATAGTATTCGGCATTGGGGGCGTGGGCAGCTATGCCTCTGAAGCCTTGGTGCGGTGCGGCGTTGCCGCCCTCACGTTGGTTGACCACGACTTTGTGAACGAAACGAACATCAACCGCCAGGCCCACGCTCTCCATAGCACCATAGGCCAGTCAAAGATTGACGCGATGGCGTCGAGACTGCTGGACATAAACCCGTCCGCAAAAATTCGCAAGATAGCCAAGTTCTATTCGCCAGGCTCCGCCGATGAATTTTTTTCTGGCCCTGTTGACTACTTGTTGGACTGCATTGATACGCTGGCTTGCAAGATAGACTTGGCCATAGAGGCCGCCAAGCGCGGAGTGCCAATAATTAGTTGCATGGGTACGGGCAACAAATTGGATCCGTCAAGGTTCCAAGTGTCGGACATTTCCAAGACCCGCGACTGCCCCTTGGCCCGCAACATGAGAAAAGAGCTCAGAAGAAGGGGCGTCAACCACCTAAAGGTCGTCTATAGCCAAGAAGCTCCGGTTGCGCCGCTGGACGCCGAAATGCACAGCGCGATGCTGCAAGAGTTATCGCCGGAGGCGTCGTCTAGGCGGGCGATCCCGGGCAGTGTGTCCTTTGTCCCCGCCGCAGCTGGCCTGCTGATGGCCGCCGAGTCCATAAAGGATATGCTGTCGGTGACACATTACCAGTAATTAGTAATTCGTTATCAGCACCTCTGTGCTTTTCCCCTTTCTGGTGTTGTAGCTCGAATTGGAGTAGTCATTTTTTATTGGCGTTACAACGTAGTTTTTGCACCAGTCGAGCAGCATTTCGTTGTGGGTTCCTTTGTGTTCCAAGACATTCGAAAGGGCAAACCTTATGCCTTTTTGGTGTAGTCTGTCGAGTAGTGCGAATAGCGCTATTTCCTGTGCCTCATTCCATTCCTTGAAACCGCGATTGCCGTCATTGTAGCTTCCATTGGTGATCAAATATGGCGGATCACAATAAACCATGTCGTAGCAGGATAGTTCTGATACATCAAACATTTCAAAATCAAGGGACGCAAAAGTAATATTAGCAGATTTAATTCTTTTCAAAAACGCAAATAGATTGTTTCGCATATTTTCTGAAAGCCGACTGCGGTTGCGCCCAAATGGATTGTTGTATTCCAATTTATTGTTAAACCTGAATTGATAATTGAATGAATAGCATGTAAGAGTGTAAAGATCGAGGGGATTTTTTGTGGCATTATAATGTTCGCGGAACTTCAAGAAACCAGCCTCATTTTCCTTTGACAGGCCAAATTCAATAATTCTATTTTCAATATGGCTAAAAATTGCATCTATGTCAGTTTGCTGGAATGTATTGAACATTTCAATGATTTTCGTGTTCAAGTCATTGCAGATAACTTTTTCGGCATTTATGTTGATGCCGACATTGCAGGCACCAGCAAATAGATCAACAAAGGTTTTAATTAGACGGGGGAACTGCGGCAGTATTTGCGGCAGCAGTTTATATTTCCCGCCGATGTAATTGAGGGGGCTTTTCACGCGCCCTGATGGTGCCATATCGCATTTTGGCATTTTCTCGCTCAAAGCCAACATTGGGAACACCCCTATTTTTGGGATGTCCTTGCGAACATAAAAAATAAACTCTTGCAACACCTTTGTTTCATTAGAAATTTTACTTTTGTACTTGCGATAGGGAATGTTGTGTCGCCTATAGCTGTTCTCAACTCCGTAGCGTTTGAGGGTTTTTTCTATCTGACCAAATGACATCAGGCCCTCGGTGCTATAGCTCATCACGATGTTGGCAAACCGCGCATGGGCGACCAAATCTTCAAAAACTTCCAGCACTTCCGATTTGACACAGAAAGCCGATTTGATGTCATTGCAAGGGCGTAGGCCGGTGATGCCTCGGATGTCAGGGTTGTCGTAGCGGGAAATGGTTTCTAGCAAATGATAGTTTGTGGCGTACTGCCTCGAATTATATGGCGGGTCAATGTAGAGAATATCTCCACGTAGTTCTCGAATCAGGCTATTTGCGTCCATGTTATAGCTATGGTTTTTACGGCCATTGTCCAAAATGTCGAGCCGAGCCATTTCGAATGCTTTGTAAGCCCTTTTGTCCCATGTTTTTAAGTATGCCCCATAAGTGCCAGCGATGTTCGACACATAGGGGACGCCCTCGATCAGCGCAGCAAGCAAATGATAGTATTCAATTTCGTCAACAAGCCCAGACCTGCTCCAATCTTCGATAGTGTTGCGGATATAGTCCACCCTCACTGCATTTTGCTTGGAAATGTACATGCGCTCACAGTGATCGTTTGGAGCGTAGTTGTCAGCCACGAAAGTAGGGAAATGCCCTGCATTGTCTATGTCATTTTCTTCTAAAAACTTAATGGGGTCTGCTATCCCAATCCCCGCCAATTTGTGAAACAGTGGCTCGCAATTGTTTTCTATCGTCGCTTTTTGGATTGCATACGAAAAATGCAGAATGTCGTTTGAGTGTACCTCGTATTTTGGCTTGAAGTACCTTGCTACGCTTCCCGAGCCAGAAAATATGTCGCAGAAAACTGTTTCGCGCCCAGTGGTGTTCGCGTTGATTACAGCTTCTATCTCGCCGAGCAGCTGCGATTTGCCGCCGATGAACCTCATGCCGCCGCCTTAATTCCAATTCCAAATAGAATCAGCATTGATTCTATAATGACTTTGCCCGATTCGCCAACCAGCTTGGTGGCGATGTACGCGTCCCCGCCTGCCCACCCCTCGATGGCGCAACTATATCCCCAACCCCTTATCCCTGAGTCCTGATCTCCCACTTTACATGTTTTGGCACAAGGTATAAAATAGTGATTGTTCCGTGCCGGTGTGGCGGAATGGCAGACGCAGTCGACTCAAAATCGACCGCCCGAAAGGCGTGGGGGTTCAAGTCCCTCCACCGGCACCAGAATTGATTGTTGTTATTTTGGCCAGACAGGAGCACGATAAATGACCGATCTTTCAATCCAAGTGCGAAAGCTGGATGGGGCTTCGGTGATCGAGCCTGCCGGCTTCATCAACGCCCATACGGTCAGGCACTTCGAATCTGCGCTGGAGGCCATCATTCAGGAAGGCTGCTACAACATCCTACTCCAATGCTCTGACTTGGCATACATCAGCAGTGCTGGGCTGGGTGCCATCATGGGGCAGATAGAGGTCGTTAGGGAAAATGGTGGCGACATCATGCTGTCGAACCTGCAAGAAAATGTCTTTGCGATCTTCGACACGCTGGGCTTCACCCAACTGTACAAAGTATTCAAGAGCGAGCAAGAAGCTATCCGAGCGCTTAAAAACGCGGACGGGCCGTCATAGCGTGGCTACCGGGCTTGAAAACCTTAACGTGCGGCTTGTAATACCAAGCCAAACTCGCTATCTGAACTTGGTGACCAATCTGGCCAAGCGAGCGTCCTTGGCGGCCGGGCTGGACGATGCGGCGTCGGCGAAAGTCTCTATTGCCGTGGACGAGGCTGTCACAAACATAATAGTCCATGCGTACGAGAACGACCCTGAGAAAAAGGTAGAAGTCGGCCTACGCTTTGCCGACAATTCCTTGGTGGTCAGCCTTTCGCACCGGGGCAACGGGCTTCGCAGCGAAGACGTCAAGCTGCCCGACCCCAAAGACTACATCAAGCATCCCCGAAAGGGCGGGCTGGGTCTGCTGCTGATGAGCCGCTTTATGGACGAGGTGCATTTTTCGGAAGAAGGCGACACGTTTGAATGTTGCATGGTAAAACATCTGGGGTAGCCTAAGTGATAATGGTAGAGGAGAGTCCCTTCGAGCGGCTGCGGAAAGCTTGCCTAGTGGTTCCGCAGGCCGCCAAGGAGCTGCTGCCCCTAATTGACTTTTGGGACGCATTCCCCGAGCAGGTTAGCGAAGAGGCCCTGATACACCTAGTTGGGGTGACGGCCCTTGGCATAGCCAAGACGTCGCAGGGCGGGATATGGAACCAAACTTGGATGTTCCAGCGCGGGGCCCTGCCCCCCGACCCGCTGGAGCCTGGGCAGGGCTGGCTGGCGATGCCGTGGGCCTACCTTGGCGAGACCTTTGGCCATCTGGTGCTAAAGTCGCCAGAGCCGATACCCGGCTTGGAAATGCTGCTGTCCGTTTCAGCGCCCCTGCTGGCATGGAGAAGGCTGGAGACACACAGGATAGAGCAGAACCGAGCATTGGCGCTTCAATTCAGCAGGCTTAACACGCTATTCGACCTCTCCCGGAGCCTTAATGCAGAAGAGGCCGGCGGGAAAAAGGAAGTCATGCGCCACTTTGCCAACACATTGGCGGGCGAGTTCATGATTTTGAAGCTGTTGGCCGTTGACCCAAATGGGGCGGTGCTGGTGGGCAGGGGGCTTGGCGAGCTACCGGACGTGCTGGGAGAAGATGAGATTCAGCAACTGACCCAAGCCAAGGGCCTATCCCTTCTGTCCGAGATGAGGGATCAGAGCCAAAGGCACGGGACTGTCTATGCTTCAACCCCAAATAGGCGACTGAGCGAAGAGGACGAGGTGTTTCTGGCCACCCTCATCAACATCACGTCCGGCCACATGACAGCGATTGACCTGCGAGAGGCCCGCATCCAGGCCATAAAGCACGAAAAAGACATGGAACTGGCCCGCAACATCCAGCGCAGGCTGCTGCCGCAGAGGCTCCCCGAGCCAGAGGGCTGGCAGTGCGCGGCGGCCAACCTGCCATTCGAGGCCGTGGGCGGCGACTATTACGACCTTTGGGTTGCCAGAGACCCCGAAAAGGGCGACAGGCTACACTTGTTCGCTGGCGACGTAAGCGGCAAGGGCCTGCCCGCGGCGCTTATGATGATGCAGATATCCGCTTTTATTAGGGCCACAGCGTACAGGCGGGTGAACGACTGGGGCTACATGGCCAGGCGCCTGAACGCCCGCCTGAACGAAGTTAGGGACAGAAACAGGTACACCACATTGTTCGCCGCCAGCCTGAATCCCAGCAATGGTGACTTGCGCTACATAAATGGCGGCCACAACCCGCCCATATTGATACCTGCGGGCGGCGGGCCATACCGCCTGCTGGAGCCCACAGGCCCAATAGTCGGCCTGCTGCAAGACGTGGATTTTGCCCAAGGCCACGAGACGATGGAGCCGGGGGACGTCTTAGTCGCTTTCACCGACGGCCTTGTAGAGGCAGAAGACGCCAACGGCGAAGAGTTTGGAGAAAACAACATCGCCGCTGCGGCCCAAAAGGCTATCCACTCCAGCGCAACCGACATCTTTGAGCAGATAATGGTCAAGGTCTTTTCCTTCGTCAAGCACAATGGCTTCAAAGACGACGCGACGCTGGTGGTGATAAAGAGGGGTTAGGGATAGGGTAAGCAAGGAGGCGGCTGCGCCGCGCTATGCTTATTGCGGATTCAGCGCCCAGTGCTGGACGGAGCATTGTTCCCGTTTGTATCGCCTACTTCGAAGGCATCTTCCAACTACCTAGGAAACCAAGGATATGCTATAATAATTCTCAAGAAATTCAATTTACAATTAACAACGGAGGGACACTTGAACGGTTTCAAAACATTTTTTCTGATAGTCTTTATGACCGGCTTGCTGATGCTCATCGGCGGGGCATTCTATGGCCAGCAAGGCACCATCGTGGCCTTTGGAATTGGCCTTTTGGTCAATGGGGTCAGCTATTTTTTTTGCGACAAGATGGTCTGGGCCAGAGATAAGGCCAGAGTGGTGACCCGCGACGAGGAGCCAAAACTCTATGCGATGGTTGAAAGCCTGGCTATGAGGGCGGGGCTGCCCATGCCAAAGGTGGCCATCGTGCCAGACAATACGCCCAACGCCTTTGCCACTGGCAGGAACCCCAAGCACGCCGTTGTGGCCGTCACGCAAGGAATAATGTCAACGCTCACTCCACAAGAGCTGGAGGGGGTGCTGGGGCACGAACTGGGCCACGTCAAGCACCGCGACATCCTAATCGGGTGCTTTTCCGGTGCGCTGGCGCAGGCGATCATGTTTGTTTCCCGCATGGCGATGTTTGTTTCGCCGCGTGACAGGAGTGGTCGCTCGGCGAGCCCAATCGCAGGGATCCTAGTGATGATTCTGGCCCCATTGGCCGCGATGTTGCTTCAGATGGCCATAAGCCGCAGCAGGGAGTACATGGCGGACGATTTTTCAGCCAAGCTGACGAGCCAGCCCAGGCTGCTGGCGGACGCGCTGGAAAAAATTTCGGGCCTGAACAGGCGGTCTCCCATGCGCGCCGCCGAGCCAGCCACTGCCCACATGATGATAGTCAATCCACTCTCCGGGGCGTCACTGGCTTCTCTGTTCAGCACCCACCCCCCAATTGAAAAGAGGATAGAGAGGCTGAAGAATATGAATCCGACGATCTACTGAACCCTGACAATTAGGGGGTAGGTTGTAGGGGTTAGCGGCACCCAAACCCCTTAATGCGGCTTCATCAGATGATGATCCGTCACTTTCTGAAATGTACGCCCGAGGCCCAGGAGGCGGCAGTCGGACAGCCTTGGGCCAATGAACTGTACGCCGACGGGCAGTCCGTCCGCCAGTCCTGCGGGGACGGCCAGGGCGGGAAGGTCGGCCAGGGCGGGCAGCACGGTCAGGATGTCCATCATGTACATTTCCAGCGGGTCGGCCATTTTTTCGCCAAGGGCGAAGGCGGCTATTGGGCTTACTGGGGCCACTATGAAATCAATGGTCTTGAATATTTCTGCCATCGAGCGCGCAATGGCATTCCTGGCCTTGAGGGCTTTGAGGTAGTATTTGTCGAAGTGGCCCTTTGATAGGCAAAACGTGCCGAGCAATATTCTACGCTTGGCCTCAAGCCCAAAGCCTGCGCTGCGGCTTCCTGCTATCGCTGAGGCCAAATCGCCAGCCGGAGTTCTATTCCCATACCTCAATCCGTCAAACCTTGAGAGGTTGCTGGAAACTTCGGCTGTGTTAAGCAGGCAGTATGTTTCCAACGCGTAGGAGGTGCCAGGCAAGTCTATCTCAATGATCTCCGCGCCATTTTTTTCTAGGGCTGCGACGACGGCCTTGATGCAGTGCTTGAGGGCTGGCTGCAGGGGTTTGGCGCTTTCGCCCGAAAAATAGCCTATCTTGGT
>JAITFL010000147.1 GCA_031281385.1 Holophagales bacterium
CTGACTTCAAAATGGACGTGGGGCCCAGTTGATCTGCCTGTGCTTCCAACGGTGGCGATTATTTGCCCCCGGCGCACCGTATCGCCAACGGCTACCAGGTTTGCTTTGTTGTGGCCATAAAAAGTTTCGATGCCTTCCCCGTGGTCTATCGCCACATAATTGCCAATTGCCCGGTCTCTTCCAACGGCGCACACGCGGCCTTCCATCGCCGCGAAAATGCTAAAGCCATGCGGAGCGGTTAGGTCCACGCCCTTGTGAGTGCCTGTGTAGGGTTTGCTTATGCGTCGGTTGCCTGCTGGAGTTTTTACCACTACGATGGCCGTCCTCCTGCGGGGGCCCCAGCCCGAGCTTATTGTGCGCGTTTCGACGGGCCACATCAAGTCCAAAGAGTCCAAGTCTGGGGCGAAAGGGGCGTCGCCCATCGAATCCGGCGGGAAAGGCGGATCGCCCTCCGCCGAGGGGTCTTGGTTCTGTGGAGCTTTTAAGGAAGATGGGAAGGGCTGGTCGAGCGGTTGAGGAAAATCTTGGCGATAGTCAAGGCCATCATCGGCAGCAAATGGCCTGACTGGAATGACCGGCTCAACTGGGATCCCAAGCATAGGGAATATCTCTATTGAGCCAAGGCCATGCAGCATTGGAAGAGAATCCAATTCAGAGCGAAATGGATTATCAGCCATAGAAGCATCCTTCGACGTGTGCTTCTTGAGCCACGAGATAAAGGCAGATTCGCTTGCGGCTTTTGGTGCCTTGCTGGGGCTGTCATTGCTGGCGAAACAATTAGTGCCGACAATTCCGATGATGCAGAAAATAGCGGCTCTCGATAAGGAACTCACGGTACCCCCAAAAATGCGAGGGGGAACCCCCCACGAACAAACAGCAAAAGAAAATGGTAGCACAATGCTTTTTTGAGCGCAAGCATAGATTTGAGCCACTTGCAAAACAACGGGAGCAGACGCACCGCTGGCTTTTGCAAGAAGCTCATTTGATTGATCGCTCTTCCAGCTTTGCGCCTTTGCTTGCCCTATGGCAGCCCGCCTATTGCTGCCAAGGGCAGTCGGGCCAGGGGGCGGACAACGCCCCGCTGCGGCCGCCATCCTTTTTCATCAATTTCACTGGTCCCAATTCCATTTGGTGACTGATGGATTTCAGTGCATCGTAGAGGCCAGCGAGTCCAGCGCAAACTCCGAGCATAGCTTCCATTTCAACTCCCGTGCGCCCTTCGCACGACACTTCTACCATGAGCCAAGCGCGGCTTTGGGCTTTTTCCCAATGATGGCTCACGTTCACGGCATCCACGGTCAGAGGATGTGTCAAGGGCAGCAATTCGGGCGCGTGCTTGACCCCCAAGATGGCCGAGACTCTTGCCAGCGACCATGGGTCGCCTTTTTCGGCGTATCCACCAGATAGCGCGTCTGAACATTCTTTGCACAGTGTCATGTATCCAGCGGCAGAAGCGGTGCGCCTAGAAATGGCCTTTGCTGACACGTCAACCATTTTTGGCATTCCTTCAGAATCAAAGTGGGTCAGCGTCATTTTGTTTTCTTCATGGGTGGTTCGGTGGGTTCAATAAAATTTCCCTCAGCTCTGCAACGGAATTAGCGCAGGCAATGGGGGCGGCACTGGCCAATTGTTCTTTTGTCGCAAACCCATAAGTCATGCCTATACTGGGGACTTTAGCGGCGTTGGCCATTTCGAGGTCGAATAGTGTGTCGCCGACCATCACGGCCTCGTGTGGGGCAAGATCGTGGGCGCGGAGACAGATTTCCAAACTTTCGGGATGGGGCTTTGGGTGCGCGACTCTCTCTGGCGTGACGATGGGAAAAAAGGAGTCGCTCCAGCCAAAGCACTCCAACTGTGGCTCAAGGGCTTCGAACCTCTTGGAAGTCGCAACGGCTTGCTTAAAACCCTTTGATCGCAACTCGCTGATGAGTTCGGACATGCCTGGAAAAGGTCTTATTAAGTGAGTGTTGCCCGCCCAATCATAAGAGCGATAGACCTTCAGAATGTGTTCCATGTCTGCCTTTGGGCCAACCCCAAATGTGCGTGCCAGCCCTTCTTCTACGGGAAGTCCGACGCAGGCCAGCCACTTGTCCATCAGCGCATCGGGCTTCCCAAGGGCTTTTAGGGCGAATCGCATACCATCTTCGATCAATGGGCGCGTGTCCGCCAGAGTTCCGTCAAAATCCCAAACAACCAGTTTCAATATTTCCTCCTGTCCATTACGGCCATAGGCCAGCGTCACTTGGGTGGCCTATAGATATTGTGGCATAATAAATGGTAGTGTGTTTTGGACTAGTCCACAGGGGGCATCGAAATGAAAAAATCGGAATATGGATGGACAATTGGGCTTTCCTTTGTGGCTCTTTCTTTGGTGGTCAAGGCATTTTCTTCTGGGGGCGCTTTTTCCGACTTTTTCCAGGGCGCATTTATTGGCTTGGGCTTGGCGTTTTTGGCGTCGGGATTTGTCCATTCGAGAAAAAAAGCGAAGATGCTTTGCTGACTCTCCGGCTAAACCGAATGGCGGCTGTCTTCGTTTCCTATTGCAGGGGGAAAGCGATTTGATTTCGTTTCAGGACTTGGAAGTTCGGTATGGGGCGACAGTCGCCCTGAAAGGGCTGAATCTGTCTTTGGGGGAGGGGATCATCGGCCTTCTCGGCCCCAACGGTTCGGGCAAATCAACGCTTCTGAAAACCGTGCTGGGCCTTATTAAACCATATCGAGGAAGCGGCTCGGTGCTGGGCATGCAGTTTGGCGACGCGGCTTCGTTTCGGCTGCGAAAGTTAATCGGCTACATGCCCGAATACGATGCTCTGATCGAAGACGTTTCAGCGTACGAACAGGTCGCTTTCTGGGGCGAGCTGTCCGGCCTCAATCGTGAACAGGCAAGGGATCGCTCCCACGAAGTCTTGTATTTTGTGGGGCTGGACGAATCCAGATACCGAAAAGTGTCTGGCTATTCCACCGGTATGAGGCAGAGGGTAAAGCTGGCCCAAGCCTTGGTTCACAGCCCAAAATTGGTTTTCTTGGACGAACCCACCAATGGGCTGGACCCAATCGGTCGGCGCAAGATGCTAGAGCTTGTCCAAAAAGTCAGGGCCGAGCTTGGCGCAAGCATCATTCTCGCCAGCCATCTTCTTGAAGACGTGGAAAGGGTTTCAGACCAGCTGGTGATATTGGGCGAGGGGGAAGTCAAAGCTCATGGGCTGATCTCCACTTTGCGCCATGTATTGTCCAAGCGATTTGAATTGCGGTTTTTGGAGCCGCTGACCTTGGAACAGGAAACAGGGTTGGCCGGCATAGGGAGTTTGCTCGAAAACATGAATGGCGTGTACGACATCGAGCTGCACGAAGCCGACCCAAGCGCGCCATTCAAATGGGCCGAATCAGCGGGTGCAACTTTGATGCAGTTGACGCCACGATACGACAGGCTTGACGAAATTTTGATCCGCGCCATCCGCGGCTTGGATGCTTGAGGCGACCATGCCAATTTACTCACCCGCCCTTCCCCCAAGCCCGCATTTCTCCAAAGACAAGTCACCGATCCCGGCATTGGTGCGCTTTGACTTGGGTCGGATCTGGCGCAACAAAATTGGCCGATTTTTCGGATTAGTGTTTATTGGCATATTGGCTGTGCAACTGACGGTGATTTACACAAAATATTTATTGGACGCATCGGTGCTAGAGCAGGCCAAGGGCATTGCCGGCCACATCCTGCCCAAGCCGGCCGCGCTTCAAGCGTCCTTGTTGCATGGGGCAATGTTGTTTTTCTTGTGGTTTCAATCTGCATGGATCAATGGCGCACTGGTGTCGCGGGACACTCTGTACCGGGTCAGGCCGCTGATTTATGCCCACCCTGTGCGCCCCGCAGAATACCTAGCTGCCAAGGCCATAATCGCCATTGGGATGCCCTTTTGCTTCCAATTGCCATTCATCTTTTTGCCTTGGCTATTGTCCTTGCTGCTGGCTGGGGCTGGCGGCCCGATATGGGCCACCGCGCCACTACATTTAGTCCCTGCTGCGGCATTGAATTCAATG
This sequence comes from Holophagales bacterium, assembly GCA_031281385.1. The sequence continues at coordinate 4,036 of JAITFL010000147.1, forward strand.
GTGATAGCTTCGGTTACGTTGGGTGCATCTTCCTTGGCGGGGACGCCCAAAACTGGCATGGCTTGGGCGTTAGGGTTGATCTTTGGCCTTGGTGCAGTTGGGGGCATACTCTTTGCCATTTTGCATGATCCCAACTGGATGGCCATAAACCCTGCCGCGCTGACAGAATCATGGCCCAAGCTGCTGTGCGGCGCAGACAACGCATCCGTGCCGCTTACACCGTCCATCATTGCCACCGCCGTGAACATCTGCCTGTGGGCATACGTTTCTTGGCAACGCACCAGGCCATCGGAGGCGGTGATATGAGTGCGATAAAGCTAGACCGCGCAAGCCTCAGATATGGCCACGTACTCGGGCTTTCCCCCACCAGCTTTGAATTGGCGGATGGAAGCGGAATCACTGGCCTCTTGGGTCCAAACGGTGCCGGAAAGTCAACCCTGATCCAGATGGTTTCGGGCCTCTTGCCACCAACGGGGGGAGAAGTGCTGGTTTTCGGCGAGGCCCCGTTCCGCAACCCCAACGTACTCTCACGCATCGGCCTGGTGCCGGAAGGCGACAGGTTTCCAACAGGCATTAGCGCAAATCGCTGGCTAAAAATGATGGGGCGGCTGTCTGGGCTAAATGGCCAAGCCCTAAAAGAGTCCGTGGGCCGCGCCCTAGAAATTGTGGGCATGTCTTCTCGCGCTCACTTAGCGTTTCCAGCCATGTCAAAGGGGATGAGGCAGCGTATTAGGCTGGCGCAGGCCATGTTGCACAGCCCAGACCTGCTCATTTTGGATGAGCCGTTCAATGGGCTGGATTCAGAGGCCAGAACGGACTTGATGGACTTGATTCGCAAATTGGCAAAAAATGGCGTCAATGTTTTACTCTCAAGCCATATTCTTGGCGAAATGTCGAGGTTGACGGATCGGGTGCTGCTGTTCTTTAGGGGCCGACTGCTCGCCGAGGGCAACATTGTTGAAATCAGGGAGCTTTTGGACAGGCACCCGGTGGAAGTCCGCGTCACAGCCGAAGACCCAAAAGCAGTTGCAAGGTGGGCAGTGGAACAGCCAAATTTGTCCGCCCTGAAACTGGAAGATGGCGCAGCAGTTTTGGCGGTTAAAAACGCAAGGATTTTTTTCCCAAAGCTTCAAAGCGCGGTCGCGGCAGGCCAATTGAAAATAAAAGCCATTGATCCATTGGACATAAACTTGGACGCTGTTTTTCAATATCTCACGCAGGACAACGAATGAGCGCCACGAGAACAATCCCCTCTTTCATAGATGCGACCGCAGCGCTGTTCAAGGGATACCTGCCAAGGATTTTTCATCTCCGAGGCTGGCTGTTGGCAGTTCTGGCGATGCTCCCTTGCACACTTGGATTGCTTTCCAACTCTTTTGATACACACCCAAACCCAACTAGGGCTGCGCTGGAACTATATCACTACGGGTACGCGCAGATGGTGCTGCCGCTGCTTGCATTGATCGCAGCGTCTGCGGGCATCGGCGAAGATTTGGAACAGCGTTCGCTCCCGCTGATGCTCGTGCGCCCTGCCCCCGCTTGGGCTCTGCCTTTTGGCAAAGGGCTGCCTTGGCTTGTTTGGTGCTCGGCGTGGCTGACAATCGCGCCTACTCTGATACTGGCTGCCGGGTTGGATGTCGCGGTCATCCCACAAAAAATTTTGGCACTGCTTCTGACATTTTGGGCGCAGTTTGGAATCGCATCTCTTTTTGTACTGATCTTCAAGCGAGGTATATTGTGGGCGGCACTATTCTTTTTTGCTTGGGATCCCTTTGTCAGGGTGATGCCGCCCGCGCTGCAGCGAATGACCAATACCCATTACCTTGAAAGCATTGCACAAAGTCGATACACGGGAAGCAGCACTATTAGCCTGTTGGAACAAAGTCAAATTCTTTCGCCGACATGGCTCGCAGTGCTAATCCTGATTGCAGTTGGGGTTTTGGCATGGGCCGGAAGCGGCCTCTGGCTTATGAAAAGGCCCGTAGGCTTGGCCGGAAGCGAGTCCGAAGGATGAATTATTCATGGTTCAACACAGGCGGCGCCGATGCCCTTTTTTGTAGCCGCAGCACCTATAGCCCTTCCCGTAGGGAATGGCACGGAGTGCATAGGCTGCGCCGAGAGTGGAACGGAAAGCGCAGCCAGAATCTATGAGAGTCGGTGCCAATCAATAGGGGAAACGCATTAAACTAAAGGCCAATACATCAATGAGCAATCAACCAGTTCGAACAACTATTCCTGACGGGGCAGAAATTCTTGTGCAGCCCATTCCTGCAATGAGGAGCTGTTCCGTGGGTTTTTGGGTCAGGCGCGGCAGTTGCCAAGAGGGGGCGGCAGAGGAAGGAATGGCTCACTTTATTGAGCACATGGTTTTCAAAGGCACCGAAAAATTCCCTACTCCGGAGGCCATTGCCGAATATTCCGATTGCCTGGGGGGCCACATAGATGCCTTTACTGGCAAAGAAAACGCCTGCTTTTATGGGAAAGTCTTGCGCGAAAAATTGCCAGCGCTTATTGACCTTCTTGGCGACCTCGTCACTGCGCCGTTGTTTGACCCGGACGAAATTTCGCGGGAAAAGGACGTAGTCTTAGAAGAAATAAACCAGAGCGAAGACCAGCCCGATGACTGGGCCAGCGAATTGTTTTATCAAAAATTTTGGGAAGAGTGTCCATTGAGCCATCCCATCCTTGGAAATCCAGATCAAGTGAGGCATTTCAGCCAAGACGGCGCAAAAAAGTTTTTTGCCAAGACATACAGGCCCAAGAACATTCTGGCGGTTGCCGCAGGGGATGTGGACTGCTCGGAATTTGCCGAGCTCGTGGAGAAACGGCTTGAATGGCGGCGAAAAGAGGGGCCTGCGGAAAATGAACGGAATGAGACCCCGAACACATGCAAACCATTCATTTACAATTCCCGACGCCGGAATCTCAACCAAACATGCTTGGCCATGGGTTTTCCCTCAACGTCCCACCGCCATCGCGACCGTGTCGCTTCCGCCCTTTTGTGCCATATTTTGGGCGGTGGCATGTCGAGCAGGCTGTTTTTGGAGCTTCGCGAGAAGCGCGCCCTTTGCTATCAGATAGGCAGTTACAGCAGCCATTACAGAGATTCGGGTGCGCTTCAAATAGTCGCAAGCTGCGCTCCCAACAAGGCCAGGGAGCTGGTCAATCGCACGATGGCGGAATGCACCCAGTTAGCCGACTACGGGCCAAGCCAGGCAGAGTTGGACAGGGCCAAACTGCAACTAAGGACTAGTTTGGTATTTAGCCAAGAGAGCACTAGCAGCCGCATGTTTTCCATTGCCCACCAAGCCATGCACATGGAAAAAATATTGGACATGGATCAGCAGTTGGCCGAAATTGACTCCGTAGGGCTCGAAGATATTTGCAGGGTGGCAAAAGCGATACTGGATCCGCGCCTGGTGGGAATAGTTGCGCTGGGGACGAAAAGCGGGTCTAACATCAGGCTTTCGGACTTGTGAGCATGGGCCAAGCAGTTTCGGCGTTTGGGCTGCTCCCAGAAGATTTCCAAAAAATGGGATGCCCAGGACGCCCAGAACACGTTTTTGGCAGGATTCAGCATACATGGGGCTGGAGGGAAGGGTGGCCCAATCTCAAAAAAGAGCTGCGCCACTGGCTGCAAGAACAATTTGACTTGCGCCTGCCGAAGGTGCTGACAATTTGCCCATCGTCCGATGGCTCTACCAAGGTCGTGCTTGGATTGGCCGATGGAGAGCGCATAGAGGCGGTGCACATGCCAAGGGAGGTGAACAATCCAAGGGCGACCCTCTGCATATCCAGCCAAGTCGGCTGCGCGATGGGGTGCGCGTTCTGCGCGACCGGCGGGATGGGGTTTGTCCGGGATCTGTCGGCAGGGGAAATCGTTGGGCAAGTCCACGCGATTCTGGGGGCGCTGGGGCCAGTGAGCCCACAGCGAGTGACGCTGGTTTTCATGGGTATGGGCGAGCCGCTGCACAATTTGGAGAATGTTCATCGGGCCATCTGTGTGTTCAACCATGTTTTGGGATTGAATATCAGCTCCCGCCGAATAACAGTGAGCACCGCCGGCCACGTCCAGGGCATGGACGCGCTTTCCGCGCTTCGCCCTAGGCCATGGCTGGCTGTTTCGCTGAACGGCAGCATGGACGCGCAGCGACAGAGCCTAATGCCGATAGCCAAGCGCTACCCATTGGCGGAACTTAGGCTGGCACTCGATAGGTGGGGGCTCGTGCGCGGCGAGAAATTGTTGATCGAGTATGTGCTGTTGAAAGGCATCAACGATGCCCCAGAGGACGCTGAAAGAGTGGCAGAATGGCTGGGCGGGCTGAAAAGAGCCTCTAATGTGAACTTGATCTCATTTAATGGGTTCGATGGCGCAAAGTTCAAAGCCCCAGGCGATAAAGTCAAGGGCGCGTTTGCTGCCGCCCTCAAAAGCTCTGGCTGTTTTGTGACATTTCGCAAAAGCCGAGGGGGCGACATCGGCGGGGCGTGCGGTCAGTTGGCAAAATGAGGGGGGAATAAAGAAAAAAAGCCGCCCGCAATATCTTTTAGTGCAAACCTATGGCCCTTGCGGTTATCATCAATATTTGAGGGTTTGGATTTTTATGGTGCAACCGAATGTGCTTCTCGGACTGGATCTTGGTGCCAGCAAAGTCGCGGCGGTCATTGCCGTCCAAGACGGGGAAAATTCCATCAAAGTGACCGGGGCCAGCCTCGAAAGCCCACAGGGCGGAATCAGGCAGGGCGAAATAACAGACATTAATGCCACGGTGGCGGCAATTTCCCGCGCTGTGGAAGTCGCAATGCGGATGGCCGGGCAAACGCGGCTGGATGGGATAATGGTTTCGGTTGATGGAATACAGTTCCAAGGGGTGAACCTTAGGGATTCAGTCACCATTTCCAGTGCGGACAGAGTCATCACGCCCGATGATTGCGAAAGGGCCATGGAACAAGCCACCAATGCATGCAAACTGGCCAAAGAAGAGGCCGTCCTGCACAAAATTCCCCAAATCTATCACATCAAGGGGCAGAAGGAAATAAAAAACCCAGTGAACATGATCGGGGACACATTGGAAGCGGAAGTGCGCATCATAGTCGCCCCAACGCCCGTGTTGGAGAATATAAAAAGGGCACTAGAATTGTCGAGCCTGCAAGGGGCAAAACTATGGTACTCCCCACTTGCAAGTGCCAAGGCCGTATTTTCTAGGGAAGACCTCGATAATGGCGCAGTGATCGTTGACATCGGAGACCAATTGACCCACGTTGGTGTTTTTATTAGAGGAGCACTGTTTCACAGTGCGGTCATTCCCATCGGCGGCGCAAATTTTACCAAAGACCTAGAAAGTCTCATGCGTTTGGGGGGCATCAATGAAGCCGAGAGGATAAAGCGTTTTTGTGGGACTGTCATGCCCGACTATGTTCCAGAGGAAGACATGATTGAACTGAAAGAAGAGAAGCAGGTGTCCAAGAGGGACATCGCCGAAGTCCTGCACGCTAGGGCAAAACAGTTGCTAGAAGTGGTGTATGGGGAAATTGACCGCGGCGGCGGAGTTGATGAAGTCCATGGTGGTGTAAATTTGCTCGGTGGCGTGCATTTGGTCGGCGGCGGTGCGCTTATTTCAGGGCTGCCCATATTGGCCCAGAATATTTTTGGTGGCAACAGGTCTCGCGTCATCCTGGGCAAAGTCTCCGACCTGCAGGGCCTGAAGCAGTTCCTGTCGAACCCGCACTACACAAATGCGCTCGGAGCGGTAAAATTGCTTGGCGAAGAAATGGGAGAAACAATTACAAGGCCGCCGAGGATAAACGGGATACGCGAATGGATTAAAAACCTTTTTTAGGAAGAAGATCACGGAGCATTGATGAACGACATCGCCTTTTTGCCGATCACCGCCCGCCCACCTGGTGCCAACATCAAAGTCGTTGGCGTGGGCGGGGCGGGTTGCAATGCTCTCAACCGGATGGCAGAGAGCGGCGTTTCCGGTGTCCAGTTTATCGCCATGAACACAGACAAGCAAAGCCTCGCTAGTTGCAAAGCCGAAGTACAGATTTCTCTTGGTCCCACTATGCGCGGCTTGGGCGCTGGCGGCGACTCAGGGCGGGGCCAGGACGCTGCCGAGGAGAGCCGCAGCGAAATATTGTCGGCCATTCAGGGTGCCGACATGATCTTTATCGCGGCGGGCTTGGGCGGCGGCACCGGCACAGGGGCCGCCCCAGTCGTTGCTAACTGTGCGAGCGAACTTGGAATCCTATCGGTTGCGGTCGTTTTGACCCCATGCAATTGGGAAGGGATCGGCAAAAAAAAGATAGCCGAAGGTGGACTGAATAACCTCCGTAACGTCGCTGATACAGTGATAGTCGTTTCCAACGAAAAAATAGGAAGCTATTGCGACAAGAATGTAAATACCTTCGATGCATGGAAGGCGGCCGACAGCGTATTGATCCAAGGGGTCCGCGGTATCAGCGACCTCATTCTGCGCCCTGGGATTATCAATGTTGATTTTGCGGACGTTGAAGCAGTACTGCGCGGCAGCAGGGAAGCGCTGATTGGGACTGGCGAAGGTGGCGGGGACAATGCGATGCTGGAAGCTGTCAAGAAAGCCCTTGATTGTCCGCTGCTCGAAGGCAACCACAGCGGTGGCGCAACGAAAGTCATTATTTCCGTGATGGCCGATTGGCACCAAATTCCGTATTCGGCCATCGAAGTATCCATGAAGCACGTGAGCGAGCATTTCAAGGGGATGCCAGACATCAAGCTTGGGCAAATAGACGCTCCAGAGCTGAAAGGCCGCGTCCTTGTGACCATTCTGGTATCGGGGTTTGACAACACTGCAGTGGCCAAAGAGCCTCCCCGAATTCCAAAAACGGAGCCGAAAACAGCAATTCGCGAAGAAACCAATTACATTCCTGGCCCGAGCCGCAAGGTGTCCGAGGACAAACTTGTCAAAACGGAACAGATGTCTTCTAGGTCTAAGTCTTCTTCGCCGACTCCAAAAGACGTGAATTATGATAAACCGCCCATTGATAAGGTTCCAAAAGCTCGGCAGCTAGGTCTGCCAATGGAAGAGTAGGGTACAGGTCTTTGTCCATCACGGCTCATATTCTTTTTCTGCTAGGCTTCCTATGCGAAAGCCAGAGACGCTGCAACTGAGCAGCAAGGCCAACCCGCGGGCCAAGCAGTTGATGGCTGCGCTGGATGTTTCTGGGGCGAAGAGGGAATGTACTCTCTTGGTTGGCGAAAAGCTGGTAAGAGAGTGGCTGGAATCCACCTACGTTGATGCGCGGGCCCGCCTCTCTCCGGTGCGTTGGCTGAGATTGGAAGGGCAAAAAATGGGTCCGCTAGAGCGCGAGCTGCAGCTCGAAACTTGGGAACTTAGCGAAAAACTGATGGCAGCAATATCTGGCTCTCCCAGCCCGCCTGGTCTAGCTTTGGTGATGGAATTGGGGACAGAGCCAACAGTCCCCGTTGCCGATTTGGCCATTGTTCCTTGGGGAATACAGGATCCAGGCAACTTGGGCGCGATGCTTCGCTCTGCGGCCGCATTTGGGTTCCAAGATGCCTTGCTGGGGCCTGGGTGCGCAGACCCGTTCAGCCCCAAAGCGCTCCGCGGTTCGATGGGAGCCGCCTTTGCGCTGCGCATCAGGTGCTTTTCGGTGTCCCATTTTTCCGACGGCAGATGGATGGCCCTCGACAGCCGCCCAGGCGCCGCGCCGATATCCGAGGCCGACCTCAGCCCGCCTCTGCGGCTGATGGCCGGCAATGAGGGGCACGGATGGCAGGGTTCTGGCCTGCCGGCCGAATGTGCTAGAGTTTCGATACCTACCATCGGCGTTGAAAGCCTCAACGCCGCCGTGGCCGTTGGAATCGCTTGCTTCGAGGCTGCAAAAAGGAGCGGGGTGCTAAAATGAAGCGGGCCAAGGCTTTAGTTGAACCCTTGCTGATTGTTGCCATGTTTCAGTTTGCGTTTCGCTGGCCGGGGCTTTTGTGGGGAATGGCGGAAGCGATGTCGGCCATCTTGCTCCCGGCGCTGGTCGCCAGGGCGGCGTGGCGCGGCATGAAGTGGTGGGCAATATGGCTCTCATTTTTCCTCGGCGTTATGCTGCTGACAAGCTGGATGCCCCAGACCATCTCTTCTAAGGGCGGGATACCGGGTTGGCTCTCCTTGGTAGCCGGAGTGTTGCTTTGGGCTTACGACAGCCTGCCGCCGGTGCTTGCTGCTGTTTTGGCGAAGTGCGTCTGGGAAAGGGGTCAAGGCCAGCGCGGAATTGTTGCGGCGGCTTTCGTTGCGGCTTTGACGATGGTGGCATGCGAAACTTGGCTGTTGCATATTTATCCATGGACATGGGCCACGCCGCTGGCCAGCCCCCCAGTGCTTGGGCGCTCGGCTGCAATCTTGGGAGCAGAGGGGCTCAGCGCGATAGTCTGGCTGCACGGGATAGCGGCAGGGTGCCTATGGGCGTCCGGCGCAAAAAGAAATGCCGTTATTGCCACTGCATCGGCCATCGGGCTTCTTTTGGCCCTGTCCGCCGTCTGGAATATTCTGCCAAGAGGCAGGGAAATGGCCTTGGACGTTGCCATAGTGCAGCCAAACTATCCCGTGAACACAAAAATCCCCAATCAGATGGCGGATATGTGGCACAGAAGCGACGCGGCACTGGCGCATGGAGACATTCCCAAACCCGACAGGCCCACATTGCTCCTTTGGCCCGAGAGCAGCGTGACCGACGGAAACTATTTGCTTCCGGCCCCTTGGATAAGTGAAATTGCAAAAAGCCGAAATGTGGCGTGGCTGTTTGGCACCGATGGCTGGACGACGGGCGGTTCATCATTGAACATAGTGAGGGGAGAGGCGCCTGGCCAAGCGCCATTTGTTCAGGCAAAGGTGGTGCCCATGCCGTTTGGAGAGCGCATGCCTGGCCCAGACTGGATAAGGATCCCTCTTGAAAAGATTGCGGGGTTCTCAAGTTGGGACAAGGGGGAGCTAAGCACAGAAAGCAGTTTCCGAATTCCAGACCAAAATGGCGGGCTGATAATTGTCCACCCCTTGATATGCAGCGAATCGCTCTTGCCGCAAAGGGCGAGGGCCGGCCTTATTCTGGCTGGCGGGGACTTGTTGACCGAACACACCAACGACGGCTGGTTTGAAGAAAGCATAGCGGCGGGCCTGCACGCTTCGCTGGCGCGACTGAGGGCACTGGAGACAGGCTTGCCCCTCGTCCGCGCTACAATGAGCGGGCTCTCGGGGCTAGTCATGGAAGATGGGCAGTGGAAGCATTTCAGCGGCGCGATGGAAGAGGGGGCATGGTCTTTCGAATTAAAATGGAGGCCAGTCCAGGCACCGGCGAGAACCATGTGGCCGTTTTATTTATTGTTGCTGACTTTGGTTTGCGGCTTTTGCATGTTCGTCATGCCACGCATGTCAAAAAAGAGTTCCGCATGAGCGAAAGGCCGCTCATCTTGGCTTCCGCGAGTCCGCGCCGAAAATATTGGCTCGAAGCAATTCGCGTTCCATTTGAAGTTGCAGTTCCGGCGATAGATGAAGCAGTGCTGCCAGGCGAAAGCCCCTGTGACATGGTCGGGCGCCTGTCACTGGGGAAGGCGCAGGTCGTCGCCGCCGCCAACCCCGGCCGATGGGTGCTGGCCGCAGACACTACGGTGGTCTTGGATCAACTAATTTTGGGTAAGCCAGAAAGTCCAAGCGACGCGACGAGGATGCTAAGGCTCATACAGGGGAGGGACCATTGTGTCCACACAGGGGCCTGCCTTATGAAAGACGCAGAGATTCATCAATTGATGGACACAGCAAAGGTGCACATCAGGCCCCTAACAGAAGAGCAAATTGCATGGTACGTCGGCACCGGCGAGCCGATGGACAAAGCAGGCGCGTACGCAGCCCAAGGGATCGCAGCCCTCTTTGTCGAGCGCATAGAGGGATCGTTCTCCACTGTGATGGGCTTGCCGATAGAGCGCCTTGGCGGGCTGTTTTTCGCGTTAGGATTGCTTGAGGAATGGTTCCCTATTTTTGGGGACGCTCCCGCCATTCAGTTTTAGGAGGATTTCGTGAGCCAGCAAAAATCGCCCTGCCAAAAAAAGACATGGCTAGACCTACAGGCAGAAGTGGACAGCGGCGGCAAGCTAGTAATGGTCACAGCTTATGACGCGCCGACGGCTCATATCGCCGATGCCGCCGGGGTGGACATCATTTTGGTCGGCGACAGTTTGGGCAATGCAGTCTTGGGCTTTGAAAGCACGCTCCAAGTGACGATGGCGATGATGCGCCATCACCTAGAAGCCGTAGCCAGGGCACTCCCCAGGGCGTTTTTGATGGCGGACATGCCATTCCTCTCATACCATTTGGGCATCGAAGATGCCGTCAAAAATGCGGGCGAGCTGGTCAGGGCGGGAGCCCAGGCGGTGAAGTTGGAAGGTGGGGCAAGCCGCGTGCCAGTCATTCGCGCTCTCATTGACGCCGGCATACCCGTCATGGGCCACATCGGGCTTACTCCTCAGTCCTTCCATGTGCTTGGTGGCTACAGGGTGCAGGGAAAAGGCGCGGCTAGCGCCGAAAAATTGCTAGAGGACGCCAAGTTACTTCAGGCGGCAGGGTGCTTTTCCGTGTTGATGGAATGTGTCCCCAAAGAATTGGCGACCTTGGTGACAGAGTCGTTGGATATTTTCACCATTGGCATCGGGGCTGGGCCCGGCTGCTCGGGGCAAGTATTAGTATTTCATGATGTTTTGGGCCTGCATGATGGGCAATACCCTAAATTTGTTAGAAAGTACATGGATGGCTTCAATCAAATGATTATGGCTCTTTCCCATTGGTCGGCCGACATAAAAAAAGGCATCTTCCCAAGCGGAGAAGAGTCGTATAGTCTTTCAATAGACGCGCTCGCCAATCTGGCCTCTAGCGATGTTCCAGATTTGAGGCAGCGCAGGGCGGGAGGCCAGACCAAAAAAGCAAGAAAGACCTAAGGGGGACACAAGCAGATGCGGCTAGCCAGAAGCATCCCTGAACTCAGGGTACTTTTGAAATCATCGAAGCAGCGCGGGGATCGCATCGGCCTTGTCCCAACGATGGGCTATCTGCACCAAGGGCACGAATCCTTGATCAAGCACTGTAAATCGAGGTGCGATTCTGTAATCGTTTCGGTGTTTGTGAATCCCATTCAGTTCGGCCCGGACGAAGACTTTGGTCGCTATCCGCACGACCCCGACCATGACCAGTCACTTTGCTTGGACAGCGGCGTAAACATTTTGTTCATGCCAGAACCCAAAGAAATGTATTCGACGGGCTTCAACACTTTCATAGACCCAGGCCCCATAGGCCAGGTGCTGTGCGGCAAGTACAGGCCTGGGCACTTTAGGGGGGTCGCCACCGTTGTCGCAAAGCTATTCAACATCATCCAGCCAGACTTGGCTTTTTTCGGGCAGAAGGATCTGCAGCAGACGGCGATAATACGCAGGCTGGTCTGGGATTTGAACATACCATTGGAATTGGTCGTTGCCCCAACGGTGCGCGACAAAGACGGTTTGGCAATGAGTTCTCGGAATTCATACCTCTCGCCATCAGAAAGGGGCAGGGCGCTGTGCATCAATCGCGCACTGTCAACAGCCGCCGCCGCCTTCAAAAATGGTGAGCGATCAGCTTCGGAACTGGTCAGCATAGCAAAGAGCCTATTGACGGGCTTGGACGAGCTTCAATATTGCGAATTGGTTGACGCCCTAACTATGGACAAGATAGAAGGCAGCATAGGGCGGTTGGCGGGGCTGTGCGTTGCCGGCAAAATAGGCGGCACCAGGTTGATTGACAACGTCCTGCTGTCGGAAACCAACGATCCAACGTCCCTGCTGTCCCTTGTTGGGTTGCCAGAATAGGTTATACCCATTTGCAATCAATAGAGCTTCTTACAAAACTATCCTCGCGCTCATCGAAGCCATCTCCATGCATCCGCCCGCTGAACGAAGTCATGTCCATGTATCCGCCCATACATAGGGCAGTGAGCGAAGCGAGGACAAGGGGTCTGGGGAGTAGCGAGGGTTTGACGCGCATGCGCGGCGGACCCGAGCGAATCCCCAGTTAGCATTTAGGAAGCTTTTCCAAACCTCTCTGAAGGCCCGAATGGGCTAAGAGGCGCGAGTGAAATGGAGCGAGCCGCCGACAGGCGGTGAGCGGATATGGAACGCTGCGACTCGATTTCCCAAGCAACAGGCCGAAGAGTTTCCGTTCGGTAGTCAAGCAGCGAATGACCTCGCTGCGGAGCCCAATCGGCATAAACATGGTGCGGGCACCAGCCCGCATCAGTACCGCCGCGAAGCGGCCAATAACCACATTTCAGAGTCCAGTACTGCATCCGGGCGAACTCCGTGACCCGGCAATAAACGAAGCAAATTGCCGTGACGCGCATACCGAGCACGAAAGATAGAATCAGTGTCTAGAAACAGATTAAGCGCCCGCGCTAAACGGAGTCTTGCACATAAAAATAACCGAATTTTGCAAGTGGCTCTATTGTCAATTCGTTAATCGGAGTCATACTGCCCAAAAAAATCAGAGTTTTGCAAGATACTCAATTGAACGCGAATTGGTACTAATAGTTTTGGCCGTCGAATGTATCTTCCTCGTCCACCTTGGTCGGCGAAGGCGGTGCCATGCCCCTCCAGCCGCACTTCCAGCCAAGGTTGATGAAAACGGAGAATAGCAGTAAAGCGGCAAAGAATAGCAAAAAGAAAGTCGTCTTTAGTATCACCAACAGACACAAGAGGGCCAAGAACGAAATGGTTATCCACATGCCCGCCTTTGGGTGGCGCGGCTTTTTCTTGAAACTTGGAAAGCTCAGCCCAGAGATCATTAGGATGCCGATGACGAACAGTCCGGCCGAGAACAAGTAGGACAAAGTCTCCGAAGAGATGGGGGAGGGCCACTTTAGTATTATCGAGGCGATGCACGCGGCCCCCACTGGGATTGGCATTCCGACAAAATAGCGGGGGTCGGTCTGCTCAACCTGTACATTGAATCGGGCCAGCCTGAGCGCACCGCAGGCCAAAAAGAAGAAAGAGGCGGCCCAGCCGATGGCCCTTGCCTGAGGGTCTCCCTGCCCGATGGCCAGGAACCCGTACCGATAGGCCAATATAGCCGGAGCCATTCCGAAGCTTAGGACGTCGGCAAGGGAGTCGAGCTGCACCCCGAATTCAGAAGTCGTCCTCGTTGCTCTTGCTACCCTGCCGTCCAGCCCATCGAATAGGGCGGCCAAAATGATCAGCCCCCCCGCCCACAGATACGAATCTTCACCCGTCATGTTTGTGGCATTCATTGATATGACTACGCTTGAAAATCCACATAGGACAGAGATCAGCGTTATTGCAGAGGGCAGGGCGTACTTGGATCGCTGCACTACTTTGATGCGCCTGACTTTTCGCTCTTCTGGGTTTAGTTTTCGTCTCATGGCAGATCCCACCAGTAATTATTTTATCGCCATATTTCTTTTTGGCGGCATGAACATGGTTTTGCTTGCTATCTTGGCGGCGGTTGCCAGTTCGAGGATGCCATCCTTGCCCTTGCCCGTTGTGCTGCCCATGATGGCACCCGCGTTTCGCATTATGCCCTCGGACGCGCCAAGGAAGCCCCCAAAGTCTAGCTTGCCCTTGCCCTTCATAATTTCATGGATTCCGGCAAAGGCATCCGTGGCCGTGTCCAAATCCATTTTCATCAGGCGGCTCATTTTTAGGGTGGATGCTGAAATGTCGCCCATGTTTTTTGTAAAGCTGGCCGTGGCATATCGCCCCTCCATACGGAGGGTGGCAAAAATGTCTTTGTCCGATAAGCCCTCGCCCACCTTGTCAATGGCGGCGGCTAGGATTTCTTCTGGCCCCCTAGCTGTTTCGCTTGCAATGGCGTATATTTCGCGCCTGAACCTTTCCATTTCATCTGTGCTTTTGCCACTGAGGACTTTGATCTTGTTAAAGCCCTCTTGGGCATCGGCAAGGCCATTGACGATTTGATGAAAGCCCGTTGCGGCGGCGAGGGTTCCAAACGCCATGCCTGAATATGTGCCCAGCTTGCCGAGGCTCATCATGGTGGCCTTCAGTTTTTCGCCCTGCTGCCATGCTTTTTTGAGTTCGCCCCCAAAATCCTTGGCGTTTTTGGTTATTCGCCCAAACAAATTGTGTGTTGAATCAATTGCTGTTATACTTATTGCAAGGTTGGCTAGATTCATATTTCACCTCGGGGGCTGCAATGTCGTTCTACGGAATCTGCTTGGTGCTTCTCCTGGTTTATTTGGTGGTTGCGCCCATCAATTGCATAGTCCGCTTCTTTATCCGCCTCTGTTCCAATGATCCTGAACTTGACATGGAAATACGGCGGGAAAAATACATTGATAAGCGTATGCGTGAAATGGGCTATAGCATTGATTCTAGGCACCATTCCCACATTTACGCAGAATGTGCCGATGAATATGATGCAATAGTAAGGGCCGCGCAAAAGGATGCGCTTGATGGCGCGGCAAGGCAGGCTGCTAATCCGCTGCATTGATCCTCTCCTGAAAGGCTGCGGCCTTTTCTAGCCAGTAACTCAATTCTTCTGATTCCATGTTTTCGATTTCTGAGCGCGTCCAGCCTGTCACTTTGGCAATGGCTAGTATGTTGGTTGCTGCATCTCTGGTGGGGAAGCCGGCGGCTCCGAAGAAAAATCCCGCTGCACCATTGCCATGATGTCCTCTAGATCGAGGTCTTGAAAATCCTCAAATGGCAGGACGGCCCCGCCTATTGTTGCAATTCGGCTCAATAGCGCGGTTCTAAATGTTATGTCGCCCGCGTCTGGGCCGGCCAAGCGATCCGCTTGCACCATGTCGCGCCCAGTGGGGCGGCGCAGTATGGCAGTTTTGCCGCTTATGGGGAGTGTCATTATCCACCATTGTCCATTGAGCCACTTGCAAAACTCCCCCAATTTTTTTCGCCGCCGAATGGCAATCCCATCGCGCCGATTGGATACGCGGCAAGGTCAAATGTGGACCCGGCGCGTCCCGGCAGCACGTTTCTATCTTCCGTGCTCGGCTTCGCGGCTTGGCAACTTGGCTCATTCATCGCCGGGGCATGGAGCCCGCCCTAATGCTTAACGGGGGGAAGGCGCTTAGCGGCACTAAGGCTGGACGCTGCGGGGCAGCGTCCGGCCCAAGTGCCGCTTGGCTGCCTTCTACCGCCATCGCTCGCAACTTCTCGGTATCCTGCGCTGCGCTTGGATACGCGAGACATCCTCCGTTGGTCTCTGCGGCACATTGGTCGGCAATCCCGCCATAGGCGCTTCCCTTGGTTCGGCGCCATTCTCGCGCTGGCCCGTTCGCACCCCCCGCGCCCCCCGCCTCGCTTCGCTCGGCTTCTTCGATGGGCGCTGAATTTAGGGGAGATGGCTCCGTTAAGCGGTGGCTTCGATGGTCTGGCGGATGCATGGAGGTGACTTCGATGAGCGTGCTGGTAGTTTTGCAAGTGGCTCAATTGTCAAGTGCATTCACTATAGAATTGGAATTAAACTAAAAATTGAGGAAATAACATGCACGTTGTTGTTATCGGCGGCGGCCATGCTGGCATAGAGGCGGCTCACGCGGCAGCCAAGATGGGCGCGGCGGTGACGATGATTACGATCAACTTGGATCAAATCGGCCAAATGAGCTGCAACCCCTCAATAGGCGGCGTAGGCAAGGGCCACATTGTCCGCGAAATAGACGCATTAGGGGGCCTCATGGGACGCCTCGCGGACGCCGCCGGGATCCATTTCAGAATCCTAAACGAAAGCCGCGGCTTCGCTGTGCGCGGCCCACGCGCCCAGGCGGACAGGGTCAGGTACAGGCTGGAGGCGAGGAAGTGGCTGGAGCAGACCTCGGGCGTATTCCTCAAACAGGGCATGGTCGCTTCGCTCTTGTTAGGCAGTGGGCAGCGGGTGCGCGGCGTAGGGCTTTCAGATGGTTCGCAAGTACCATGCGATGCAGTGGTATTGGCTACAGGAACTTTTTTGGGCGGGCAGATACTGATAGGGGACAAGCGCATCGAAGCAGGGAGGGCCGGAGAGCCAGCATCAAACAGTATTCCAGCCCAGCTCAAAAGCCTTGGGCTCCCATTAAGGAGATTCAAGACCGGCACCAGTCCAAGAATTGACGCTCGCACCATTGACTTTGGCGCGATGCAGCCGCAGCCCGGTGATCCGTGTCCGAGGCAGTTCAGCTTCTTCGGCCCAAGGCCACCCCTGCCGCAAGTTCCCTGCCACATTGTCTTCACGACAATGGAGACCGAGCGGATAGTGCGCGAGAATTTGCACCGATCTTCGATGTATGGTGGACACGTCGAAGGCGTTGGCCCAAGGTACTGTCCATCAATAGAGGACAAGTACGTCAAGTTTCCAGAAAAAGAGCGGCACCAAATATTTGTCGAGCCAGATTCGCTGGAGACGAAAGAGATTTATTTGTCGGGCCTCTCCACCTCAATGCCAGTGGACGTTCAGCTTCAGATGGTGAGGACGCTCTGCGGGTTCGGGCAGGCCGAAATCATGAGGCCCGGCTACGCCATAGAGTACGATGCCCTAGACCCCCTGCAACTGGACTTGGGCATGGCAGTCCGAGGCGTTGAGGGGCTTTGGGCAGCGGGCCAGATAAATGGGACAACTGGCTACGAAGAAGCCGCCGGCCAAGGCTTCATTGCAGGGGTCAATGCCGTGCGTTTTTTGCGGGGAGAGCCGCCCATCATTATAGGCCGCGGTGAAGCCTACCTTGGCGTTATGATAGATGACATTGTCACCAAGGGCGCCGATGAGCCTTACCGCATGCTGACGGCAAGGGCGGAGCGCAGACTGGAACTCGCCGCCGACCTCGCAGACACAAGGCTGCTGGAGAAAGCCAAAGAAATCGGAGTTTTGTCCCAAGGCGACATCGCCGCCGCAGAAAAACGCGCAGAATGGCGCTCGGCCTTGGTGGGCGCCTGCAGATCCGAGTGGGCGAAAAAGACTTCGGAATATGCCAAGTTTGCCTATCAGTCAGGGCTGGAGCTGTCCAGCGGCATGACTGTGGCCGACCTCCTAAAACGGCAGCAGATTGGGCAGCAGCAGATTGACGGCATTTTGCGCGAAGCGTGTCGCAGCAGCAACATTTCGCTTGAAGGCGTCAACTGGGAGCATGAAAAAGAGGCCATCCTGTTTTTCGTCAGGTACTCAGGATATAGGGAAAGAGAGGCCAAACTGGCTGACCAAGCGTCTCAATGGGATGCGGTCGCCATACCAGATGGCTTCCTCGTGGGCGACGTCCCCGGGCTCAGCATAGAAGTAAGAGAAAAACTTAAAAAGCACAGGCCGCAGACACTGGGGCAGGCGTCTAGGGTGCCAGGCATAACTCATGCGGCCGTGGCCCTTCTGCACATGCTCATTGAAAAATCTAGGTAGGATAGACCGTCAATATTTCTTTGACGCGTCCGCAAAAAATGTTTTATCCTATCATCAGAGCTTTCACAATAGCAACAGATAAGGTGAGAACATGCCGACAATGAGTTTTTTGTACCGAGCAACAAAGCAACTTTTGCTATCGTCATTCTGTGTGCTGATGTTTGCCCAGGCGGAGGATCCCGGCCAATGGGTGGACGATCTCTATATGGTTGGAATTATTCCTAAGGGCGCAGGGAATACTTTTGTTTTCATAGACGAAAAAGGTGTTATTCAAAAAAAAATCCCAAGCCTCAGCTTGGACGCTGATTTTCCTACCAACGGTAAGCACCGCTCTCGTTTAGACCGTGCCCATTGGTTCAACGATGCCCTATATGCATTCGACTATGGATCTGTTGAAGCAAAGGAAGACGGCTCTTTATTTAAGCGTAGGGCATTCGCCAAATGGCAAGAAGGCAAGTGGCATTTCTTGGGTAATTTTGAAACAGACGAAATGGAGTTGTTGGATGTCATACCCTGCGAAGGTGGGCGGTTCATTGTTGTTTCATGCCGCCAGGACTTGACCGGCAACAAAGGGCCTGACAGGACGCCCTTCGCCAGGGCCTCATTCCCTGGTGGGAAGACAGATCTAAGGATTGGTGCGCCGATAGGCCACGGGCAGGACGAGTTGCAAAAGTACATGCAGGATGAAGAAATATTTGCTCTGGCTTGGTCTAGCAAAATCATTATGACCCCCAAGCACGCAACGCTGGTCAACCCCAGTACAGGCCTTTTTTGGTGTTTTTCCCTTGAAAAGGCATCCTTGGTGAAGGCCGGCAATATTTTTCGCAAAGTCACACCCGAAATGGTGACCAAGGGCGGCTTCCCTATGTCAATTCTGTGCGTGAACCCCGAAATAGATGGAACAGTTTTGATAGCCGCGCAGGACGAAAACTTTTTTGTAACCGAAACAGGCGATGCATACAAAGAAATAAATGACATGATGGAAAACAATCCATCAATGTCCGAGGAAGAGGCCCACAAGATACTGGCCCGTCGGCTAGAAGAGCTCGCCCGGAGAAACCCTTACATCGTTTGGTATCGGCTCCATCCCGAAAACGGCAGGGTGGAAAAATTGGGCAGCCCACCAGAGGGCGCCCCAATCGTGAGGGATGGCGGCAAAAACGACCATTGGAGGCCAATGCCCGATAGGTCGGTGAAAGTGATCTACTGGTTGGAAAGAGACCTTAAGCAAACTTGGGAAGCCGAAGCCAAGAAGGCAGAAGAAAAGAAGGCCGCTGAGAAAAAAGCCGAAGAAGAAGCCAAGAAAAAGCAGGCCCAATTCGGCACCCAGCCACCGAAGGCTGCCGCAACCAAAGCCGGGGGCAACTGACGAGCGGCCTTCTCCCAAAAAATTTTCTTCTTTGATTTTCAGGGCTTTTTCCCTTATTTTGTGTTTCCCCCGAAAAAAATCCCTTGCGTTTTTTTTGGGTTTTGTTATTCTGATTGTCCGCGCTCGTGGGCGCGGGCGCCTTTCGGGCCCGTTTCGCGGGCCGTGCTTGGCGCGAGGGCGCCGGCGCGTTTTCGCCGGGCGCCCCTGGGAGCCGGA
>JAITFL010000014.1 GCA_031281385.1 Holophagales bacterium
GTCCGCCCACCTCTGCACCATCAGCCTGCCCAGGTTGTGCCTCGTGAGCGCGTATTCATCGCCCGGGTTGCCTAAGGGCAGCAGCGCCCACTGCCCCGGCGATAGCTCGATGGCGGGTAATTTCTTCGGCCAAATTTTTTTCAGGAAGCGAAGCAGCATATTCAATGGACCATTATGGCAGATTCGGCACTCGCTGTTGAACGGAGCCATCTCCATGCATCCGTCCGAAAGAAACAGTGAGGGAAGCGAGTACCTTGGGTCTGGCAGCGGCCCCTACCCTCCCCTTGCAACCTAACCCCAAATTGCCCCCAAATTTTTTCCTACACAAAATCCATCTTTTGCCTTACACTGGAAGTTCGCCCATTTTTCGGGCTGGATTTTTTCGGGCCTCTGGCCCACAACCAACGAGAGGGCCATACTGGCCGGGTAGGAGGACAAAATGGAAGAAGCAATTAAAGTCGCGCTGCGGACGGAGAAAGGGAAATCGGCCTGCGCCAAGCTACGCCGGGAGGGCATGATACCCGCCACGGTGTACGGCTTAGGGGAAGACTGCGTTTCACTGAAGATAAGCCCCAAAATAGTGGCCAAGGTGATCTCATCAGACACCGGCATGAACAGCCTGATCTATTTGCAAAGGGAAGGCACGGACATCAAGAGGCATGTAATCATCAAGGATCTGCAGAGGCACCCTGTGACTGGCCGCTTAGTCCACGTTGACTTCATGCGCGTTGATCCAAACCGCAAGGTCAAGGTGCGCGTGCCCATCCGCCTCATCGGAACCCCCATTGGAGTAAAGGAAGGCGGCACGCTGGAATTTGTCCACCGCGAGATAGAGATCGAGTGCCTGCCCAAAAACATTCCGGCGCACATAGACGTGGACATTTCGCACCTCAAGATAGCCGAGAACGAAAGGCTGGAGAACATCAAGCTGCCCGATGAAACCGTGCTTATGGACGACCCGCACAACGTCATCTGCATCGTCCACGCCAAGAGGGGCGAGGAAGTGGCCGCGACTGACGCCGCCGCCGAAGCCGCTCCCGCCGCAGCAGCAACCAAGGATAGCAAGGACAAGGATAGTTGAATCCTTTAGCAAAACGTCAGTTTTGCAAATGGCTCAATAAACAATCATCTGTCAATGTGCAACAAAAAACCCCTTGACTTTATTTAGGCCATGCGTTAATCTACTCTTTCTGCGTTCCATCTAGGGGCGCGGCTTGTTTGCAACGGGCAAGGTTTGGAGCAACGATATGAAGACATATTTTCCAAAAGCCGGAGAAATCGAGCGCAAATGGTTCCTCGTTGACGCCACTGGGATACCAGTGGGCCGCCTAAGCACCGTAGTCGCTGGAATACTGATGGGCAAGACCAAGCCCTGCTGGACTCCATTCTTGGACACCGGCGACCACGTTGTTGTGATAAATGCCGAAAAGGTGGTGCTCACGGGCAACAAGGCCAAGCAGAAGTTCTATAGGCGCGTTACGCCCCAACCCGGCAGCATGAAGGAAGTCCGCGCCGACAAAATGATGCAGACCTACCCCGAAAGGGTCATCGAGCAGGCCGTCAAGTGCATGCTCCCCAAGGGCCCCTTGGGCCGCCAGTTCTACCGCAAGCTGAAAGTATATCCTGGACCCAACCACACGCACCAGGCCCAGCAGCCCGAAATCCTCACCATCCAACAGTAACCGCACAGAGGCAAAGACATGGCAATCATCCAGCACTATGGAACAGGGCGACGCAAGACAAGCGTTGCGCGAGTGTTCATGCGCCCAGGCACGGGCAAAGTGACGGTCAATGGCCGCGACATCGAAAACTATTTTCCAAACGCAGTGCTGCGGATGGTGGTCAACCAGCCCTTCGCGCTGTCCGAAATGGCAGGAAAGTTCGACCTGCTGGTGACGGTCAAAGGCGGCGGCCCCGCCGGCCAAGCGTCCGCCATCCGCATGGGCCTCTCCCGCGCCCTGCTGGCATACAACGACCAACTGAAATCCCTGCTGCGCCGCGCCGGCCTGCTGACCCGCGACTCTAGGATGAAAGAGCGCAAAAAGCCCGGCCAGATGGGCGCCAGGCGCAGGTTCCAGTTCAGCAAGCGATAATTTTTTTCACAATGGCCCCTGCCAAGGGGCGAATCGGGCGGCAATGACTGCTTGTCACCGACCGCCTTCAATCCCAAACGTGGCCGCAATGTTGCTGCGCCACACATTTTGAGGAGGCCGTCATGGCTGCTATACAAATGAAAGAACTCTTGGAAGCCGGCGTACACTTCGGGCACCAGACAAAGCGCTGGAACCCAAAGATGAAGCCCTACATCTTCGGCGCCAGAAACAGCATCTACATAATAGACCTGCAAAAGACGCTCCGCCTTTGGAACCAAGCCGCTAACTTCATCACCAAGGCGGCCAGCGAGGGCAAGACCTTCATGTTCGTCGGCACCAAGCCCCAGGCGCAGGAGCTCATCGCCGAGCAGGCACTGCGCTGTGGAGCGCATTACGTCAACAACCGCTGGCTGGGCGGTATGCTCACCAATTTTTCGACCATCAAAAAGAGTCTGGACAAACTAAAGGAAATCGAGGCCACACTGGCCGACCCCGCCAAGACGTCCCTGCTCTCCAAAAAAGAGATACTATCCCTCACCCGAGCCAAGACCAAGCTGGAGGCGTCCTTCATAGGCATCCGCGAGATGAGGCACGTCCCAGACGTTGTATTTGTGATAGACCCCAACCACGAGGACATAGCCATTTCCGAAGCCTACAAGCTGGGCATCAAGATAGTTGCGATAGTGGACACCAACTGCAACCCCGACAAAATAGACTTCGTGATCCCTGGCAACGACGACGCTATAAGGTCCATACTTCTGTTCTCCGAGCGCATCGCCGACTCGATACTGGAGGGCAGGCAGTCGTTCAGCGACAAAAAGGACAATGAAGAAATGAACGCGATGATGGCCGAAAAAGTCCACGAGGGCGAGGGCCAGTAGCAAATAATATTCATATCCACGAACAGGACAGGAGAAAAAAATGGCATTCACTGCATTGGACGTAAAAGCTCTTCGAGACAAGACGGGCCTTGGCATGGCCGACTGCAAAAGGGCGATGGAAGAAAACGATGGCGACATGGACAAAGCCGTTGACTGGCTTCGCAAGAAAGGGCTGGCGGCAGGGGCCAAAAAGGCCGGGCGCATAGCCGGCGAGGGCGTTGTTGATTCTTACATTCACCCCGGCGGCCGCGTTGGCGTGATAATCGAAGTCAACTGCGAAACCGACTTCGTCGCCAAAAACCAGACCTTCACGCGCTTGGTGCATGAGATAGCGATGCACTGCGCCGCTCACGACCCCCAGCCCATCTTCGTCGGCAAGGATGAAGTCACCCAGGAGTTCATCGAAAAAGAAAAAGAGATAGCTCGCGCACAGGCCGAGGCCACGGGCAAGCCTGCCAACATCATTGAAAAAATAGTCGAAGGCAAGATGAACTCCATCTACAAGGACAACTGCCTCTTGGAGCAGCAGTTTGTCATAAACCCCGAATTGACCGTTGAACAGCACATCTCTCAAAAGATAGCCGAGCTGGGCGAAAAGATAGCCGTGCGCCGCTTCGCCAAGTGGGTCATGGGCGAGGGCCTAGAAAAGCGCAAGGACGACTTCGCCGCCGAGGTGGCAGCGCAAATGGGTAAATAGGTGCGGGCCAAAGTTCAGGTTGAAGGATAAGGGATAAGAATGGCGCCCTGATCCCTGTTACCTATTTTTAATCCACTCCGCAATTGTCTGTATCACTTCCGTGCTGACGTGCTGGCCTGCGGCGTAGTACTCTGCGCCCGTGCTTTTGTCATCAACAGGCATGAATATGTGGTTCAGTTTGGGAAAGCTTTTGCTGGCGGCGGCGGGGAGGCCCTTTTTCCATAGCTCGAAGTCCGTCATCCTCACTTGTATGTCCGCCTCGCCTTGGAGGATCAATGCGGGGCGTTTGCTCTTTGCCAAGGCGGCCACTACGTTGTAGCCCCTCAAGTCCAGCCAGTAGGGCGCGGGGATGCCAAGGGGCAGCTCGCTGGCGGGGATGTCCGCCGACAGGTCTTTTGACTTTACCTTTGCAACGGCTTGGGCAACGGTTGCCTTTGCGCTTTCAGCCCCGCGATCCATAATCTGTTCAAGGATCAGATCCTCTAGCGGCCTGGCCGGGCCGGCCAAGGAAATGAACCCTGTGGCCTTTGGGCACTTCTCGGCGATGCGCCCCAGCGCGTAGCCGCCCATCGAATGGCCAAGCACGAAAACCTTGTCCGCATTTATTCCTTCGGCCAGGCCCGCGACGGCAACTGCCGAAACCGCGTCGTCAACGGCCTCTTCGTTCATGGTGAAGCTCTTTAGCGCGGCGAATTTTGCGCCATGCACGAATGTGCGCTTGTCGTACCGCAAGACAGCTATGCCCTTTTCGGCTAGGCCCCACGCTATGTCGCGGAAGGGGCGGCTTTCGCCTATTCGCTCGTCCCTGTCTTGGGGGCCGCTGCCGTGTACCAATATTACTGCAGGAAAGGGCCCTTCCCCTTGGGGCTGTGTAAGTGTGCCAGGCAACTCCCAAGGCGAACTTCCCACCGTGACATTTCTCTCGGTGAGGCCCTTTGGCAACGTGGCTTCAATGGCCATAGGCTTTGCGTCGCCAACGCGCTTCAGCTCGAATGGGAATGACTGCCCACCTTGCGTGAATTCGCCTTTGATGATGCCATTCTCCAAGCGGCCCTTAAATGTCGGGTTGCCAGGTATGCCAGCCATGCGAAACGATATTTCTTTGCCAGAGGGCGCAACTTTGTCCAGCTTGTAGTCCTTGAGGCTCTGGAGCGGGATGGAGATGCTGCCCTGCAATTCGCCGCTGCCCTGCGCTAGGTTTACCTGTATCGGCAGGGCCACGCCTGGCAGACTGATGGAGCCCTCCCAGTAGCCAACGGCGGAAACTGGTTGGGCCTGTGGCGCTTCTTGGGGGACGATGGCTATGTGGGCTGCAAGCGTCAGTGCAACGATGAGCATGTTTCCTCCAACGGTGGGGTCATCAATTGTAGCACACGGAGCCTCTGCGATGGGTTATACCAAGTTGCGTTCAGCGCTAGGCACCCAACCTGCCAAACTGACCACTGACTATTTCCCACTAATCACTTGTATAGTCAACGCTGGCGAAACATGTCAATTTGTAACGATTCCCAAGCGCGTTGACTATATCAGACGCCCGTTGACCCGTACCCGCCAAGGCCGCGCTGGGTGTCGCCAAGGCCCTTTGCGTCAGAGGGAATCCACTCACATTCCGGCACAGGGGCAATGAGAAGCTGGGCTATCCTATCGCCCCTCTTTATCTCAAAGGCCGCCTGGCCGTGGTTCACCAGCAGCACCATCACTTCGCTCCTGTAGTCGGAGTCTATGGTGCCTGGCGCGTTCAGTACTGTGACGCCATGCTTGAGCGCCAGGCCAGACCTTGGGCGGACCTGCCCCTCAAAGCCCTCGGGTATCGCCATCACAAGGCCCGTAGGCACCAAGAAACGGTCGCCGGGGTGCAGCAGTACGCTTTGGCTTCCATGCAGCGCGGCCATCAAGTCCATCCCCGCCGAGCACGGCGTCGCCCGCGCCGGCAGGGGCAGTCCATGGGCGTGCGGAAGCTGGTGGACGCGAATAGTAGTCATTTGGCTATTTTATACCAGTTATTAGTTGCGAGGTACAATAGCTTCTTGCAAAACTCGGCGTTACGTCTGCTCCCGACCTTCCGCTGTCTCTGGCTGAATTTTGTAACTTGCCTGTTTATAGTGCTTTCACGCCAGAGCCTGCTCCGGTCGGGCGCAGCCTACACCTCCGGTGACTTGCAAAACTGACGTTTTGCAAGTGGCTCACAAGTTACGAATTACAATTGAAGAAGCCCCTGCCCCCTAGTCATTCCCCTGCCTCCTGCTGTAAACTGAGGGCAGACATCTCAAAAGGGGCCGCCATGAAACTCCGCACTATCCTCTCCATCTCCGTCATCCCGTTCCTCATCTGCGCGGGGCTGTTGCGCGCCGACGAGGGTATGTGGACTTTTGACAATCTGCCACTGGCCAAGCTGAAAGAAAAGTACGGCTGGGCTCCCGACCAAGCGTGGCTGGATCATGTTCGCCTGGCTTCCGTGAAGTTCCCAGGCGGCTCTGGCGCCTTCGTCAGCGCGAATGGCCTCGTCCTGACCAACCACCACATAGCGCGGGGGTCTATATCGAAGGTCAGCGGGAAAGACCGCGACTTGGTGAGGGACGGCTTCGTGGCCGCGTCCATCGAGCAAGAGATAAAGATCCCCAACTACGAGCTGCGCGTACTGGTCTCCACAGAGGATGTGACGGCCACGGTCAAGGCTGCGGCAAAGCCTGGCATGGCACCCACTCAGGCCAACAAAGCGCGAAGGGATAAGCTGGAAGAGCTGCGGGCCAAAATGGCAAAGGACGACCCAAATAGGTCATTCGATTCCGTGACGCTGTACAACGGTGGCGAATATTGGGTGTATGGCTACAAACGCTTCAACGATGTAAGGCTGGTGGCCGCGCCCGAATTGCAGGTGGCCGACTTCGGCGGCGCGCAGGACAACTACACATTCCCAAGGTGGGGGCTGGACTTCGCCCTGCTGCGCGTCTATGAAAACGACAAGCCGTATAGGCCAGACCATTTTCTCAATTGGACAACGGGCGGGTTGAAGGCCAACGACCTCGTGATAGTCTCCGGACACCCAGGCGCCACGTTCAGGCAGCAAACGCTGGCGCAGATGGAGTTTGCGCGGGACTATTCCATTCCCTACAGGATGCGCTCGCAAGAGCGTCAAAAGGCCGCGATCCTTGAGTACGGCAAGGCCGGCGGTGAAGCGGCGCGGACTGCCCGCGACACCATCTGGGGCATTGACAACGGCTACAAGCGCATAGCCGGACAGTTGATGGGGCTAAGGGTACCCGCAAACATCGCAAAGGTGGCGATGGAAGAGAAAGACCTTAGGGCCAAGGTTGCCGCGAATCCTGAACTAAAAGCCAAGGCCGGAAAGAGTTGGGATGAAATAGAAAAAGCGGTGAACCTCAACAAGCAAATTTTAGATTATATGCAACTGCTGGATTCCAGAGGCTCCACCATGCTAGGCTCCGCGATAAGCATGGTGCGCTGGGCGTACGATTCCAGCCTGCCCGCCGACAAGCGGCCCGACGTATCCGACGATTCATTGAAAACCCGCCGAAGTACCTTAGATCGCCCACCGCAGAACGTCAACATCCCATTGGACATCGTAAGACTTCAGGCCGGACTGCAAGAGGCAATCGAAGTGCTTGGGCCGCAGCACGAAATCGTCAAGGCTCTAACAGGCGGCAGGGCGGCGGGCGACGTGGCCAAAGAAGCGATCAGCAACACAAAGATCAATGACGCGGATTACCGCAAGCAACTTTTGGACGGCGGCATAAAGGCCGTGCAAGAATCGAGCGACCCGCTGATAGCAATGGCCCGCAACATAGAAGCTCTGGCCAGGCCCTACCGCAAAAAGATGGACGAGCAGGTAACGGCTGTCATAGCCGAGCACTCCCAGAGGATCGCCGAGGCCAGGTTCGCCATACTTGGCAAGACATACTACCCCGACGCTACAAACACGCTGCGCTTCACATACGGGCCAGTGGCCACGTACCCCGCGAATGGCACACTGATGCAGCCATTCACCACCTTCCACGGCCTGATTGACCGCTATGAGGGCTGGGGCGGCAACGAAGCCGCGGCCGAGGGCGGGCTGTGGGTTCTGCCGCAGAGGTGGCTGGACAGGCTGCCTGGCGTGAACCTGACCACACCATACAACTTCACCTACGCCTGCGACACAGTGGGCGGGAACTCTGGCAGCCCCGTCTTGAATACCAAGGGCGAACTGGTGGGGCTCAACTTCGACAGCAACATCGAGGGACAGGCCGGCTACTACGTCTATGACGGAAGCACAAAGCGCAGCATAGCCGTTGACGCTCGCGCCATAACCGAATCGCTGGTCAAGGTCATGGACGGCAAGTGGATAGCGGACGAGCTTGTAGGTAGATAGGGATTAGGGTTCAGGGGCTATGGGCAAGAGCGGCTACTAGCCCCTGATCCCTGTTGTAGCCCTAACCGCGGGTGTTTGTCCTTCCCTCTAGGGCTCTGTTCAGGGTGAGGTCATCGGCATACTCTAGGTCGCTGCCTATGGGCAGGCCGAGTCCAATCCTAGACACCTTTAAGCCGTGTTGGGACAGGGGTTCCAGCAGTCTGGACAAAAAGGCCGCAGTGGTTTCGCCGTCTAGGGTGGGATTGGTGGCGATGACCACCTCCCGCACTTCGCCGCCTTCCAAGCGCCTCAGCAGCGCATCTATCCGCAACTGGGCCGGCCCCACGCCCTTTAGCGGGCTGATGAGGCCGCCGAGAACGTGGTACCTCCCCTTGAACTGCCCTCCCCTCTCAAAGGTGAGCACGTTGCTGGCTTCGGCCACCACCACCAAATAGGAAGGGTCACGCCCTTGGTCAAGGCAGATCGGGCATGTCGGCTGGTCGGTGAAAGAGCCGCAGGTTTCGCAGAAGCCAACTTTTTCGGAGACGGCGGTCAACGCGCCCGCCAAGTGTTCGATGGCCTGACTGCCCTCTTTCAGCAAGTGCAGGGCAATCCTCTGGGCTGACTTTGGGCCCACGCCAGGCAGCTTTTGGAACGCCTCGACTACGGCCTCTAGGGGCGGCGGCAGTTTCATGGCGGCTAGAAGTTAAAGCCTGGGATGTTGAGGCCGGAAGCCATGCCGCCTGTGGCCTTGGCCATCCCTTCCGCCGCCTTTGCCGCTGCGTCGCTATATGCGGCGATGATGAGGTCTTCCAGCATGCTAGGGTCGTCTGGATCCATGGCTTCTTTGGCGATGGAAATGCCGACTATCTCTTTGGCGCCGTTGAGGGTGATCTTCACCGACTCGCCGCCAGCCGTGCCCACCACGCGCAGGCCCTGCTGCGCCGCCAGAAGGTCCGCTTGCATCTTTTGCGCCTGCTTCATAAGGAACCGCATGTCCATCTTGACCTCCAATATTGCAATTCAATTTATTGTAGTCCACAATCGCAGTACCTGATCCAGCCCTTGCAATCATCCTGCGTATATAGCAATTCCCTACGGGAAGGACTATAAAGCACCATTGGCGTTGTGCACTCGGTTGCCGTACAATCATCCAAGGTGACCACATGCTCCAGGAAACATCGCTAGAGGCTCCAGCCCCCACCCCAGCCCCGCAAAAAGACTACGTCTTCCAGAACTACCACAAGGCGGGGCTGATCATACTCCTCGCTGGGATACTTTACTTCCGCCTGACAATGCGGAAGCGCAAGAATGACAAGATATGCCCCAACTGCGAACACAGGAACCCCTACCACCGCTCAAACTGCACAAAGTGCAGCGCACCGCTGCTTAACCTGACGTTCAAGAAAGAAAAGAGCCAGGGGCAGGAGTAGCATCTATACGGCCTTTTGCAGCGGAATATTACTCCTCATTCCATTCCAGCGACCCTCCAAATGCTTCTACAACATCGGAGCTGTTTAGGTTGTCTGCCCTCTTGCCCATCGCTTTGCTGATGAGTTTGACAATTGTTTTTGCTCTAGCTAAAAAGAACTTGTCGAAATTGTCCTCTCGGAGTGAAGCGGCATCAATGCCATGAGATTCTATGTTGGCGTTTAGAGCAGTGGGTGACACATTTGTGTTCTCTATCGCTTTCAGATATTTGCTTGGGGCCTTGCCACCAAGCATTTTGTTGGTAAGGGCTGCGATAGGTGTCTTATTGACGATACTGTTCCACTTGCGCTTTTCGTAGCCCTGCTGCTCGCAGAATTTTTGTGGGAAGATATGATGAATGTCCACTTGGACTGTCGCGAAATTCTTAAAGTCCATTTTATCTCCGCTAATGAAATCCCGCGCACCTTCGCCCAAAATAAGGGCCATGACACCCTTATAGGCAGCACCATTTCTAGTTTGTAGCGAGAGGAGTCGTGTTGGCTGGAAGAAAGCGCGGCTTACTGTATCTGGTTCTTCCCCACCGCAAATCCATGCCTGAATACCTGATACATCGTTCACATAGCGCGTCTCATTTGACGAACCGTACATCTCCCCAAAGACACCGCACCAGTACCAAGCGGCGAGTTTATCTTTGACTAAGCCATCGTTTGTTTTATTGCCCAGGACAGTCATAAGTACCGCCAATGGCACAAATTGGGTCGTATATGGAAGGTCACGTGGGGCAAGAATATTTTGCTGAACAAGAAAATGGGCTGCTTTTATATAGCCATTCGTAAGATCTTCGGCATAAGCCTTGTAATCCGCTAGCGAGAGACCCAGCACATCTTTACGCTTTACTGCAAGTGTTCTATTCCCATTCACTTGTGCCAGAAGTGTCATTGATGCAAGGAAATCTGTGGGGGCGACATCGGAGAGCAATTCAAATGTTCCGTCAGCGTGCTTCATCTTGCGTACTCGTATTTCCCAATCATCGCGTAGAACAAAATCCTCGGCAGCAAAGGTTGCTGTAACCAACTCGAAAACCGTAAGCGCAACACCGCCGGTGTTGACATTCTCGAAGACCTGACAAACCGCTTCTTTTGGGGTATCTTTTTCAAGTCGAATAACTGGCAGTGTGTAGCGAAGTATCGGATTCAAGACTTCGGCCGTGAATTTGCGGAGACGATTGCTGATCTCTGGATCATTGTGGAAATCCCGATAGTTGTCTTTCCACGTATCCAAGGCAATAGAATCAAACACAATATTCAGCGGGAACATGTGATTCTCAATTTCACCCCGGGAAGTACTTAAATCTTTCACAACGACACGTCCAAAATCTTCTTTAATTTTTTTATCATTAGGAACAGATACAATAGCATCCACACGATCAACATCGGGATCAAGGCATTTTTCAATATCAAGATAGTAATAACGCTGAACGTCCTCTTTCTTGATTGTTTGCGTTGGAACTGGCTTTTGGCTATACATGGCGCAATATACACTGGTGAGGCGCTGCTGCCCGTCAAGGACAAGCAATTCCGGTGTCTTGCCATCATCGGCCACACTTGTGAACACGCGGGATTTGAAGCGGATGCCATCGCCTCCATATTCTAGGAACATAACTGCTCCAACCGGGTAAGAACAAGTTATGCTCGCAACCAATTTGCGGATGTGTTCATCGTCCCAAACCCAACCTCTCTGAAAGTCTGGTAGGCGCGTTGTCCCCCTGTCTATGCCCTTAAGAATGTCTAACATTGAAGTGTCATGTGATTGAGTCATACGTTTTTCTCTTAGCAGCAGTGCCTTTCACTAATATTTTACCACGTTTTTCATTTGAGGTCGTGCCACGTCCAAGGGCTTCAAGTGGCTTGTTGGCCCCAGTCTATGATCTTTGCTCCCTTGCCAATTCTGCGCCTCCAATTGACAATAAACAACATGCGCCCCCCACACACGTTCCTCAACCCACTGACCATTTTCCTCGCCTTGGCCGCTGCCTATCTGACGGTGGAGCAAGTGGCCCACGTCGCGGTGCCAAGGGCGGCCATGGCGCAGGCGGGGCAAGAGGCCAGGCTGATGGAGCTGCGCTGGGCGGCGGCTTATAAAAATGAAGGCGGGCGCGGCGCCCTTCTGGAGAGGCTTGGCAAAAAAATCTATGTATCCCTAGAATCCCTAGACGCGCATGGGAAACCGCCAAAGGATGCAAAAAATCCTTGGGACGTTGCAGTCGGATCAGTGCTACTGGCGGAAGCGGGGAAACTAAAAGAGGCCGAGAGGCTCCTGGATTTTGCGCCCAAGGGCCTCTTCCGCGACTGCTGGGAAGCCGCGTACGCCTCGGGCCCTATTCCATCGTCTGCGGACATTGAACTAGCTACCAGCAGCCTCTCCAACGGCCTGGCGGCAAAACTCTTGGAAGGTCGGATCGCCGAGGCACAGACCTCGGAATGGACGACTGATGCCAGAAATGGGATATTGGCCGCGTACAAAAAAAAAGCAGTTGCATTATCTGTCGTTGCGATAATTTTGTTTGTCGGCGCGATATGGGGACTGGGAATTGGTATTTGGGCGCTGGCAAAAAAGCCACCACTGGCAGACCCGCCGCGCTTTCAGATGCCGGCCGTTTATGCGCTGAATGTGTGCTTGGGGTGGTACGTCTGTTTCTTTTTGTCGTCAACGCTCGCGGGATTCATAGGAAAAACTGCCCACTTGGGCGTGTGGACGTTGCCGCTGAACTATTCCCTGCATGCCGTCTGCGGCATAGCCTTTATTTGTGCGGCGGAAAAATTTTCTCCCTTGGCACTGTGGCACAAGATCAGCAAGAAGGATTGGCGGTGGCCGATGAATGGTGTACGTTTCCTGCTACTGGCGCTCACTTTGACGCTGGCCGCATCTTGGCTGCTGTCTTTCGTCATGCCCGAGGGCGACCAGCCACAGAAAGAGCTTGTCGAGCTAATCGGCGGCAGCAAGGGCGTTTTGCCCATATTGGCAGTCTTTGGCACCGTTGCCTTTCTTGGGCCAATGTTCGAGGAAATTTTTTTCAGGGGCTTCATGATGTCAATGTTTAGGCGGCGGCTGCCCGTTGCTGGCGCACTGTTGCTCTCCAGCGCCCTATTCGCGTCCATCCACTTCGACTTGCAGATCATCCCCCTGCTGGCCATCCTTGGCTGCACCCTTGGCATCGCGTTCATGCGGACGGGCGATATAAAGACCACCATCTTCGTCCACGCCTGCTGGAATGGCGGCGTGTTTCTGTTTCAGAAACTGCTGATGGCGTGATGGCGGCTCGCCTCAAGAAATGCCCGCTCGCTACATTCATCCCGGACCGTTCGGGCTTTTGGAGAAATTGGACAGGGGCGGACCAAATTTTCATTTGTGCCGCCCCTGCTTTTTCTGGCTCGGGCAAACAAGGTGCCGACTCACAAAACCATGTAGGCTTCGTTAACCATCTTTGAAAGTTCAGTGTAAAGCCATTTGGCCCGGAAAATTGGTAAACATTTTGTAACAATTTGCCTGTGCTTGTCAGCACATAATGGCGTAAATGCAGCAATGGACGATGTTAGTTCTGTGCTTTAAAGTTGGTGTATGATAGATTCATAAGCAAATTTGGAGGCCATTGATGGGCGGCATCATCGAAGCTATCAACGTCAAGCGCAAGATGTTCTTTGAACACGAAGACACGCCCTACCACTGCCTTGACGCGGAAGTTTCCACGCCGACGGCCAGGGGCGGGCAGACACTGGTGCGCCTAAAGATGAGGAATCTCTTGACTAGGGCCGTGTTTGACAAGACATTCAAAGCCGGCGACAAGTTCCGCGAACCCGATTTGGCGCTAGTCCAAGCCAGTTATCTGTACAGCGACGGCGACGGCTCCCACTTCATGGATCAGGAATCCTATGAAACGCTTTCGCTGAATGGCGACATGGTGGGGGACGCGCTGGACTACTTGGTCGAGGGCCAGGTTATCCAAGTCCAAAAATTCAATGGCAACCCCATCGGCCTGCAAATCCCCACGCACGTTGAGCTGGCCGTCACGTACACAGAGCCAGGCGCCAAGGGCGACACCGCATCGGGCAATGTAACCAAACCGGCCAAGCTGGAGACGGGCATCGAGATACGAGTGCCGCTCTTCATCAAAGAGGGCGAAAAGGTGAAAGTGAACACCGAGACGAGGGAGTTCGCGGGGAGAGCCTAGGCAATGGGCCGCAAGAAGTTTCGGCTGGGCCAGAGCAACGACGCCGATGAGATGGACGGCGGGGAACACTATCTAAGAGAAAGAATCGCCGAGAGCAAGCGCCGCCAGATCAGCTCCGAAAGGCTGGCCACCGAGGCCGAAGAACACGACCCAGATGCTATGCTGCACCTGCCAGACGCAGCGCAGTGGGCGCACCTGCCCGCGGCTACGCTGGCGCAGCGCCACAGTCAGTGGGTTGACCTACTGCTGGACGATGGATCGGAAATCCGCGCCACGCTTGCTGGAAAACTAAAGGGCATAAAACTGGTCTGCGGCGACAAAGTGCTATACATTGGCCAGGCTGCTGGGACGCTGGACGACAGACTGCCGCAGGCCCAAGTGGTGGCCGTGCTTCCCAGGAGCCGCCTGTTAAAAAGGGGCGGCATAGACGACCGCGAGCCTTGGCAACTGGTGTGCGCCAACGCAAACGAGCTTTGGGCATGCACTGCCGTTGTGGATCCCCCCATGCGCCCTGGGCTGCTGGAGAGGGCATACGCGCTGTCACTGGACGCTGGGATGGCCTTCCGCGTAATAGTAACCAAGAGGGACAGGGCGTCCGCCAAGGACACCTTGCCAGAGCTTGATCCCATAAGAGGCTTGGACATACCGATAATAGAGACGAGCGCAAAGACA
Source organism: Holophagales bacterium (assembly GCA_031281385.1). Next base: position 14,351 of record JAITFL010000014.1, read on the forward strand.
GGAGCCGGCATAGACAAATTGATGGTGCTGCTCAAAGACAAGGCCATTGCTCTGCTGGGACACAGCGGCGTTGGGAAGAGCACGCTCATAAACGCCCTGCTGCCGGGGCGCGGCCTCAAGACGGGCGATATTAGCAAGTACGGAACAGGGCGGCAGACCACCACGTCTGCCCGCTGGATCCAAGTGCCTGGCGGCGGAGCGCTGATTGACACCCCAGGCATCAGGACCCTTTCAGTAAGGGGCCTGAACAGGGGCCTGCTGCCAAAAATTTTCCCAGAGTTCCCCCCGCAGTGGATAGAGGATCCAATGCCCTACGATCCCGAAGACGAAGCGCTTGACATCCCATACCCCGAGCGCCTTGCCAGCCTGCAGAGGCTTTGGAGCGAGATGGCGGACAGGAACCCGAATCAGAATGTGCATAGGTAGGTTTCATACCAATTTGCAACCAAACGGTTGCATATTGGTATAAAGGCGGCGGGAACCGACGCCCGCAAGTTTTTGAAAATGCTGGGTTTCCCAGCTTTTTCAAAAACTTTGGCGTGAGCGTTCAAATGCAATTTGAACGCAATTTGGTATCAGGTATCAGGGATTAGGGTAGGCAAGGAAGCGGCTGCGCCACGTCAATTAATGCAGATTCAACGCGTGACACTGAACGGAGCATTGTTCCCGCATGTAATGCTAGTTGCTTGTGGTCGCTGCGCGGCATCTTTTTATAGCAATTCAACTTTTTGTTGTCCATAATCGCAGTATCTGATCCACCCCTTGCAATCGTCCTGCGCATAGTAATTCACGCTTGTATTGCTCGCTTAACGGCGGGCCAAGCCCGCCTACGAGCAATACGCGGCAAGAATTTGCAAGCAAATCCTTGCATAGCACTTCAACCTACAATAGGTTGAAGTGCTATAACTTGCACTTTGTAACTGCCATTAGGCGTGAACAGGCAATGTGAGACCGTGTTTTGCGGCGTAGGCATCAATGTCCAGCGCTATCCAGTTTACAAAGCCATCTCCAATTCTTTCATCGGGCTTTATGCTCTCAATCGGACTGGCCGATGGGATGTCCTGACCATCTTCAAGGGATAGCCGTATCCAACCAGACGCGGCATCAACGACCATCAAGATGGCTTCGGTAAGATTGCTGCCATAGGACGTAACGCCAGGAAGGTCGGGAACTGTAACCGTGTATCCCTCTCCTTCGTTTTTGTCGTTGGGATAAAAGACTGCGGGGTAGCTGAATTTCATCGTTTCCTCCTATTTCAGACCAGCTTGGATGAGTACCGAGTTTATTAGTTTGCGTGGCAAATCGCCTTTGTGGAAAGGGATTGTCACCTTGCCGCGTTTTTCCTTGTGTTCTTAATGGTAGTGTGAGCCTTCGGCGTTACGCAATTCCCATCCATTGGCTTTGATTATCTTTTCAAGCTCTCTAAACTTCATGCTTAATTATAGCCCCAGCACTTCGCCGTCGCGCAAGCGACTAAAAGAGTCAACCCCAATCTCCCTATCCATCAAACAGTCCATCCTTGACTCTAGCCACTCTTTCTTCGGCCATCTGGCAGTATTCATGCGAGATTTCGATGCCTATGTAGTCGCGGTGGTTTTGCGCTGCGGCGACCGCTGTAGTACCCGAACCCATGAACGGGTCTAGGACAATCTTGGCTTCGGTGGACGATATTATCCTATCTATCAGTGCTACGGGGTATGGAGCTGGATGCTTGTTGTCCATTTCCTGCGCGAACTCCCATACGTCGCCGAGAGCGTTGGCCTTGGGCGCGAGCCTGAAATCTGGCTTTGCGATGAGATAGATCACTTCGTAAGTCGGAAGAAAATACCCTGCGTTAAAATTGATCCCGCCCTTTCTCTGCCAGATGATTATTTGGCGCACTGGGAAGCCGCCCACGATGTCTGCCCTGTCCTGAAGCAAGCCGCCCTGCACTCTCCATTTGTGGTTGTAGAACACTGCTCCGTTATCGGGGACTACGCGAAGCATTTCAGACAGGCACCTGCGCTGCCACACCACGTATTGCTCATGCGGCATGTTGTCATCGTATGTGGCGTACCCATTGACCAACTCGGCGTTCTTCCACTTTCCCCCGCGCCCGTCTTTCATCCCGTTGCCTGTGGAATTTTTCAGGTTGTATGGCGGGGATGTGACAACCAAGTCAACGGAACCGTCTGGGATGCCCTGCGTGACCTCAATGGCATCACCGCAGATAATTTTGTTGCGGTATCTTGCAAGGATGTCTGCTGCTTGCGGGGCAGTCTGAACCGCGGTTGCCGCCTTTTTGTTGGTCATTTGCTGTTGCCCTGCATCAAATGGTCTGTCCTAGAATCGAAAAACGGTGGTTCATTGAGTAAGTCGACCATTAAAAATTATACCTGATGGCCTTTTTGTTAGCACTGCGCTCTTGGCTCTTGATCCTTGCCACCTAGCCCATCTCTTGCAGCACTTTCGCGGCATCTTGTAATTTGTAATTAGCCCCTGACCCCTATATTGGGTTATCATTGTCTTCTGTCAAGGCATTGCCCAAGGAGGTTTCGTGTTCAAAAGCATAGAAGAGGCTAAAAGCCATATAGAGGACTTTGGCTACGTCGCGATAGACCTTAGGTTCAGCGACCTCTGGGGAAGGTGGAGGCACGTAACCATCCCCGTTGGCCAGTTCAACGAACACTTATTCCGCGATGGGGTTGGCTTCGATGGCTCTTCTGTGGGCTTCAAGTCTGTGAGTTCGGGCGACATGGTGATTCTGCCCGACCTATCTTCGGCCTTCTCCGACCCATTCTGCGAACACCCTACGCTGGCCTTCATCTGCTCTGCTTACGAAGCGGACACTAAAGAGCCGTACGCCTACGACCCAAGGAACATTGCAATCCGAGCGGAGGAGTTTTTGTGCAAGGAGGGCATTGCGGACGAAAGCATTTGGGGCCCGGAGTACGAATTTTACGTTTTCAGCAACGTCGAGGTGGAGAATGGCCCCAATGTCGCATCCTACAGGCTAGACAGCATAGAGGGCGACTGGAACGCGCCCGCTGGCCCGCATGGCCACTATCAGCCGCTGCATGGGGGCTACTACGCGATGCGCCCAAGGGATCAGTTCCACGACATGCGCGCCGAAATGTGCCTAGAACTAGAGGCCATGGGCGTTGAAGTGAAGTACCACCACCACGAGGTAGGCGGCCCAGGCCAGCTAGAGATAGAGACGCCACTGTTTGGAATACTCAAGGCTGGCGACAGCACACAAAAGGTCAAGTATGTAACCAAAAACGTCGCAGCGCGCCACGGCATGAGCGCGACGTACATGCCCAAACCCATTTTCGGCGAGGCCGGCAGCGGCATGCACTTCCATCAGATGCTGCGGAAGGGCGGGGCCAACCTTTTCTATTCCAAAGATGGCTATGGAAACTTGAGCCAACTGGCGCTTTGGTACATAGGCGGCATACTCAAGCACGGCCCTGCACTGCTGGCCATAACCAACCCAAGCACCAACAGCTACAGGCGGCTGGTCCCAGGCTTCGAGGCGCCCATCAACGCCTTCTTTAGCCTTGGCAACCGCAGCGCGGCCATCCGCGTCCCCAAGTACGCCGACCACGAGGACACCGCTCGCTTCGAGTTCAGGCCCCCCGACGCAACGTGCAACGTGTACCTAGCCTTGGCGGCCCAACTGATGGCGGGCATAGATGGAATAATCAACAAGATAGACCCGACGGCGGAAGGCTTTGGGCCATTCGACGTGAACCTATTTAGCTGGACCGATGAAGAGCGCAAAAAGATAAAGGCCCTGCCCACCAGCCTGGGCCAAGCCTGCGACGCACTAGACCGTGACCGCGACTTTTTGCTTAGGGGAGGCGTATTCGACAAGGCCCAGTTGGAAGACTGGACAAAGGTCCTGCGCCAGCAGTACGCGTCAGTTAAGACTAGGCCGCATCCGTATGAGATGTCGCTGTACTATGATGCCTAAACCTTGGCCCCTACCCATCGTCCATTAACTCTCCACACAGCCAGCAGCAGCGCGGCCAGCACGGCGGTACCCGATGTTATCAGGAAGGCAGCCTTAGTCCCTGCGTGGGTCATCAGCAGACCCATGATTGGGCTGGCCAAAAGGGCGGCGACACCAGTCGCGGTCTGGAATGCGCCGTAGCCAGTCCCTCGGTTCTCTGGCATCAGCAAGTCCGCCAGTAGGGCTTTTTCCACGCCCTCTGTAAGGCCATAAAAGGCCCCATAGCCAAGGAGAGACGCGCTGAAAACCCCCTTTCCATCTGCGATGCCCATTGCAGCGTATGCTGCTGCATAGACGATCCAGCCCGTCATGAGGAAGGGCAGGCGGCCAAACTTGTCCGATAGTCTCCCAGCTGGGATGGCAAGCGCCGCAGCCAGTGCGTTGAAGACCAAGAACAGCGCGAGTATCTCTCTCAACGCGAAGCCGGCCTCTCTCGCCTTTAATACCAAGAAAGCGTCACTGGAATTGGCCAGCGCGAACAGGAAGGCTATTGCCAAAAACCCCTTTATCTCTTTTGGGGCGCGCCAAGACAGCTTTTTCTGCATCGCCGCGCCCCTTGGGACGCTGGGGACTCCAAAGACAATTAGCGCAAGCGCGGCAAGACCTATGGGCAGGGCAATCCACACGCAGGCATGGAATGCGGACGAATCCATTGGCCCCTTGCCAACGCCCAGCGCAAGCACTATGGCAATTCCAGCCATCGCGCCCAATGTGTCTAAAAACCTAGTCACTCCAAAATCGCGCCCAGCGCGTCCCGCAACTGCTGCATCGGCCACCATTGCGTCCCTCGGTGCGCCGCGCAGGCCCTTGCCCACCTTGTCCAGAACACGGGAGGCGCCAAGCACATAGGCACAGGAGCTGAACAGGTACAGCGCGCGCCCTGCCACTGAAAGAAAATAGCCGAAAAACACAAACCACTTGCGGCTCTTTGCCCTGTCAGACAGCCAGCCGCTTATGCCCTTTAGAAATATGGCCGCGCTCTCTGCGGCTCCCTCGATGACACCCACGAAGGCAGGGCTCTGCCCCAAAAATGCCGTGAGGAAAAGGGGCAGCACCCTTGCCAAAACCTCGGAAGAGCAGTCGTTGAGGAAGGCCACCCAGCCCAAGCGCAAGGCTATGGAGGGGGCTGGTTTTCTCGTGTCGGCGCAAGTGTCCATGAATTATCATTGTAGATTGAGTGTATTGCAAAACCTAGCCGTATTTGTGCTTTGAGGCACCAGTAGGGGTCAAAGGGTTGATGCGGCTTCACCGCGATGGTTTTCTAGTTGGGCGGCATCTATTGCGTGGCAGCTTTCAGAAGGATAATGAGTTATGAGTAATGTTTGGATGTTTTATTCTATTTCTAATTCAAAATTGCAAAAGGATCAACGATGTACCGCATAGCCACAGGCATCTTCATCAGCTTCGCCCACCATATCAGGGGCCACTCTGGACCCTGCATATCCCTGCATGGACACACTTGGAAGTTTGAAGTCGAGCTTTGCGCGTCGGAACTGGACGGCGAGGGCTTTGTGGTGGACTTCGGCCAATTGCGGAAAAAAGTGCTGACGCCATGCCACGCGCTGCTGGATCACAGCTTGGCTATGGGTGAAGACACTTGGGCTAAGAACAAAGATTTTTTGGCCCCCATCGGTGCCGACCTAGTGGGAAGCCGCATAGACGCATCGTGCGGAGAGACGCAAAACACCTTGTTGGGTCAACTGAATGGGGCGAGGAACGAATTTCCTGGCGGCATAAAGGTGGCCGTATTTCCATTCAACCCCACCAGCGAAAGGCTTGCCGAATGGCTGCACGGCGTCGCATCTGCCCAGATGGAGGACGGCAGGGTAAAGATTGCCGCCGCGAGAGTGTTCGAGAGCCTGCACCCGGTGGAGAGCGTAGCGGAGTTTAGGAGATAAATTCAGGGGTTAGGGGCTAGGACTCCATCTTTTGCCGCTCAAAGCGCGGCCAGTGGCCCCTACCACCTAACCCCTGATCCATGGATCTGCTTCCCTTGAAACTCTCCCCCCACCCTGCCACAATAACCTATTGTAATCAGGAGAAAAAAATGCAGCCCAAACTTCGCGCCTTACTCACAAGCATCGGCTTGGCCCTTATTTCTGTCGGTTTGGCCGCCGACGAGGGGATGTGGACTTTCGACAACATCCCGCTCAAAAAAATGTTGGAGAAATATGGCTTTGCACCAGACGCGAACTGGCTGAAACATGCCCAGCTTTCTGCCATCAACTTTGGCGGGGGCTCGGCTTCATTCATCAGCAGCAATGGGTTGGTGATAACCAACCACCACGTGGGGCGCGGCTCCATCCAAAGGCTCTCGACGCCTGAGAACGACTATTTCAGGAATGGCTTTATAGCCAAGACGATGGAAGATGAACTGAAAGTGCCTGGCCTAACAGTCCGCACAGTCATCCAGATGGAAAATGTGACAGACACCGTAAATGCTGCCGTCAAGCCCGGCATGTCGCCAAAGGACGCGCAAGAAGCAAGGCAAAAGGCCTTTGCGGAAATAGCGCGGAGCCTTGGGGAGAAAACAGAGCTAGAGCCGCGCCAAGTGACACTGTATCGTGGCGGCGAGTATTGGGTGTATCTGAACAAGGTTCACACCGACCTGCGCTTGGTGGCCGCGCCAGAGGGCCAACTAGGCTTTTTTGGCGGCGATTTGGACAACTTTACCTACCCGCGCCACGACCTTGATTTCTGTATATTCCGCGTCTATGAGAACGACAAACCCTGCCAGCCGTCGAATTTCCTAAAGATGCCCTCGGTCCCGCTCAAGGCGGGCGACCTCACATTCGTGGTGGGCAACCCCGGCAGTACATCTAGGCAGCTAACTTACGCCCAGATGTGCTTCAACCGCGACTACACGGCACCGGCTGCCTTGGCTAATCTCAATTCCCGCAGGGACGCCATCCTTGCTGCGGCAGCGGCAGCATCAACCGCCGATGAAAAGCGCCGCATAATGAATTCGATCTTTGGCGTGGAGAACAGCCTCAAGGCCCAGACCGGCTACTACAAGGGCCTGCTCAACGTTGACGCGATGAAGCGCATCAAGGACGCAGAAGATGAACTAAGGGCAAAGATACAGGCCGACCCCAAATTGAGGGCCGAGGCCGGCGACAGCCACGCCAAGATAGAAGAGGCCGTCAAGCTGAATATCGCAGCATTCAAAGAACAACAGGCCGCCTCTGGGTTCGTGGGCGACTTGGTGGATCGCCTCTTAATTATCGTCGGCCAAGTGATGGATCAGCCCCAGCAGTCCGCAGATATGCCTATGGCCATGGCGCAGGCTAGGGAGAGGGCAGCGGCGCAGGCCAAGGAGAGGGCCATTGGCGAATTCGCCTTCGACAAAGACAAAGAGATAACGGCACTGGCATCGGCTCTGGAACGCGCCCAAAAAGAGCTGGGTAGCCATCCATTGGTCAAATCCGCGCTAAACGGCAGGTCGCCCAAAGACGTTGCCAAGGCCGCCATAGAAGGCACTAAACTGGCCCAGCCCGCCGCTCGCAAAGCACTGTTGGACGGTGGCAGGGCGGCCATCCAGGCATCAAAAGACCCGCTTTTGGCCATCGCAGTAAATGTGCAAAAGATACAGGCCAACGTCAGGCAGGTACAGGCAAGGTCACAAGAGACGATCAGCGAGCACGCCCCCCGCATCGCCAAGGCCCGCTTTGCCGTGTATGGCAAAGAGATTTACCCAGACGCGACTGGCACGCTGCGGCTCACGTATGGCGCGGTGGAGACTTACAACGCCAATGGGACCAAGATACAGCCCTTTACAACATTCTATGGCCTGTACGACAGGCACATCGGCTGGGGCGGCAACTCCGCCGCAGCAGAGAATGGCTCTTGGACCCTGCCAGAGAGATGGCTGCAAATGAAGGATAAGCTAGACCTTTCCACGCCCATCAACTTTGTCCATACTGTTGATACCATCGGCGGCAACAGTGGCAGCCCCGTGTTGAACACCAAGGGCGAAATAGTGGGCCTGCTGTTCGACGGCATCATCGAGAGCCTGCCGAACAACTACTACTACGACGACAAGTTCAACCGCTCCGTCAGCGTGGACATTAGGGCAGTCTTAGAATCCCTTAACAATATCTATGACGCAGCCCACATAGTGGA
>JAITFL010000064.1 GCA_031281385.1 Holophagales bacterium
CCGCTACCGGAAGATCACGGGCACCCGCTTGTTACCTGAAGATCAGGCAGCAATTGCCAGTTCGAGATTGTCGTTGGCAGTTTTGTTTTAGTCGGCTTGATAAGGGGGCCAGCCGGCCAACCCCCGCCTGCGCTCCGCGCCCCTAAAGTCAACCTGTCGAAACCGGTCACCCCCAAGGCCGCGCCCGCCTGCCCCTCGAGGCATGGATCGGCGCGGACTGGTAGTATGGCATTGTTTGGCCAAAAATACAATGCGCTTCCATATTCCGATTGATCGCGCTCATCGAAGTCGTGCCCATGTATCAGTACGTTCATAGGGCAGCAGGCGAAACGAGTATAAAGGGTCTGGGGAGTAATGAGTGGACTCGCATGCGAGGCCACCCTGAATGAATCCCCAGTGAGCATCCGGAAAGCTTTTCCAAAATCCGGTGGGTAACACCCAAGGCCGTAACGCCCCCCTTCCGAGTTCAAGCGGCGCATGACCGCGCCGCGTGTTCATTCGGCATTAAAATCATCGCGGGCGAAGCCCGCATCATTGCCGCGCTTGCGCGGCCTGAACACTCTACAGCCTATTTCCCCAGATGGCTCCGATTCCCGCAAAAGATAGTTTTGAATCAATCTTCCCGGATACGTGGCATAATATTATCAGGGAGTATTTGGTTGGCAATAAAGGGCGACATTTTTGTCATTTCCGCCCCATCCGGGGCCGGAAAATCCACTTTGGTCAAGAGGCTGTTTGAAGAGGTAGGGCACATTTCCTTTTCCATTTCTTTCACCACGCGCCCCGCAAGGGACAACGAAGAAGAAGGAAAGGACTACTTTTTTGTTGACGAGCCCACATTCGACCACATGGTGGAGGCAGACAAATTTGTGGAATGGGTGCAGGTATATGAGCACAGGTATGGAACAGGGAAGGCTTGGCTGCAGGGCCAGTTGGAAAAGGGCATGGACGTGCTGCTTGACCTAGATACTGCCGGGGCAAAGCGAATGAAGGAACTGTACCCCGATTCGACGCTGATCTTTTTGCTGCCGCCATCGGCGCAGTTGCTGGCCAGCCGCCTTAGGGGGCGCGACAAGGACAGCGAGGAACAAATAGCGATACGCTTGCAGCACGCCAAGCACGAAATGGAGCAGTGGGAAAACTACGAATACCTAGTGCTGAACGACGACCTAGAGACCGCATACCGCAATTTTAGGTCGATTTTTTTAGCCACAAGGGCCTCGAAGAGGCACATGGTCGCAGCGGCAAAAAATGCGCTTGATACTTTTTGATTTCTGGCCAACAATTGATGATGATTCGGTGAATATTTATGTCTAGGTGGCTCTCGCGCAACTGGCTTTGGATGATAATCATTGGTGCCGTAGCGGTCTATGCCCCGCTGGTGGGGAGCAGCCAGGACGAGAAGTCTAGGAAGCGCGGCCTTGAAACCCTGACCGAGGTCATGGACATAATCCAGAAGCAAAGCATCGCGCCGCCGACGCCCAAGCAGGTGGCATACGCCTCTATCCAAGGGATGCTGCAAACCTTGGATCCCCACTCCAGCTTTATGGACGAACTGGAGTTCCGCAATATGCGCGACGATCAAAAGGGCGCATATTTTGGCATTGGGGCCATCATCCAAGGACAGCCGGACGGCTACGTTGCCATCGTCAACATCATTGCCGGCGGGCCAGCGGAAAAGGCGGGCCTTCGGGCTGGGGACATCTTCCGCGAGATAGACGGCAAAACTGCAGAAGGGCAGAGCAGCAACCAGGTAATGAGGCGGCTGCGCGGGGAGAAGGGGACGACTGTGATGCTGACTGTTCAGCGCCCAGGCGCCGAGCAGCTTATCAATCTGTCAATCGTACGCGCCGAGATACCGAACAATAGCGTCTATTACTCTTTTATGCTGACGGACGAGATTGGGTTCATCAAGATCAGGGATTTTGGCGAGACGACATCCGATGATTTCGGCAAGGCCATAGTCGCGCTGAAAAAAAAGGGCATGAGGGCGCTGATACTTGACCTGAGGGACAACCCCGGCGGAAGCCTAGACGCGGCCATAGGCATCTCAAAGCAGCTATTGGGGCCAAATGAGCTGATACTTACCCAGAGGGGCAGAGAGGGCAGGGAGCCGATTTTCTTTAGGACGGAGGCGGACGACAAACTTTCTGCCAACTCTTTCCCTTTGGCAGTCTTGATAAACAGGCGCTCGGCGTCGGCTTCGGAAATAGTCGCAGGGGCCATCCAGGATCACGACCGTGGTCTGCTGGTGGGCGAGACGAGCTGGGGCAAGGGGTTGGTGCAGGTGGTGGTGCCCATCAACCGCACAAGGGGCCTTGGGCTGACGATAGCGCGCTACCACACGCCTTCGGGGCGCTGCATACAGCGCGACTATCAGCATGGGCTGGACGACTACTACATTTTGGACGCCGAGGATTCAGATCAGGCAGAGGCATCGGGCCCTGAGTACCACACCGACCTTGGACGCGCAGTGTACGGCGGGGGCGGCATCCGCCCAGACTACACCGTTGCCAGAAAAGAGCAAGTGATAGCCATTAGATTGAGGAATGTGTACGGGGCCTACTTCAAGTTTGTGGTGGCAGAAAAGGACAGGCTGGGCTTCAAGCAGGGCCAGGCGGCGGACAGCGCGACTATGGCGCGATTCAGGGAATGGCTAGGCGGCCAAAACATCTCTATTTCGGACGAAGATTGGAAAGCGGCAGAAAAGGACATAAACGCAAACCTGACGATAGAGATACATAGCTTGCTGTATGGCACAGAGGCGGGCTTCAAGTACGAATCCTTGGCCGCCGACGCCCAAGTGCAAAAGGCCATAGAGATACTGCCGGAAGCAGAGAGCCTTTACAGCAAGAGGCTGCAAAAAAAGGGCAAGTAGGCGCACTTCATGCCCATCAGCCGCAGACTTAAACTGATGTTGGCCGCAGAGCAGGCTTCCTTTATGCGGAGGTCGCGGAAGCACTGGGCAAGCCACTTGGCCCGCGCCAGGGATTTTATTGGCGCGGCACTGATGGGGGCAGATCCAAATCGCCCTGTGCTGATACTGGGGGCCGGCTGCGGCTTGGAGATACCTTGGAATTTGGCCCCTGCCAATACATTCGGGTGGGACGCTGCGCCCTTGAGCCGACTGTGGACCTGCCTGCGGCACCATCGTTGGCCGCCTTGGGTATTCGATGACATGACGAGCGCCTTCAACGAGCTAGACAAGGTTTCGCGCAGGTCTGCGGTGATTCCTGGCAGGTGGACTCTAAGGCCGTCCCACTCCGCAGCAAAGAGGCTGGCTGGGCTGATGCCGTCAATCCCCGTGGCTCCCCGCGCACTGAGGGAGTGGATCGGGGAGCATCGCCCAGGAACCATCGTCTGTGCGAATGTGCTTGGCCAGTTGAAGCCTATGGCGCAAAGAATAATAGAGCGGGCCTTTAGGCCCATGAGCCCGTGGGTCTCTGACCCCGAATTGAAAGATCCCTTGCAGGAGGCGCTGGATATTTGGATTGCGAAGTTGCTAAAGGCCATCCTTGATGTTTTGCGCGACAGCAATTCCACGCTGTGCCTGTTGCACGACAGGGCTGTTATCCACCAAGAGGCGGATATTGCGCTGGGCGGCTGGGATGACTCGTGGGGGGGGCAGATAAAAACTTCCGAGGTAATTTTGGAGGCAAGCGACCCTCTGTCCGGTGTTGACTTCGTAGCCGAACTGAATGGGCTTCCCTGCCGCAGAAAAGAGCGCTGGATATGGCCCTTGGCACCCAAACAGATACACATAGTCGAGGCACTGGCGTATGGGATTTAGAATGGGGCGTTGTTCACGCATGTAAAGCTGACGGTCGGTTACAAGTTACAAGGTACAGGATGCCCAATTTGCATGTAAAATTCTCATGGTACAGGGGCTTTATTCCAATTCTAAATAGGATCAGCCATGATTCTATTTAGAATTGGAATGCGCGACAGGACGTCGCGCCCGAAATGCGTAGCATTTCGTGAGGCCAGGCGAGCTTGCCTCGCCGCAGCCGACTAATTCAAAATTGCATGGACGCAATTTTGAATTAGAATTGGAATTAGGGAAAAGAGAAAATGTTTAGCTTAAAGCGGTTCATTTTGGGGCGGCGCCTTGCGAGTACTGAGGCCAGGGGGGTCAAGGTTGGCAATGTGGTCGGCCTGTCCATCTTTAGTTCTGACGCGCTTTCTTCTGTTGCTTACGCTACGCAGGAGATATTGGCAAGCATTTCTTCCAGCTTGGGGGGCTTGGGCGTCGCGGTGGCTGCGGGCGCGGTTTTGGCGCCCTTTTACAGGCTCTCTCTGCCGGTGGCCGTTGCTATCGTTGTTTTGTTAATAATTCTTGGGGTGAGCTATAAGCAGACTATCAACGCTTACCCCAATGGGGGCAGCGCATACTTGGTGGCAAAGAGCAACTTGGGCGAAATGGCCTCGCTGATAGCGGGGGCAAGCCTTTTGGTTGACTTTGTGCTAACGGTGGCTGTGTCGGCCTCTTCGGGCGTGGCAAACATAGCGTCGGCGATCACCGCGCTCAAAGGCCACGAAGTATTTTTGACGATAGCGGCCATTGTCATCGTTGCGCTTATAAATCTGCGCGGCACCGAGGATTCTGGCAAGTTGTTCGCCATCCCCACGTACGGCTTTGCCATTCTGTTGGTGGTCTTATTGGGTTCTGGGACTGTGAAGGTGCTTTTGGGCCATGCGCCTACTCCGCAAATGGTTGAAACTTCCGTTTCAACTGCCTCAAGCGTTTCGCAGTTTGCCATATTGGTCATTTTCCTAAAAGCGTTTAGCGCGGGTTGCACTGCGCTGACGGGAATAGAGGGCATATCCAATGGGGTGTCGGCGTTCAAAGAGCCAAGGGCACAAAACGCTTCAAAGGTTATGACTTGGATGCTGATAATGCTGGCCACGATGTTTATGGGCGTCACGCTGCTGGCCAACAAGTTCAACTTGGTCTATACACACAGCGGCGATCCAAAGGTCATCGCCGAGACGCTTCTCTCGATGCTGGCCAAAGCTATTTATGGCGACGTCGAAACTGGCTTTTCCAAGATACTGTACTTGGCCACCATGAGCTTTACGTTCTTAGTGCTAATTGTTGCGGCCAATTCTTCCTTTGCTGGTTTTCCAAGGCTGGCAGCGATGATTTCGAGAAACAGGTACCTGCCAAAACAGTTTTCCACCCAAGGGGACAGGCTGGTGTTCAGCAATGGCATCATCATCCTTGCCATAGTCAGCAGTTTTTTGGTGTGGCTGCTGCACGCCAATACGGATCTGCTGCTGCCCCTGTACGCGATGGGCGTTTTTATAGGGTTCACCATCAGCCAGGCCAGCATGGTGATGCACTGGCGAAAGTGGAGGGGGTCAGAAAAAAAATGGCTGATAAAGGCCGCCATCAATGGCGTTGGCGCGATGACGACGGGAGTGGTGCTTGTGGTCATCGTATTCAACAAATTCAAGGCGCCTGACCACCTGAGCGGCGTATGGATAATCATGCTGATAATACCGGCCCTGATCTGGCTGTTCCTGAAAATCCACTGGCACTATGACCACATCAGGTCGTCGCTGGCTTCCAGCAGGGCAGAGCCGATAATCCTGTACTCAAAGAGCCACGTGATAGTCCTTGTAAATTCCATACACCGGGGGACGCTGGAGGCTCTGCGCTACGCCAAGGCCATCGCCGGAAATGGCATCGTGGAGGCGCTGAACATTGATTTTAGGGATGAGTCGGGGAACCCAAGCCTAGTGCGCTTCGCGCTGGAATCGGAATGGCAGATGTACTGCAGTGAGGCCAACATCCCTCTGAGGTTCATAGAAAATAGGTATAGGCAGGTTGTGGAGCCAATAGTGAAGGAACTTAGCAGGATGAGGGAAAAAGAGCCAGAAACGCTATTCACTGTTGTGGTGCCGGAATTTGTGACAGAATCTATTATGGGCAACATTTTACACAACCAGACAGCGCTGCGGATAAAAACTGTCCTGAGGGAAACGCCCAATACAGTGGTGGTATCTGTGCCCTACAAAATAGGTGGAGGCCACGACAGGGATCCGCATGTAATTGGCACGGCGTGATCTCGCACGAAGCGGAGGAAAAATGAAGACAGTGTTTAGGGCAGCGGTCGCGGCGATGCTGTTGACCTTGCCTTTGGCGGCGCAAATAAGTTGGATCAGTCTTCGCATCGAGCAGCAGGGCGGCTCCAGTTGTCTGCTGCACATTGGTAAGGCCACTGACCCACTTTACAAAGGGCTTCAGAAATTGACGGAGGCCAAGGAGCTGGCGGACATTGGGCTTGTCTTTGAATCCGTCCAAGCCGCGACGCCCAGATACGAATCGCTGGCCAAAGCTCTGGGCCTGGCAAGGAGTTCAACGTGGGCGCTCACAGACAAGCGCGGGCGCCGTCTGTTGCAGGGAAGCCAAATGCCCACGGAACTGGAACTGAAAGACGCCCTTCAGGCGGCCGGGGTGAAGAACCCAATAAAAGAGATGCGCGACTTTTTGAAACAGCACCCGGGCCATTTGGAGGCAAGGGCGGAATTGATGGCCCGCCTAAGGGCGGTCGCCGAAAGACGCACAAAACAGGCCCTGCGGCTGAACATCAAACCTTCGATCCCAACAAGTGTTGCTGACTTGACCAATGATTTGGACTGGACAGATATTTATCGCCTACAATCCAGGTCGGCCGTCGTTGACACTAGCCCGATGGAGGGGAAGCAACTGGAGCCCGAGGAAGACACACTGATATGGGGGGCCTACGCGCAGGAGCTGAATGAAACATTCGCCAGCGGGGACTGGCGGTTGATGCCCATGCCACGGGTACAGTCGCTGACCTCAATTGAGGTTTGCAGCCCATTGATGGCATTGACGTATCGCCGCAACCTTTCAAAGATAGAAGATTATTTAGAGGAATTCCCCTCTAGCGCCGACCTGTGGAAGTACTATGGCTGGGCGTCAGCCATTGCAAAACGGAAGTCGGCCCGCGCAGTCATTGAAAGGCTGGTCGAGCCGCCAAGAGTTTTTTCACGGATCGAGTCGAATGTGTGGGAGGGGTCAAATACATTTGGCTGGCCCGTGGAAGAGGCGATTAGCCTATTGGTGGCGGAAGAGCGGGAAAAAGAAAATTGGGGTGCTTTGGCAGACACGCTGATAGCAATGTGGCCCAAGCTTCGCATAAGCATGTTTGGCAACGCGATGTTATATTACGAGGGTACAACAGGTACAATGGCACAAATTGCCAAAGCGTTCAGAGAGGTTGTGTGGCAGGATTATCTATGTCCATTGCTGGAATCGCTGATAAAGGCGAACAGGGCGCAGGAGGCCGAAGCCATCCTGCTGGACGCGATGAATTTCATTAATAGTTATTACTATAAAGAAATCCCAACGCTTTCTAAAGAGTTTCAGGGCAGGGCGGCGGATTTGGCAAAAAGCTGCGGAAACAGCGACCTGCGGGACAAGTGGGCCGCGCTTGAGATGCCTGAAGAAAAAGACATAATCATTGATGATGTTTTAGATTTGCGGCGCAAATTTATTGGAGTATTTGACGAATCGCCGATGCTAATAGTGGCGCTAGCAGAGTCGGTGATAGATCCAAAAGACCCTCTCCAACTCAAGGCACTTGAAATAGACAGACTTAAGAGAGGCCAGCTAGCAGAACTTGAGAAAGGCCAGCTTATTGACTGGAGGTTGGGAATATACTATTATGAATCTCCAAGAGATATGCCCGATTGGTTCATACAAAAGTATGACTTGCGGCGGGGGAATGAGGACAAGTGGACACTGTTTGACCCCAATTTTAAGGTATTGGCCCAAGGGAAGGGCCTGCCCAGCGCCGCAGCCCTGCTGCAGGCATTAGAGGCTTCCAGCCTTGAAACACCAGCCAGCGTCGGGCGCCGCTTCATTAAGGAACACCCATCCCATTCCGAGGCAAGGGAATTGCTGTTGAGGGAACTAAAGCGCGTCGCAGAGCAAAAGACCAAGGATACCATTGGTGCCGACGCGGACAGCAGCCGCCTTCTGTCAGACCAAGACGACCATGCAATCTGGTGGGAATATTCTCAAATTTTCCGTTTGGCTCTGTCCAGCGCACTGGAGCGGGGCAGGATAACTTCTAATATTGATGATTTCACCAGCGCTCAATTCATCCACAGCCCCCTGATGAAGAGCCTCGCCCACGCTATGCTGCCCCAAGTGGAGGCATGTATGCAGCGCCAGCCGACAGATGTTTTTTTGTGGGCGAATTGGGTTTCACTGTCGGGCCTAAACGAATACCGCCCATTTGGGAGCATAATAGAAACGTTGACGCTTGCCCCTATGTCCGACCCATCGAGCGACCTCCCGCCGCCCAGGCCAAGGTCAAAGCTGCTGGAACAATATCAGTCAAGCTCAAACTGGCAGGGCGTCCTTGATGTACAGGAATGGCGATGGGAGGGCATGAGGGACGGCTTAAAATCAGACCCAACCGCCCTAACTGGACGGCTTTGGGAGAGAAACTGCCAGCCCATGCTGGAAGCCTATCTGCGCCTTGGGAGAGAAAGGGAAGCCCGCGATCTCTTCGAATTTTGGGCACTGTACGCCCCTTCCCGAGAATGGGTCAGAATCAAGCCAATTGCTGCGGCAGTGGCAGAAAAATGCGGAAAGTCCGAGCTAGCCGAGCGGTGGAAGAAATAATAGCTGCCACGCATCATTTTTAGTGCGGGAAAAAGTTTCGCGCCAATCCGCCTTTTTATCTCTAAACAGCCCCAATCTGCTATCCCACAGTTCTGCCATTTCCCCCCAGAATGCGCTATCCTGATGAGTGTTCCGGTAAAGGTGCGCTTTGACAATCACCCCATTTAGCGACAATTCCCTTGGCAAGTATTTCGATTCTTTGGGGCGCTTTCCCCGCCTCACTGATGAGGAGGTGGTGACTTGCTCCAATAAGTGGCACAGGGATGGTGACAAGGAAGCCCTGAACAGGCTGATCGAGGGCAATCTCAGGTTCGTGGTCAAGGAATCCAAGAGATACCAAAACCTTGGGCTGGAATTAATAGACCTCATCAGCGAAGGTAACTTGGGGCTTGTAGAAGCTGCCAAAAGTTATAAGCCCGATAGAAACGCCAAATTCACCACGTACGCCATTTTGCTGATAAGGCAGGCTATCTTTCGCGCGCTGGCGGACAATGGCACCAAGGTAAAGCTGCCGGTGAAGCTGGCGGCTCGCCTCTACCACTTACAGCGTGAGATTCAGCGGCTGGAGATGCAAATGGAGCGCAAGCCTTCAATTGATGAGATTGCGGAATCCACTAAGATGGGGCGCAGGGAGGTGGAAGAACTGCTCTATATCCATCAGACGATCACGTTTGTAAGCACAGACCAAAACATTGCGGGCAGCGACATATCCATAGGCGAATCACTGGAGCAGGACGTGGCCCAAGACGCGCTGGACGAGTTTGAGAGGGAGGCCATCATTGATAAATTAAAGTTCTGGCTGGCTAGGCTCTCCGAAAAAGAGAGGCGGGTGCTGCAACTGCATTACGGCATTGGCGGGGGCGAGCCGATGCCCCTGGACAAAATAGGCTCCACATTCGATCCGCCGCTGACCAGGGAATCCGTGAGAAACATCGAAAGGCGGGCCATTGCAAAAATCCGCAAAAACAACAGCGCTCTTGGCGCCCTGCGCGACTATCTGTCGGCGGGTCACGATGGCAGCCGAGAGCCTGCTGGCGGCTACTTGCACTCAATGGCGAAGACCGCTGCGCCAAAAGAGGAAGCGAGATGAGTAAAAGCGAAGTGAGCGTCTGCCCGATCTGCAAAGGCAAAGGGATCGTTGTGGACAAAGACCCAGATTCCCCTGCCAGGGTGTGCGATTGTTCAAAAAAAAATCGCAGCAAGGTACACTCACCTAAAGTTCCACAAAGGTACGATGTCACAAAAAAACAATTTTACTCATGGTGGGAAAGGCATTTTTCAGACGAGCGGGTGACAAAATGGCTGGACGACGCCCAGGCGTTGCTGGACAATGAGGCCAGCCGCGAGAGCATACCGTTGGACCTTCAAAACAAGATCGCTGGGATAATCAGCAAATGCGTTGGTAGGGGCGAAAATGAGCGAGGGTGGAAAACCATCAGTCCGGCCCAAGAGCCATACGGCTATTCCGCCCTAATGACTTGGCTTAAAAAAAGCGGCAGAGACAAAGACATTTGCCTGTGGTGGATAAGCGGTCCGCCGGGGAGCGGCAAGAGCAGCCTTGCAGCCGTCGCCCTAAAGGAATGGTGCGAAGGCACCCAACTGGCGGGCATCTTCACATTGGTCAAGACTTTGAGCCAAGAACTGAAGGACACGTACTACGACACACGCAGTTGGCAAAACACCGATTTTATGAGCGAGAGGGATCGCATGGCCCCATTGCTTTCTGCACCTTGCCTAGTATTGGACGATTTTGATATGATAGACACTGACACTAGGGTGTTAAGGGCCTTTTCGCAGTTGATAGATTTTAGGCACAGCGAGCTGCTGCCTACTATCGTCACTGCGTCCAAGTCGGTAGAGACCCTTCAAGCAGAGGGGGAGGCCTTTCCGATGATGAAGCTCAACGACGAGAGCATGATGAATCGCCTGTGCCAGGCCAGGCGCGTTGAGCTTGTCCCAACGCTCCAACGCTTGATGGGTTCTTTGCTGCACTGAAAAATATATGAAAAAAATACTCCGCTCACTTCTCTTCCAGCACCTGCACCGCCCCAAGTCCATGCTAATCCTGCTGGCGGCGATGACCGTTGTTTTTGGGCTGGGCGTGTTTCGCATTGAAAAGCGGATGGATTTGACTAGCCTACTCCCGACCGACCATCCCATAGTCAAGGCAAGCCTACAGGCCGGCGTGGGGCAGTACGAGCTGCTCTGGGCGGTGGCCGAGGGCAGCGCGGACGATCTTGGCGACCGTCGGAAATGGGCCGACGGCATTATCGAGAACTTGCTAGAAAATAGCTCGATGCCCTTGAACGGCATAGACGAAGACGGACACTTTGCACAGCCCGTGCCACTGCCAGAGAGCAGGGATGGCAAGGGCGCGTCGCTCTGGCCGCCCATCCTCGCCGCTGGCTCCCTGCTTGCAGGAGACGGCGCAGTCGGCAGGATGCTCACCGAGCACTTGTATGCGGCCGCTCCTATGATATTGGGCGACAATCTAAGGCCGCTGGAAGACCAAAGACAGCTAAGGGAAAGATTCAGCCAAACCGCAAAGGCTCTGCGCTCCCCCGAGCCGATGAGGGCAAAGCTGGCCCAGTTGGATCCGCTGAATCTGCGCGACCTCTTCCCGAATGGCGACGCCGCGCTGGGCAAGGCTATGGACGCGATTAAGGGTGTCCCGCTCGAAATACGCACTGGCTACTTGGAAACAAAGGATTCCCGCTATGTGCTGGTTCCATTCCTCTTAAATTTTCCGAATGGCGAAACGGCGGCGACTGCGCGCATTCTTGCGTGGATCGGCAATGGGTGCGGCAGTGAATTTCCAATTAGCAGGCCATCATTCAAAGAAGTTGGCAACTCTCTGATGCCAAACGCCGACAGGGCGTTCCCCATTAAGGTGACAGGGGCCCACGCCATCGCATACTGGGAATCAACGCGCCTTGGGAAGGAAGTAGCCATCAGCCTTTTCTGTAGTTTTTTGCTGATCTGCATAGTCTATTGGGTGGGCTTCCGCACCTTGGCCGGCTATGGCTTTGTGGTGGCCCCGCTGCTGCTGGGCATGTTTTGGGCGCTCGGCCTTGCGGGCTGGCTGCTAGAGAGGCTCAGCCTAATGTCGGCGGCGTTTGGGGCAGTGCTGTTGGGCGTTGGGGACGACGTGGGGATACTCATATTCAGCCGCTACAGGGACGAAAGGGCCTCTGGCAAAAACAAAGCCCTATCCCTCAGGGCGGCCCTCCTTTCAACAGGGCCTGGCGTAATTGCGGCCATGTCCGCCACTACACTGGTGTTTTTGGCGTGTCTGACGGCTCCCTTCCCTGGCTTGCGGGATCTTGGCCTCACCGCTGGCTTGGGTATTTTATGCTGCATGGCCTCTACATTTTTGTTGATGCCGCCGATGCTTCTGGCCTTTGACCATGGTAAGGGTACATTTGCGCCAATAGTCGCCAAGCCCAAACAACAAGGACTTCATGGGACTTTAAGGCACCGCGCCTCTTCCCGCAAGGCAATTCTGGTGGCGGTGCTGATAGCGTTTGCGGCCTTTGGCATTTTTAGGCTCAAATGGGAAGAGGATCTGCGAAAGTTCAGACAGGATGGAAACCCGGCGCTGGAGCTTCAAGAGAATTTGGCAGAAGTCTTGGGTACTGGGATTCAGCCGCTGGCTCTGCAAATCGCGCTAGTGGGCCCAAGGCCGGTTTCGGAGCGCTGGAACAATATAGTTGATTTGATGGGCGATGAGGGTATCCTCATGCCTCGCTGGGAGTCCATTGACAGGAACCTGGCATTTCGGCTTGGGAACGATAGCTGGGTAAATATGGCTCTCGGCCTTGCGGAAAAAGAGGGCTTAGACCCTGCGGCGCTGAAAAAACCTCTGCTCGCTCTGAACAACAGCATCTCAAACCCAGAGGCCGCGCCGCGGTCGCTAGCGGAGCTCTTGGCTCCCCCGAGGGCGAATATCTCTTATGATTCGATGGATTCCCTAGAGGAAGAAAGAGAGTCGGCAGCGCGGAACCCAATGTTTTCGATCCCCATCAGGCTCTCGGAACAGGCCCAGGACAAGCTGGAGGCGGCCTTTGAAGACAATGGGGCCAGGCTTGTGGGGACGCGCCCATTGTTCAAGGCACTAAAAGCCGTGGCCAAAGAATCTTTGCTGGAAGTGATCATAATCGCCACAGCAGCCATTTTGGCGGTGGTGGCATTTTTCGGGCGGCGGTGGCTTTTCGTGGGGCTGGCTCTGGCCCCTGTGGTGGCCGGCCAGATTGGGGTGCTTGGTACGTTGGGCTGGACAGGTCAGCCGCTGACGTTTCTGAGTTTGGTGGCCATACCAGTGACTTTGGGCGTAAGCGTTGACACAGTGTTCAATCTATTGAACAGGGCCCGCTACGAGACGCACGCTTCCGAAAAAGTGTCGAGAGTTAACGCCGTGTGCGCTGGCACAACGCTGGCGGGCTTCGGTGGCTTGGCGTTCAGCGCATACAAAGGCTTGCAGGGCCTAGGCATAGCCGCCATTGGCGGCACAGCCTTGGCGCTTCTTGCCACACAATGGCTGGTGCCTTGGATACTTAGAAAGGCTCCGTTGCTGAGGCGCGGGCATGGGGGCAAGGTTAGATAGCTGAAACTAACTCATTTCTTTAGGAGGTAACATGAAAAAACGAACTGGCTGCATCTTGGGCGGGGCTGTCTTATTGGTCGGGTTTTTCGGGTTTATCGTGATCAGCGTAATAATGGCCTCCAACGGACGGGCTGACTTTGATCGTGAAAACGCCAAGATTTTGGAGCGTCAAGCAAAGAAATTCGCGGCACTGGACGATGCGGGCCATGCTGATGCCGCCAAAAAGCTGATGGACAATGCGGTTCCATCAAATGAAAATATGGTTGCGGCCATGAAACATATTGACGTGCTTCCCGATGGAGCACAGAAAAACGAACTGAAAGCATTATACAAAAAGAAAGAGGCTGCCATTGAAAAGGCTGCCATCGAACAGCAAAAAGCCGCTGCCATACTACAGGCGGCTATGGAGTTGGAAGCCAGAAAAAATTACGCAAAACGGCTTGAAACCATGTATCTTGATAAAGGATTAGATGTTAGGGTCACATTGCAAGGAAAGAACTTGGATATTTTGAAACTGCGATTTGCGCTTGCTGGCCGCGTCATAGCGCATCAAATGTCTAATGATACAGCATTTCACAAACTAAACCGCGAACACAAAATTCAAAAAATGATCCTGACGGATGGCTATGACTATGAAACATATTGGGATTACACAAAAGACTAGCTGTTTGCTTCGCTGTGTGCCTTGTACCGCTCCCAATTAGTAAGATATTGCCGCACAATTCATATTTCGCGTCACGGTGTTGATGCCAAATTCTGTTGCCGATGCGATAGATGAGGCACTTGCGAAACATTGCCAAAACTTTTCTTGCTGCCGAATGGCAATTCCATCGCTCCGAGTGGACACGCGGCAAGGTCATTCGCCGCTTGACTGCGGGATATAGTCAACGCCCTTCAAAAACGGAACACAACGCATAGTCGAAAGTCGGGCAATCCGGCAGGATTTTTCGCAGCTGCCGCTTGAGCCAGCCCCAGAAGTTCTCTATGGGGTTCAGTTCCGGGGAATACGGCGGCAGGAAAAGCACGACATGTCCCGCCCTCCCCGCAAGCTCCGGCAGCCTGGACTTGCGGTGGAAAGACGCGTTGTCCATCACGATCACCGAGTTGGCGGGCAGGGGCCGGCAGGAGGGCCGTCTCGAACCACCCCTCAAAGAACCCCGAGTCCATGTTGTCCCCATACATGTATGGGGCGACCAGTTCCTTCCCCATGAGCGCGGCGACTACGCCCACCCTTTCATACTTTCGCCCGCGCACCTCCCCGACCACCGGAGCCCCGCGCTCTGACCAGCCGTGCTCGCGGCACAGCCAAGTGTCAATGCCCGTCTCGTCAACGTAGGCGACAGGCCGGCCCGCGCATTCCGCCAGATACCGCTCTACCTGCTCCGGCCTCTGCTCCCTGAACCTCTTGGTTTTTTTCCGCGTGATCCTCAGCTTCGCGAACGCCTTGCGGACCGCCGACTCGTTGCAGCCAAACGCCTCGCCTATCTCGGCCAGGTAGGCATCGGGGTGCGCCGCGACGTGCGCCCTGAGCTTTTCCGGGTCCAGCTTCCTGAACCCGGCCCTGCGCGGCGCGTCCTCCAAGCCCCCCGTATTCAGCAGCTTTCGCTTCCACTTGGTCACCGAGCCCAACGCGATGCCGAATACGTCCGCCGCCTCCCGCATGGTGCGCCCCCTGTCCAGGAACTCAAGAACTTTTTCTCGGAAATCTATGCCGTAGGTCATCCTTCTATTACACTACTTCTTGTACTAATGTACAAGAGCGTTGACTATACCTATGAACATGTTATTTGCTGATTAATACTAGTATGAAGCTACAAATCCTAACCATCAACCTTTCGGAGGCAACATGAAAAACACCTACCTAATCCCTCTCGCGGGCATCGTCCTGATTATGGGTTGCGGCCCGAAAAGCACAGTCATTGCAGAAGACTTGAGTAACCTAAAAGAAATCCAGCCAGCCATAGACAAGCTATCAAATAAGGACAAAGGCTTGCTAGACCTCTATTTTGCTCGTATGCTTGCAGAATCCAGCCCGTCTGGATCAATAATCATTCCAAAGGGGATGACCATAGGAAAAGCCATCAAAGAACAAAAG
This sequence comes from Holophagales bacterium, assembly GCA_031281385.1. The sequence continues at coordinate 15,361 of JAITFL010000064.1, forward strand.
AAATTTGTGGCCGAAGCTCAAAAAAAGAGTATGCAAAATTACCGACAGCTACGGAAAAACCAAAGGGGGGCCTAGCGGCTATCGCTACTATTCTGGGATTCTTTGGCTTTGGCTTCAGACCTTAGTTGGTAGTTCTCATACCAGAGCATAGATATAGCAATAAGACTGAGCAGATAAATGCAGGTAGTTATTGTATCGCCGCACTCCTGCCTTCTGTAATCTTTATCGCTAATGTACTGATGCGGGCTGGCGCCCGTGATGATATTTATGCCGATTGATGACGCGGCGAGGTCATTCGCCGCTCGAACTCGGAACCGGCATACTGCGGCCTGTTGCGTTTCGCTCCGGGTCTTGGAAAAGCTTCCTAAATACTAACTGGGGATTCGCTCGGGTCCGCCGCGCATGCGCGTCGAACCCTCGCTACTCCCCAGACCCCTTGTCCTCGCCTCGCATACTGCCCTATGTAGGGGCGGATGCATGGAGAAGGCTTCGATGAACGCAAATGTTTTCATCTTGTAACTGTCACTACACCCCTTCCAAAAACTCCTCTACCTTTTTCCAGTTTCTCGTGATGGGGAAGGGCGGCAGGGCGGCGCGGACTTGGGCGGCGTAGCCTTTGCCAAACCTATCCTCGGTTGGCAGCATGAGGCGGGGGTCTAGGATGCAAACTACGCCTTTGTCCGTCTTGGTACGTATGAGGCGCCCTATGCCCTGCTTTAGCTTTAGCGTCATCTGCGGCACTTGGTATCCATAAAACCCCATGCCCTGCTTGGCGTGGTCGGCCTCCCTTATGCGGGCTTGGACAACAGGGTCGTCCGGGGGCGCGAATGGCAGGGACGCAACTACGACAAGCACCAGTGCATCGCCAGGCACGTCTATACCCTGCCAGAACGAAGCCAAACCAAGCAGTATTGCGTTTGGCGATGCGCGGAACAGGTTGAGCAACTGAGACCTGGAGTGGCCCTCGCCTTGGACCAATATCGTGAATGGCGGCAGCGCGGCTTGTAGCAAGGGCCTGAACGCCGCCAGCATTTTTCGGCTGGTGAACAGCAGAAGCGCCCTGCCTCTGGAAGCTGTCACCAGGCGCGTCATGGTCTCCATGGATGCGTTTACCCAGGCTGCCTCGCCCACGCCGTCCTTTCCGGCCCTTCTCTCTGGCATTCCCGGTGGCACGAAGAGCATGCCCTGGTTCTCGAAGTCGAATGGGCTCTCCATGACGGCGCCCCTTTCGGCTTCTTCTTCCAACAGGCCGAGCCTTAGCCTAAGGCCGTTGAAGCCTCGCCCGTCGCGCAGTGTGGCCGACGTCATAACCACGGTTTCAAACCCCCTGCGTATGAACTTGTGAAAAAAGGGCTTGACGTCTATCGGGCTTGCTTTGAACGCCACCAAATGCGGGCCTTCGCGGATTATCGTAGAGACCCAGCCTTCCTTTTGGGCAAAGATGATTTCCATTCTTTGGAATGCGGTGGATATTCTGTTGACCAGTGTTGACCAAACTGCTTTGTCCATCGCGCTTTCAAGCGTTTCGTCCCTTTTCCTAGATGCCATTTTATCGGCTTCCTCAAAGACGGCCTGCCCCGCCTGAACCCATGCCACGACTGCGGAAGCGAGGGGGCCAAAGTCTAGGGATGGGTCGTCGAAGCCCATCTGCGAGCCGCCGGGGGGGACCAAGGACATCAAGTCGCCCCAGGCCTCTTCCCATGGAAGGATGTTTGCCGCTACTGCCGCCGCTTCTGCATCTCTTGCCGCGTTTTCGGATAGGTCGTGGAGAAGCAGGGTCATTGCCCTGCTGGACCATTCCTCGGCGCAACTGTCGGTTATCTGGTCTTCTATCTCGTGCGCTTCGTCGAGTATCAGCACCGGTGCGTCTGGGAGTATCTTGCCGTTGCCCTCTGCCCTCAATATGCGGTCTGCCAGCAATAGGGCCGTGTTTGCTATGATCAGGTCGGCAAAGGCCAGCTTTTGGTGCATTTTGGTAACAAAGCACTCGTCCTTGTTTGGGCATTTGCTGCCTATGCACCTTTCGGCGTTCAGGCGGCTCCACAGCTTTGATTCGCCCTCGGCGTGCCTGCCCAGTTCTTCCCTGTCGCCCGTTTCGGTTTGTTCGACCCACTTGTCTAGCGCCAGCCAAAGGCTATAGTCAGACTTGCTCATTTCGGCGTTGGGCATACCCTTGAATATGGATAGGGCGGTGATGCACAGATAGTTGGAGCGCCCTTTGGCTATAGCCGCGTTAATGCTCTTTCCCAAAATCCCTTTTGCCCTTGGGATGTCGTCATTCATCAACTGGGCTTGCAGGTGCTTGGTGCGCGTGGCGACAATGACGGGGTTCCTCCCTGCGGCTATCGCGGGGATCAGATACCCCAGCGATTTGCCTATGCCGGTGCCCGCCTCTATGGGCTGTATGGTGGCTACAGGAGCTTGCTCTGGCTCGCCGCCGGATTCGCCCCATTCGTCAAAGACGTCTGCCGAATCCACGATGGAATCCCACACTAGCTCTGCCATCCTTCTCTGCCCTGGGCGCTCTTCGGCACCTTTGAAGCAAGAGAAAATGCTGCCCGTCCCAGGCGCAAAATATTTGTCCATTGGATGGGCCACGATGCCCCCTTATGATAAGTGCGTTCCAATTTCTATGGCAGGCACTGCCGCCTTGGCAGATATTCTATGATTTGCTGGCTCCCCATCTCCCAAATGTGAGAATGAGTATGAGGAAAACGTAGCCAATGATCGGAAGCAGCATCAACAGTGACAAGGCGCCTCTGTAGCCAGCCTTTGAGCAGATGCGCCAGTGAAAGAAAATTCCAATCACATAGACGACCAAGACGATGGCCGCCACCGCAACGATGGCAAGCCATCCGACTGCGTCCACTGCCATCGAGGCGATGTCGGGGTCGCCCATGATTGCAGTCAGTGCCGTCTCTACGGCATCGGCTATTTTGTCGGCGTTGTCTATTGCCGGGGACAACAGCGAAAACATGGAACCCCCTTCGCGCTTATGCACTGGTTATTATATGACAATCTGCCCGAAAAATGGCATAGACGGCAGGGATTTGGGCTAAGAGAGCGGATAGCCACGGGCTTACATTCGTGCCTTGGCTAGAATTTGCTATCATTTACTGTTCGCAATGATCATTTGGAGGGGCGATTGGAATGGCTAATTAACGCTTGGCACTTTATCAAGGGCCTGACCAACCCTGAAACGCTGAACATGCTGGCGGGGAGCATGGGGGGCTGGCTCTACGCGCTTTTGTTCGCCGTCATATTTGTTGAGACGGGTCTGGTGGTCATGCCCTTTTTGCCTGGCGACAGCCTGATCTTCGCCATCGGGGCCTTGGGGGCCCTGGAGGGCACGCCCATCAACCTGCCGCTCATGGGCGGGCTGCTGGTGGCCGCCGCCGTCCTTGGCGATGCGGTCAACTATTCAGTGGGCTTTAGGCTTGGCCCGGCGGTGTTCAGCCGCGAGGATAGCAGGTGGTTCAACAAAAAACATCTATTGGCCGCCCAGGCATTCTATGAAAGGCATGGCGGCAAAACCATTATTTTGGCGCGTTTTCTGCCCTTCATACGCACATTTGCCCCATTTGTGGCGGGCATCGGTCGAATGTCGTACCCGCGCTTTGCCATTTACAACGTGACGGGGGCCGCACTATGGATTTGCTCGTTCATGGGCGCGGGCAGGCTGTTCGG
>JAITFL010000095.1 GCA_031281385.1 Holophagales bacterium
ATTGACCTGATGGACACGGTACTGCCCGCCTTTGACAAGAGCGAATTTTTGGCGGGTCGGCAGTCTCCCATGTTTTTTGGCTCGGCCATAAACAATTTTGGCGTATCGGAATTTTTGGACGAATTTTTGGTGCTTGCCCCTGCGCCCGGCCCCCGCCCATTGAGAAACGGGGGGGAAATCGGCCCCGAAGACAGTTTCAGCGCATTCGTTTTTAAGGTGCAAGCCAACATGAACAAGGCCCACCGCGACCGCGTGGCTTTTGCCAGGGTGGTCTCGGGCCACTTTCAGCGCGGCATGGACGCACTGCACGCCAGAGAAAAGAAAACCATCAAACTAAATTATCCCCACATGTTTTTTGGCCGCCAGCGCGAAATAGTGGATGAGGCCTTTCCTGGCGACATCTTGGGCCTGATAAACCCGGGCATGTTTCGGGTGGGGGATGTTTTGAGCGCCAAAGGCCCTGTGGACTTTTACCCCGTGCCAAGGTTTTCACCGGAAGAATTCGCATCGGTGCGATTGGCCGATCCAGGGGCCAGAAAAGGCTTCCTGAAAGGCATCCAGCAAATTGCGGAAGAAGGCGTGGTGCAAGTGTTCTGGCAAAAAGGGGGGGCTCCCCTGCCCATACTCGGCGCAGTCGGCCAATTGCAGTTTGAGGTGCTGCAGCACCGCCTTTTGGACGAATATTCCTGTCCCATAGTCCTTGAACCCAGAAATTTTCAGATGGCCCGCTGGCTCCTTGGGGGGTGGCCCGAACAAAACAAATATTGGGGCGAACTGGTAGAGGACTTGGAAGGGAACCCCGCCATTTTGTTTGAAAATGATTGGCAGAGGCGGACGACGGCAGAAAAAAATCCAGGTTTGGAGTATTTATTGCATCCCCCCGTGTAGGGGACGGATTTTGTCAAATTGCCGCCTTTCGCGTCTATGATATAATATGTAATCGGAGAGCATCTGATGCAACAAGAAATTCGGCCAGAAGACCTCATCGTCACCGAGGATGACGGAACCAGAAGGATCAACCACGATGTCGTGGAATCCTATGGGCTGTTCAATCTTCCTAAGTCAATCATGCGAAGTGCTCTGATGGTCTATTACGACAACGCAGCCAGAGAGGATCCAAAATCCGCCGCAGTGGTGCGGACTTTCATAGGCATTGTATCTTCCATCAGAAAATTCCCAAAGCAAGTGGCAATTAACTTCACGCGCGGGACTGCATACCGCCGCAACATGAAGATGCTAAGACGGTTTAGTAGATAACACTCGAAAAGCGCGAATGCGTTAAGAGGCGTGGCAAAATGGCGCGGGCGAAGTCCGCATCATTTTTCCCTAGCCCCTTATTCCTGATCCCTAGCTTTTCATACTTTTGGAAAGCAACTGTGTGCGTATGAAGCCGTCTAGGTCTCCGTCCAGCACTTTTTGGGTCTGGCTGGTTTCAAACAATGTGCGGTGGTCTTTTACCATCTGGTAGGGCTGCAGGACGTAGCTCCTAATCTGGCTGCCCCAGGCTACGTCGGCCTTGTCGCCCGAAGCGCTATTGATTTTTTCCTGCAATTTGCGCTGTTCTAGTTCATATAGTCTGGCCTTTAGCACTTTCATCGCCGTTGCGCGGTTTTGTATTTGGCTGCGCTCGTTTTGGCAGCTCACCACTATGCCGGTGGGCAGGTGCGTGAAGCGTACGGCTGATTCCGTGCGGTTGACGTGCTGGCCGCCCGCGCCGCTGGCGCGGAAGACGTCTATCCTCAAATCTTTTTCTGGAATGTCAACATCAACGGTTTCATCCAGCTCTGGCGAAACATGCACCGCTGCAAAGCTGGTGTGCCTTCTTTTGGCCGCGTCGAATGGGCTGATTCTGACTAAGCGATGTACGCCCGCCTCTGCCCTTAGATAGCCGTACGCGTATGGCGCAGCCACCATGACCGTTGCTCCCTTAACGCCCGCCTCGTCTCCGTCTTGGTAGTCAATGATCTCTGTTTTCCAGCCCTTGGACTCGCAAAACCTCAAGTACATCCTCAGCAACATGGCGGCCCAGTCGCAACTTTCGGTACCCCCTGCGCCAGGGGCTACTGAAAGGATTGCGTTGTTCTGATCCAGTTCTCCAGACAGCATCATGCGAAGCTCTGCCGCGTCTATGTGTTCCCGCAGTTTCATTTCTACAGATTCTGCTTCAAGCAGCATCTCAGCATCTTCGCGGGACAGCTCCAGAGCTGTTTCTAGGTCTTCTAGCCCGCCTTGGATGCGCTTGGCCGTTTCTATGTCGTCGCTGAGCAGCCCTCTCTTTTTCAGCACGGGCTTTGCGCTTTCGGGGTCATCCCAAAACCCAGGCTGCGCCGCCAGCTCTTCAAACTGCTGCAACTCTAGAGCCTTGCGCTCTGGGTCTAAATGTCCCACAAGCTGCCCCACGCGGGGGGCCAGCTCATTTTTTAACCTCACCAAACTTTCAAAATCCATGTATCTGCCTGAATCAGAGTGTGCTAAAAAATTCTCGATGCTTCATTGTTTATGCATTTTGCGATCCCTTGTCTGAAACGTTAGTCCCGCGATAAAGGCGCAAACAAACAAATGGCGCGGCCGCAGGCCGCTTCCATCATTGTCAATTGTCCATTGCCAATTGTCAATTTCTAAATACAGCTGGAGATTGTGGATTTTGCAAGAAGTTCTAATCAATGGCCTAGGTTCAATTCAGCTTGAACACCCACGCATGGCTGCACGGCGGGTTCTTGCGGGCGGTTTCTGGCACAGTGATCACCAAGTTGCCATTGGGCGCCGGTTGGATTCTTAGCTGGCCCTTTGTTCCCAGCAAGCTGGCGGATGGCTTTTTGCCAAACAATTTTTGCGGAACTGTGATTTTTTCGGGAAGTGTGGGATTTTTTTCGTCTTGCAGAAGGATCGCATAGACAGCCCCACCCTTGCCCTTAGTGAAAAGCAGCTGCGAATCGGTACTCTTCTCCATATCAAGGTGGCGGCTGCCGTGTATGGCCTCGCCGTTGACGCTCATCCACTGGCCTATGTCCTTTAGGCGCAAATATGCTGTTGGGTCAAAGTCGCCGTCTGGCCCTGGGCCGATGTTTAGCAGGAAGTTGCCGCCCCTGCTGACTATTTTGCACAGCAGATGAATAAGTTCTGTAGAACTCTTGTATTTGTCGTCGGGCACATAGCTCCAAGAATCTCCCATGGTCATGCAGGTTTCCCATGGGTAGGGCAGGGCGGCCTCGGGCACTTTTTGTTCGGGCGTTCTATAGTCCTCAAATGCGTTGTGAACTTCCCTGTCAACTATCAGCATGTCCGGCTGCTGGCCTCTGGCTATTTGCGCCAGCCCCGCAATGTTTATGTCTTCCCTGGGTGCGCGGGTCCAGCCACCGTCCAGCCACAGAATGTCTATCTTTCCATAATTTGTAGCCAGTTCTTTTATCTGTTGGTGCGTGTAGTTGACAAAGGCGTTCCAGCGCTCTGGGTACTTAGCCAAGCTGTAGTTTGCGCGCCTGTTCAGCGGAGGAAAGTAGGGCCACCAATAATTTTCGGAATGCCAGTCGGGCTTGGAAAAATATGCCCCTATGCCAAAGCCCTTTGACCTGAATGTGTCGAACACCGCCTTGGCAATATTGGCGTTGGGGTTTTTGCTGTAGGGCGTGGCGGGGTCTGTGATTTTGTAATTGGTCGTTGCAGTGTCGAACATGCAGAAGCCGTCGTGGTGCTTTGTTGTAAAGACGATGTACTTCATTCCGGCTGCCTTGGCCGCGTCGGCCCATAGCGCAGGGTTGAATTTGGTGGGGTTGAATGTGTTTTGCAGGGCCTCGTATGCTTTTTTATACTCGAAATAGTTGGCGGCTGATGGCCCTTTTCTCTGGCTCCAGTCTTCGTCCTCTGGGCACAGCGACCAAGACTCAACCACACCCCACTGGCTATATGGCCCCCAATGCACCATCAAGCCAAACTTCCAGTCCTTCCACTGCTCCAGTTTGGCCGCTACTCCAGGTTCCTTTGGCGGAATGTAGTCCTGTGCGCAAAGGGGCGCAGCGAGTGCCAAAAAAGAAAAAAAGATGCCCTTCATGATGCCTCCAATAAAAACAAATTGGCAATTTGGGTTCAAAGATGAAACAAGTGAACCTCTTGAAAAAACATTCTAGCACTCATCGGAGCCATCTCCCAACCCCCCGCTCGCCTATCGAAGCCATCTCCATGTATCCGCCCCTACATAGGGCAGTAGGCGAGGCGAGTACCCGGGGTCTGGGGGGTAGCGAAGGGCGCCCGCAACAATGCGCCTACTAGCAACACCAGATGCGGGCAGCCCTGAGCGGACCCCCAGTTAGCATCCGGGCGAACTCCATGACCAGGCATCGAATGAAGCAAGTTGCCAGGCCATACATATCGAACACGAAAGATAGGGTCTGGTTCCATGTATTAGCGGGTAGCGCTGGGTTCCATGCATCGGCACCAAGCGACCCAAGTTGTCAGGTTGTCCGAATATGTGAAGAACTTAGCAGCGCAATCGGAGTCTTTCCGCCCAAAATTGATAGGTATTGCAAGAGCTTCAGTTGTCGCTCCGCGCCCAATACAAGTCTGCCATGTCCCTTATCTGGGTTTCGACTTCAATCATCAGCGCTTCTCTTGATGGGTAGTCCTTGGGATACACTGCTCTGCCGAACATGACACTGATCTTTCCACGTCGAGGCATCAGCTCGCCCTTTGGAAGTATGTCCCAGCCTCCAATAGTGACCAATGGGACTATGGGTACGCCCGCTCTGACGGCAAGGCCGAATCCACCTTTTTTGAACTTGCCGATGCGCCCGTCCATTGTCCGCGTGCCCTCTGGAAATATCACCACGTTTTTGCCACTGGCTATTTGCTCTGCGGCCCTTGCTAAGCTGATGGCGGCCTTCTCGCTGTTGCCCCTGTCAATAAATATCATCCCCGCTGCCGCCGCCGCCCAGCCGACGAATGGCACCCGCTGCAATTCCTTTTTGGCTATGTACACCGCCGGCACTGGGATTGCGCCCATGAGCAGCGGCGGATCCAAAAGGCTTTGGTGGTTGGACATGAATATCGCCGACTGCTGGCCATTGCGGATTTCCTCTGGCACATTTTCCCATCCCACAGAATCCCACGAAGCCCCGCACAGCCACAGTTGCTGCTTTGCCCACAACTTGCCGATGGCAAAAAAGGCCCTCTTGCCGCCAACAAAAGGCAGCGCAATCAAGATGGCCAGGCCCGTCAAGCCGACCGAAAATATGCCCCACGGAACCAAAAATGCTGACCAGAGGACAGCCAGAATCGAGCGGGAATGTTTAGGTTTTTGCTTCATCGCATCCACAATTGTCAATTGTCAACTGTGAATTGTCAATTTGCTGGTCATACCGACTTGCAATCAAAAGAGCCATTTGCAAAACTACCCTCGCGTGTATCGAAGCCATTTCCATGCATCCGCCCCTACATCGAAGCCATGACCATGTATCAGTCCCTACATAGGGCAGTAGGCGAGGCGAGGACCGGGGGGCTGGGGGGTAGCGAGGGTTCGACGCGCATGCACGGCGGGCCCGAGCGGACCCCCAGTTAGCATCCGGAAAGCTTTTCCACGCCACGGCACAAAACGCAACAGGCCGAAAAATGCTCGTCCCGAGTCCAAGCGGCGAATGACCTCGCCGCGTAATCAATCGGCGCGATGGAATTGCCATTCAGCAACAAGAAAAAGATTGGGGAAAGTTTTGCAAGAAGCTCAATTGTCAATTTGGTATCAGGTCCTTACTTCCACAAAATATCGGGATTTATCAAAAGAATAGGCGCGCCCTCAAATAAAAAAAACCCGGCACCTTTCCCTGCTTCGCGGCATTACTTAAACAAGAAGAGGTTAGAACTAGGAAGGGCGGCCAAAACGCCCGGTGCGCGGCGATGGAGGGTTGCCATGGCGCATCGGTGGCCGCCCAGCCTTGTTTATGCGATGCGGAAGTCGCCGGAACAAAGCCTCTGAGTAACTGTTGCCAAATAAGTTTTGCTTAGAGAAAATGTCCACCCAGAGGGGCGACAGGTTCATGTCAATTAGTATTCTCATCAAGCATCGGCAAAGGCGATTTCTCGCTGCTCGGTCTGCAGCGCCGCATAGCGGAGTGCCTGTAGCACGTCCTCTTTTTCGAGGTACGGGTAGTCGGCAAGTATTTCGTCAATCGTGTGGCCTTCGCCCACTTGGTTGACTATCATCCCCACCGTGACTCGCATGTTGCGGATGCAGGCTTTGCCGCCCATCACGCTGCTGTTGCGGGTTATTCTATCCAAGCGTTCCATAGTGAAAGTCTAAGGGATTTTGCCCATTTGTCAACGCTTGGCGGAACTGCCCATAATCTCTTGAAGCTGTGCCTCGTAGCTGGCTGTTGCGCGGCAGTATTGATACGGGCCGGTACCCACATTGATATTTGTGCCGAATGGATACACGGCGAGGTCAGACTTCTCCAAGAACCCGAATGGGCTGCGAGGCGTAGCCCATATCCGCTCCCCGCTCAGGTGTAGCTGTGTCTTGAACTCTTCCGGCTTTCCCTACGCACCCCCCAGCGTCATCTCATCCAGCAGCTGGGTCGCTCCCGCCCGTTGTCCGTACCAGCGCAGGTCGCTGCCTATCTCCAGTATGTTGAGCAGCAGGTCGCGCAGGTTGCCAGCAAAGGTCATGCGGTCAACGCTCTCCGCCTTTGCGCCGTTGCGTATGCGTATGCCGCTGGCTCCAACGCTCATGTCGCCGGAGACGGGGTTCACCGTGTGCAGGCCCATTAGCTCGGTAATCAAAACCCCCTCCTGCATCTGCGCCATTAGAGAATCTTGGCTCTTTTCGCCGTGCTTGGGGAACAGGTTGAAGTTTACGATGCCGGGGTTGCCGGCTGTGCTCCGCGATGCGTTTCCGCTCGGCTCCGCGCCCATTTCGGCGGCAGTCCTGAGATTGTGGAGGTACAGGCCCAATGTTCCTTCATTGATAAGCACGTTTTTTCTCGTGGCAGTCCCTTCGCCATCCCAAGGCACGGAGGCAAGGCCGTCTGGCAGTCGTCCATCGTCCGTCAGTGTCAGAACGCTTGACGCTATCTTTTGGCCAATCTTGCTTGCGAATAGGCTGCGCCCCTTCAGCACAGACTCGGCGTCCAGCATGTCTGCTACTATGCCAAGCAGGTCAACGGTCACTTCGGGGTGCAATAGGACGTGGTATTTCCCTGCGGGCAGTTGCACTGGGTTCAGTTTTTCTTCGGCCTTTTTTGCCGCTTCGCGCCCAATGGTTTCGACATCTATGGATTCAGGGCTTCTGGCCACGCCCCAGTGCCACGCCGCTTGGCGGTCGCCCTGCCATTCAGCGGCCAATTCGATGCTGGCAGAGCAAGAACTGGCCACATTTGACGTTCTAACGCCTTTGTCGGTCAGTAGCAGCGATGCGCCAGTGCTGTCCGTCCAAGTGGCTTCGCGCACGGAGCACACCTTTGGGGAGGTGCCTCTTGCTGCTTTCTCCAGTGTGTGGGCAAGCCTGATGCGGTCTTCTGGTTTGAGCGCTTCCACGCCAGCGTCATAGCGGCTGGGAAGGTCGTCCTCGCCCTCCTGTTGCCCTTGGCGGATCCATGGGTCTTCGTCGCCTAGCGCGGATAGCTCCCACGCTTGCTCCACTAAGTCATTAAAGTTTTTGCGGCTAAGGTCTGTCGTTGTCGCGCTGCCGACGCTGATCCCATTGCCGCCCTGTCTAAGAACCCTAAAGCCTATTCCGCCGCGTTTGCTGGTTGTCAGGTCTTCCAGTGAACCATTTTGGACCTTTGCCTTTCTGGACTTTGAAACGGAGATGAATGCCTCGGCGCCGCACGCGCCAAGTGCCTTAGCATGGTTGATGCCCGCCATAGCCGCGTCTTCAAGCTCAACTGTTGCCATTGATCTGAACACTAATTCATGTTGCATGAACGCACCTTTCAATTTGGGCGGGAAAGCAATAGCCGCTAAATATAGTATATTCCAGCACCAAGACCACTTGCAAAACTCTTCTTGTGTTCATCGAAGCCATGCCCATGTATCCGCCCCTACATAGGTCAGTAGGCGAGGCGAGTACCCGGGGTCTGGGGGGAAGACGCCCTAGTGCAATGAGCGTTTGAGGCTGCAGTGCAGCCTCAAACGCCAGCAGCACTTGGCGGCTTAAAAAAGACTGCCCCGCAACAACGCATACCGATACCCCCAGATGCGGGGCAGTCTTGAGCGGACCCCCAGTTAGCATCCGGGCGGGCTCCATGAACCGGTACTATGCGAAGCAAGTTGTCGGGTCGTGAATCCGAGCACGAGAGATATGTGCCGAGCAAATATCCCAACCGGGCGCCATTCTGCCCGATGAACCTGCCGGGCGCATGGTACAGCATCCGGGTACTCCATGACCCGGTGCTAAACGAACCAAGTTGTCGTGGTGTTCATACCGAACACGAAAGATAGGAATGGGCTGCCGGGACACGCCGCGCACCCATTCAACCCGATGGAATTGTCAAGCGGCGAATGACCTCGCCGCGTCTTCAATCGGCATAATCATGGGGCGGGCGCCAGCCCGCATCAATATTGCCGCGCTTCACTTGGCTTCTTCGTTGGACGCGAGGGGTGTTCTGCAAAAAACTCCATTGACTATTCCCGCAAGACAGGCTATAAACAATGCGGTATGAAAAACAAATTGGGCGGATATTTTTTGCTTGCCTTACTATTGGCAGCCTGCGCCAATGCCGATGATCGCATAGCAAAGGTGTCGGCTCGCTTCTTGGGGGCTCCGTATGTGGAGAGTCCACTGGGCGAGGGCGACAAGGCTAGTGCGCCAAGGGCAAGTAAGGGGCAGCGCTACAGGCTGGACGCTTTCGACTGCGTTTCATACATCGAGACCGTGGTTGCACTGGCCATGACAAATTCGGATGAAGATTTTAGAGCCGAGATGGACAAGATACGCTACAAGGATGGCGTGGTGTCCTTTGAGTCCCGTAACCACTTTACCAGCGTTGACTGGATACCCAACAACAGTCGCCTCTTTTTTGATGCGACAGAAAAGGTTTCCATTTGTTCGCTGCTGGGCCCGGCGAAGGTCATCACGACAAAGATAGACAGGCAAAAGTGGTTTGAAAAAATGCACGGCGTCAAGGCGCCTATCCCCGTGGCAGAGAGCCGCCTGCCTTATGTTCCGTTAGATGCCCTGCTGGCACATAGGGAGATAGTCATAAGGGCAGTCGAAGCGCCTATGGTGGCAAACATAGTCGTCAAATACCCAAGGCCCAGTGCCAGCCTTGGCACGGATAACGACATCGCGCACATGGGCTTTTTGCTGCCAGCAAAAAATGGGCTGGTATTTCGTCATGCGTCTAAAAGGGCAGAGCGTGTCGTTGACAGGGACTTTTTCAAATACCTAGAGTCTTTGAAAAGCCGCCCCGAGATAATCGGCGTGAATTTTTTAGGGATAAGGGAATGGCCCCAAGATGGCGGTGTGCAAGGGAAGAGCTTCTAGCCCCGCGCTTATTTCTGC
>JAITFL010000129.1 GCA_031281385.1 Holophagales bacterium
GCGTTCGACTGAACGCAACTTGGTATAAATACTCTCTGGGTTACTCGCCTCGCTCACTACCCTATATGTGGGTGGATGCCCGGAGATGGCTCCGTTCAGCATTTGACGCTCAATCCGCCACACAAAAATTCATCGCGGCGAAGCCGCATCAATGCTTGCCCCTAACCCCTACATCCTAATCTTTAGGGCCCTGATCTCAGTGCGGACGGCTTCGTCGTTCTTCCAATATAGCGCGGCCACCCTCAACGCCCATCCTATGATCCAAGCATTTATCGCCGCAACCAGCGATTGCAGTGCTATGAACGCCCACAGATGGGAAAGGCTTTTTGCACCCAGCTCCCAGCCAACGTACAACGCGCCAAACGTCAGGCCAGCCCTTGCGACGACTCCAAAAAATATTATGTTTCCCCATTGCACAGGGTGGACCCATAGCCTTAAAAAACTGTCTTTTATGTGGGCCTTCCACTCTTCTGCGCTTTTTGGCATGCGCTTGGCCATGTCCAGCCGGCAGAGCCACCATTGGAGCATCAGCGACGAGGCGAAGGCCATCCGCAACAGCGGGCCGCCGAAAAAATCCATCCAAGCTAGGGGCTGGATGCCAAGTCCACCCAAGAAAGCCAAAGTCTCCCATAGCATCGCGTGCAAAACCCAAAGCGGCAGAAAACCGATGGCTAGGGTCGCAGGAACTGATGCCAACCAAGGGGCAATGCTGGCACATAGACCAACTGCCCCGGTCTGCATCTTCCAGCCCGCCCAAAGGGCCCACAGCAGCGCCAATGCTCCGACAACGAGGACCCAAGGGCCAAAAAAATCGTCCCGCAGACCGCCATTTTCCATTATCTCCCAAATATCGCCGGCAGAAATCGCTTCGCCCCAGTTTTCTGCCAGCGCACTATTGACCAACTTCGCCCTCAGATGCGAGAACCAGGAAAGTGCCGTAAGCGCGTAAAAGGCTATCCAAGCAAGAATCAATTGGACACCCCAAGCGGTGAACCCGCCAGGAATGGCCTTGGTCAAGAATTTCCAAGGACCCTTTGGGGACAATTCATCGTCGGTGTGGATCGTTGATGGCCTTGTCTGATTTTGTTCCATGCGCGTGATACTTAGGTAAAAAATGATTCTGGCCGGTCGTGGAGTGCGAAAAAAGGAGGCCCCGCCATACCCGACTATAGCCAAGCGGCTAGATGCCCATCACAATTATAGCAATTTGCGCTTGTATTGCTCGCTAAACGGCGGGCAAAACCCCAAATTGAGCTGCTATAAACACTACCAACAATGCCCGCATGGTGCCACAATAAAGGCTTGGGGGGCCACCATTTGCCACGCACAAAGAGGAACGCGCGCGAAACAGCGATAGCGCTGCGCTACAAAACGCAGCACCCATTTTTGGACGCCGCTCCCAAATTAGTAGCAAAAGGGCAAGGAAAATTGGCAGAGCGCATACTGGAGCTGGCCAAGGAGCATGGCATCCCAATTCACCAAGACTCCAACTTGACGGCCGCCTTGGCACCGCTGGACGTGGACACGGTGATCCCCCCGAACCTGTTCCAAGCCGTCGCCATTGTTCTGGCGGGCCTATACAGGGCGAACAGATACGCAGCAAATGGTGGAAGTGATAGATGAACAATCTGCAAGTCATCGCTAATTTTGAACTGCATGGCTCCGATTATCAAATTGACAATTGACAGTTGACAATTGACAATAGTGGAAACGGCCTACGGCCGCGCTGATTTTCCTAATTGGGGGCGAATATTGCGTGGCAGCTTTCAGAAATATGGATACGGAATTATGTGCAGTGAACGGGTGTTTTGCAAGGGAGCCAGATGATTGACTTGCACTGTCACTCCAGATGCTCGGATGGCTCTGATAGGCCGCAGGATTTGCCGCGACTTGCCGACCTTGCAGGGTTGAACGCCGTTGCTCTGACAGACCATGACACGTTGTCTGGGCTTGATGACTTTCTGGATCAGCAAAATAAAGTCTCTGCGCGGCTTTTGCCGGGGATCGAACTCAGTTGCGCATTTTTGGGCCAAGACTTGCATGTGTTGGGCCTATTTGTTGACCACCGCGACAATCTGTTTCGTGAGCGGGTGGAATCCCTTAAGCTGCGCCGCCAAAGAAGAAATAGGCAAATTTTTCAAAACCTGCGCGAGATGAACATCAATATTTGCCAAAGCGATTCGCCTAGTGGCGAGAATACCATTGTCACTAGGTCGCACATAGCCGAGATGCTAACAAACGCTGGGTACGGCAGCACAAAGAAAGAGGCCTTTCAAAAGTACATAGGAGAGGGCGGTTTGGCCTATGCCCCATTTGAATACTTGTCGCCAAGCGAAGCGTTTATGTGGATCAAAGAGGCAAAGGGGGTGCCTGCGGTGGCCCACCCTGGCCGCTTTGGACGCTATATGGGCGGGCAGTTCGTCTGGGGGCCGGCCATGGCGGACTTGCGGGATATGGGGCTAGAGGGCATAGAGGCTTACTATTCTGAACACTCCGCCCAAGAGACGGCATATTTTTTGGATATCTGCGGCTCATTGGGCGTGGCCCCAACCGGGGGAAGCGACTATCATGGAAATGGGAAGCCGGGGTGCAAGCTGGGCACTGGCTGGGGAGACCTGTGCGTGCCGGACGAAGTGCTGGACAAATTGATGGAAAAATTGCCAAGATGACTGAAAACCAAATAAGAGGCCATCTATGAACGCGCCAAAAGCCAAACAAGACGCTCAGCACTCATCATTTCGCCTATTGCTCGAATATGACGGCGGCCGATACCAAGGCTGGCAGAGGCAGGGAACCAAGCAAACCGCCGCAGGTGTAAAGACGATAGCCGGAACTTTGGATCGCCAACTGCATCGAGCGGGCATCAAAGTTCTCCACATTGGTGGCTCGGGAAGAACCGACGCGGGTGTACACGCCCTTGGACAGGTGGCCAGCCTCCAGTTGGCGCACCCAATGAAACAATCTGAACTGCGCCATATTTTGGATGCAGGCATGCCTTACGACATCTCTATCATAGCCATAGAGCCTTGCCCACCCGAATTTGACCCTCGCCGCGATGCTATTTCTAGGTCATACATTTACCAAATAGCCCTTCGCAAATCGGCATTTGCAAAAAACTACACTTGGTGGCCCAAGGTACCCTTGGACTTGGACGCGGTGGAAAAAGCTTGGCGAATGTTCGAGGGCAACCATTCCATGGCGGCATTCGCCGACCTAACCACAGAGGAAAACCCCCATTGCCAGATATACAAATGCGAGACAAGGGTATGCGGAAGCATGTTGCTATTGAGAGTAACAGGCAAATTTTTTCTTAGAAAACAGGTCAGGAGGATGGTAGGGGCGGCCATCCACTGCGGCACGGGGAAAGTTGGCCTAGAGCAAGTCAAGAGAGACATAAAAACACCCAAGGGCGACTCCGCGCTATTCTGGGCAGAGCGGGCCGCTCCCGCCGCCGGCTTGTTCTTGGAATCCGTCAGTTACCAAGGGGGGCCTAACATAGCAGAATTGTCCCCAGTCCTAAAAATTATTTAGAAATTGTGCTTTTGTCTTGTGGTGGTATAATAGTCTGTCTTTTCGGCTACCTTGGGCCGCTTTTGCACCCTTGGGGCGTTTTTCGATATAGTTCAACAACATTCATTGCCAGGGGGTTCACATGTTGATGCAGTTGTTCAAACGGCTTATTGCCTCACCGAAATCAAGGGTGGCCTATTTGGTGGGCCTGCTCGCCTTTTTCGCCGGGGCCCTTTTTCTCCGCGCACAGGAAACCATCGGCGAAGCCGGGGAAGTAATAGAAGAGCTTTCTAGCCTAGAAACCGTAAAGGCCCATGTTTTCCAATGGTTCGCGCCATTCCGCGATGCAGAGTTCGGATCATTTGAGCGAGTCTCGCTGGTGATTGTACTGGCCATCGCAGTGGCCGGCCTGCTATACGCGCTCATGCTGGTCAAGCAAGTGCGTGGCGCCGACAAGGGTACGGCCAAGATGCAGGAGATCGGTGCCGCCGTGCGCGAGGGCGCAAACGCCTACCTAGCGGCTCAGTTCCGCAAGATAGGCCCCTTGATCATCATCATCACAATCCTGCTCTATTTCAGCACCCAGAGCGATATACAGGCATTCAAATTTGGCCGCGCCATCGCCTTTATGATAGGCGCCCTGTTCTCTTGGACGGTGGGCTTTGTCGGTATGCGGCTTGCCACAATCGGCAACGTCCGCGTCGCCGCCGCCGCGAAGCACAGCTATGGCCAAGCGATGCAGTTGGGCTACCGCACTGGCACCATCACTGGGATGCTCACTGACGGCTTGGGCCTGTTGGGCGGCACGCTGATTTTTTTAGTGTTCGGCTCCCAAGCGTACGAAGCGCTCTTAGGTTTTGGCTTTGGCGGCACATTGCTGGCCCTCTTCATGCGCGTAGGCGGCGGCATTTATACCAAAGCCGCTGACGTCGGCGCAGACTTGGTGGGCAAGATAGAAAAAGACATACCCGAAGACGATCCGCGCAACGCCGCCACCATCGCCGACAACGTGGGCGACAACGTGGGCGACTGCGCTGGAATGGCGGCCGATATTTTTGAGAGCTACGAAGTGACCATAGTGGCCGCGATGATACTGGGCATGGCTACCTTCGGCCACAAGGGCGTCCTATTCCCCCTGCTGGTTCGCGGCATAGGTGTGCTTGGTTCGATCATAAGCACGTACACGGTCAAAGCCGGCCCCAATGACACCAGCGACACCGCCCTCAAGAGCGTCCACCGCGGTTTTTGGATAGGCTCCATCATCTCCATCGTGGGCTTCTTCGTGATGGGCTGGTTCTATCTCCGCTTCACCCAAGACTATTTTGTTGCAAACCATATGGCCGCGCTGGGCTTCCCTGGCGGCGACCCAACGCAACTTCCGTTCTGGGCCAATTTCGGCCAAGCGGGCCTTGACATGCGGCCTGCCATAACCTGCTTGATAGGCGTGTTCCTGGCTGTGGCGCTCAACAAGGCGACCAGCTACTACACACACACCAGCCACCCGCCGGTTAAGGGCTTGGCCAAAGCCTGCACTACTGGACACGCCACGAACATCATAGAGGGCTTTGCAGTGGGCTACGAATCAACCGTCGTGACGCTAGTAATTCTAGCTGCTGCCATTTTCCTTTCAGTCCTTGTGTATGCTGGTACCCCGCCAACCTTCATCGCCTATGGCGTGGCTATGGCTGGCATCGGCATGCTGACGCTGACAGGCAACACCATATCCATGGACGTCTTTGGGCCAGTGGCGGACAACGCCAACGGCATCGGCGAGATGGGCTATGACAAAGATGAAATGGAAGCTGCCGAGCCTGGCAGCTACAAGCGAGCCCGCCAGATACTGGCCGACCTTGACGCAGTGGGCAACACCACCAAGGCCGAGACCAAGGGCATAGCCATCGGCAGCGCGGTGATAGCCGCCGTGTCGCTGTTTTCGAGTTTTATTGCCGTCATTGCAGTAGGCAGCGAAGACAAGCTGGCCGAAATGACCATGGAGCAGTACAACAACATCAAGGGCCTTCTCACCGTGGCAGACCCCAAAGTTCTTATCGGCTTGCTGCTAGGCGGCGCAGTCCCATTCCTATTTAGCTCCAGCCTTATCAGGGCCGTCGGCCGAGCCGCGTACTATATCGTAAAAGAGTGCCGTCTCCAGTTCCGCGACGCGGACATCTGGAAGGGCACCAAGAAGCCTGACTATGGCCGTGTCGTCAACATCTGCACCTCTACGGCCCAAAAAGAGCTTGTTGGCCCAGTGCTATTGGCCATAGCCGCGCCCTTGGCTGTGGGCCTATTGCTTGGCACGTACGCCATGGGCGGCTTTTTGGCTGGCATGATCGTGGTGGGCCAGCTGCTCGCAGTGTTCATGGCCAATGCTGGCGGCGCCTGGGACAACGCCAAGAAGATGATTGAAGACGGCGTGTACGGCGGGAAGGGCAGCGAGGCCCACAAGGCAGCAGTCACCGGCGACACAGTCGGCGACCCGCTGAAAGACACTGCCGGCCCTGCGATCAACCCCCTTATCAAGGTTATGAACATGGTCAGCCTGCTACTATTGGGCGTTGTGATGAGCTTCTCCCTCAGCGAGGGCACGGGCAACAAAGTGGTGGGCGCGATCCTAGCCATCATATGCATCGCCGCCATTGTTTGGGGCGTAGTGCAAAGCAAAAAAGAAGCGCCGGGGCTAACCGAAGATTAATTTCCCAAGGCGATAAAAACTATTTATGCCGACCTGCGATCAGGAAATGTAGGTCGGCATAATTGTTATTGCCCCACAAACCGCAGCAACACAGCCCTTGGGGAAGAAGCGTCTACCACTTCCCATGCGGTCTGCGATTCTTCTGGCAGTGTTCGCCAAGCCTTTTGAGTGGATAGGGCCCAGATGGGCTTGTCGGGACATTCGCTCTTTAGTCGCAGACCCGTTTCAGTGAGAGCCTGGCGATCCTCAACGAACCATCGCCCTTGTTCCTCTTGCGGCAGATTGTCCCGACCAAAGTAAAGCTCTCCCGTCGCGCCGACAATGGTCACCCTGTCCTTCACAAGAAAAGGTAGGGCCTGAAAATAATCGCCGTGGCTTATCCACTGAATTTTCCCCTTGCCACGCAGTTCATGCGGAACATTGGCGATCAGCCCATCAATGGTGCTTTGCGCCCCGTTGACGCGCTGCGCGGCAAACACCAATATGATCAATAGGGCCGAATGCCATGCCATCCACATCTGGGTTGTGAGTTCGTGGCTCTTGGCGGCCCAAGCCCCCGCAAGCGAAAAGCCCAAGCCAAGGAACAACAGCCAAAGCGCGCCATTGTACTGCTGGATATCTGATACCCATTCTGCGGAGCTGGCCGCCAACATTGGAGAAACATAAGCCACTGCCGCCGCCGCGAAAAATATAGCCCCAAGCAAAAGCATCTCTACGCCCAAACGCTTCATGGGCAAAAAGCCGTCCGACTCTTTTTGAAACACTGCCCCCAAGACAATTATCGGCGCAACGCAGGGCAGCACGTAAGGCACCAGCTTCGAACCCGACGCCGAAAAAAACAACAGCGGCCACGCAAATAAAGACACCAGCAGGGCAACGACCCACTTGTTTAGTTGGGAGCCTTCCAAGGTAGGCCCTGCCTTTTTGCCTATGAACCGCAAGGCTCTTTTCATGCCAACAAAACATGAGCTTAACCATGGAACCAGCCCGACCAATATGATGGGTACAAAAAACAGCTTGTCCAATATGGGATTATCGCTGCCCTGTCTTTCGTGCCTGTGGCTCAAAAAGCGTTCAATATGCTCTGTGTAGAAAAAGAAATGGGCATGGCCTGGGTTTGCCCTATTGACCAGCACAAACCAAGGCACCGTGATGGCTGCGAACATAAGCCAGCCATAGGGAGAAAAAAAAGTTTTGAAGATGGCGGCCCGCAGCTTTGCGTCTTTCCACGCGACAAAGAGGCTAAAAAATATCGCGCCTCCGACAAGAACCACGGCTGCCGGCCCCTTTGTTAAAGTGGCGCAAGACGCGCCCACAAAAAATGCAAGCGTCCAGCCTATTGTCTGCCAACGCCCGCCATCGTAATAGCGCAGGCTCACCGCCTCTACAGCGGCGGCGGCTGAAAAAAAGCACAGCGCACTGAATAGGGCATCTAACGTCAATACCTGCCCGCAGACAAACAGCAGCAAGCTGGACGCGGCGGCAAAAGCGGCCCAAGTGGGCCATTGGCAGCCGAGCCGCTTTGAAAGCCTCCAGACAGCCCACATCGTCAGCAATAACGCAAAAGCCAGCGGCAGCCTAGCTGCAGCGGCAGACTCTCCAAAGGCTTTCATAGAAATGGCGGACAACCAATATTGGAATGGGGGCTTTTCAAAATAGAGGACATAGTTCAGGTGCGGCGTCAGCCAGTTTCCGCTCTCTAGCATTTCTCTCGGTATCTCGGCATATCGCCCTTCGTCAGGCTGCCAGAGCGGCCTCATGAACAGCGGGAGCAGACCAAGAGCCAGCCAGACTAAAAAAAAGTGCAGCTTTTCGGTTGGCTTTGATCTCTCAGGCATTAGGCGCCCCCTATGTAGTGGACTTGAACTCTTCGATGAAGAAATTCATGGCCTTTTCCAAGGACTCGCGCAGGCCCACCTTGGGCGAAAAGCCAAACGTCTCCTGCATCCGCCTTATGCTGGGGACCCGCCTTGAAACGTCTTGGTAGCCCTCGCCGTAGTATTCGCCGCTCTTTGTCTCTTTGAGGCTGCCCTCTTTGAGCCCCATCTGCTTTCGGAATGGATGGCTGTTCCAAATTTCGATCATTGCTTCAGCAATCTCCCTA
Source organism: Holophagales bacterium (assembly GCA_031281385.1). The sequence continues at coordinate 8,310 of JAITFL010000129.1, forward strand.
ACGCTCTTTTCGTTGCTGGGGTTGCCTATGTTAAAAATCTTTCCATCGGCCCTGCCGCCTTGGTTGGCCAATATCGCCATCAGGCCGTCCATCGCATCGCTTATGTCGCAGAAGCAGCGGCGGGCGTAGCCGCCATCCACAAGGTTCAGTGGCTCGCCATTCAGCAGGTTGGCCGTGAATTGCGTCACCAAGCGACTGCTCCCGCCCTTGGCCGCCGCTAGGCTGTCCAGCCTTGGGCCCATCCAATTGAATGGCCTAAACAGGGTGAACTGCAGACCCTTTTGGAACCCATGCGCCCATATCACGCGATCCAGCAACTGTTTGGACGTGCTATATATCCACCTATTTTTGCTGATGGGACCCGTCACCAAGTTGCTCTGCTCCTCGTCAAATTCCGCATCGGGGCACATCCCATACACTTCGGACGTACTCGGAAACAAGAGGCGTTTGTGGTGTTTGGCGCAGTGTTTGACAACTTTCAGGTTTTCTTCAAAGTCTAATTCAAACACCCTCAATGGGTCTGTCACATACACCTTCGGCGTGGCGATAGCTACCAAGGGCAGCACGATGTCGCAATGCTCCACTTGGCTCTCTATCCATTCGCCGCTCAACGATATGTCGCCCTGGAAGAAAGTGAAACGGGGGCTGTTCAAGTGTTCCTTCACCTTGCCGTTGGCCAAGTCCATGCCAACTACTTCCCAATCTGTGCCCAGAAGGATGCGGTCTGTCAAGTGCGACCCGATGAAACCATTGACTCCAAGAATGAGGACTTTCACAAGCATCTCCGTTGCGAACTATCTAAGGTATTAAGTATAGCAGTGGCAGCCCGCCCATTGCCCGCGTCCGTTGAACAAAATGGGTGCCTGTTCCTGTAACATCGGACAATTGGTATCCGAAAAACTGCGGACTTTCGGGCAAATGGTAACAAAAATGTAATTTTTTGACCAAGGCCTTTTGTAAATATTTGCATTGCTTTATTTATGTCAGCCATTACACCAACCTTTGGCAAATCGTTACAAAAATGTAATACTGGTTTCTTAGCAGATGCCCCTATCATTTTTTTGGGGCATCGCCCCCGTTTTGGAGGCGGCAATTGGCAATAGCGCAACCACCACTTCTCGATAGGGTTTTGCAGGCCCAAGAGAGCCTTGGCCTCGAAAAGAGCCTCATGGTCAAAAGCCCTGGCAGGATCAACATCATCGGGGAACACACAGACTACAACAATGGGTTCGCCCTTCTTGGCGCAGTGGACAAATCGGTCGTCATGGCCTTCACGCCGAGGACGGACGACACGATAGTGCTGCACTCCATTGACTTTGAGGCCACATACCAAACCAGCATACCCGCACTGTCGCAGACAGGGCTCGAATGGCCCAACCTCGCACTTGGTTCCATAGCGCAACTGCAGAAGGCGAACATGCCCATATCAGGCTTCGACCTCGTATATGGGGCGGACATGCCTAGAAGCGCAGGACTCTCCACAGGGTCGGCCATAGCCTGCGGCATTCTTTTTGGGCTGAACCACCTTTTTGGCCTCAACATGTCCGACAACGACATTGCCTGGTGCGCCATCCGCGCCGAGCATGAATTCATGGGGGTCAGGTGCGGCTCGATGGATCAATTCCTCAACCTAAGGGCAAAGGAAAACACAGCCCTGCTGCTGGACTGCAAAGACCATAGCTCACAGCACATCCCCTTTGAGCAAAACGGGCTTTGCATCGTCTTGTGCGACAGCCAAGTGAGGCGCAAGCTTAATCAGAGCAAATACAACATGAGGCGCTCCCAGTGCGAAGAAGGCGTTGAAGCGCTTTCCAAGTTCCAGCCCAGCGTCCAATCGCTGAGGGACGCAACGCTAGAGCTTTTATTGGACAACAAAAGTTCAATGAATCCAGTGGTTTTCAAAAGATGTCAATACGTCCTAGAAGAAAACCAAAGGGTACTGAAAATGTGCGAGGCACTTAGAAGCAACGACCTAGACGCCATGCAGAGCCTCTTGTACGCCAGCCACGAGGGTCTTAGGAGCCTGTACCAAGTTAGCTGCTCTGAATTGAACAAGCTGGTCGAAGGCGCGATGCAGATAAAGGGAGTACACGGTGCTAGGCTTATGGGCGCTGGATTTGGCGGGTGTACCATAAACTTGGTGGAAGAAACCGAGGTGGGAAACTTCCTCACCGAAATGACTGGCGTTTTTAGGGACAGGCTAAAGAAATCCCCAAAAATACATGTCACCAGCCTCAACAGAGGTACGCACATCATCGAAGACTGACAATAGGGCCACTTGCAAAACTTTTTTCGCGTTCATCAAAGTCATCTCCATGTATCAGTCCCTACATAGGGCAGTTAGCGAAGCGAGGATAAGGGGTCTGGGGAGTAGCGAGGGAGGCACTCGCATGCGAGTGCGACTGAGCGAATCCCCAGTTAGCATCCGGGGAGCTTTTCCAAGACCCGGCGCGAAACACTCGAGGCCGAAGTATGCTCGTCCCGAGTCCAAGCAGCGAATGACCTCGCTGCGGAGCCCACCCGGCAGAATGGGATTGCTGGACGCATGGTTCAGCATCAGGGCGGGTTCCATGTTCCGGCAAGAAACGAAGCGGCTGCTTGGCTTACCGCCCCGAGAACGAAAGATAGAATCAGGAGCTAAAAACAAATTGAGCACCAGCGCTGAACGGAGTCATGCACACGAAAACTTGCCTAGTTTTGCAAGAAACTCTGCTGTATGCTGTTCCAGAGATTGAAGAGCGGGTGTTTGTCGCGCCTTTTCATGATTGGTACAAAGAATGGTGCGCTCTTCGGCCCTTTTGTTCGCAAGGCCTCGTGATTCCAGTTTTGGGGAGTTGCAAGAGGCTCTTTTGATTGCAAATCGGATTATTTACTCTTTTCTATTTCCCGCTTTTTCATTACAATTTATTGTGTCAGCGCAAACATCTTGCCCCACTCCGCAACCTGCATAGCCCCTTGGAGCAGCCATGTCACACAACGCCCCGGACGAAATAAAGGGTTTGCCCGAAAACGCCAGAAGGACGCTTGGCCCCGGCGAAAAATATGTCCCCCTTGTCCCCCAAGACGGAGTACTGGAAACAACGGGTAGGGCCATAGCACTCGGCCTAGTCTTCTGCGCGATATTCTCAATGGCCGCCGCTTACTTGGCACTGAAGTTGGGCCAAGGCATCGAGGCGGCCATCCCCATAGCCATCCTTGCCGTTGGCCTTAGCCGCTTTTTCTCTAGGAAAAACACCATCTTAGAAAACGTGATCATACAGAGCATAGGCGCCAACAGTAGCCATGTCGTATCAGGCGCAGTGTTTACAATCCCAGCACTGTACATGCTGGCCGCCGTCCCCGGCAGCGGTGTGGCCACGCCCACCTTGACCCAAGTTGTGCTTGTCAGTTTTCTAGGTGGCTCCATAGGCATACTGTTTTTGATTCCGCTGCGACACAACTTCATGGTAGAAAACCATGGCGTGTTCCCTTGGCCTGAAGCCACGGCCACCACCGAGATCCTTGTCACGGGCGAAAAGGCAGGCAGCCAAGCCAAAACCCTTGTGATTGCCGCGCTGATTGGTGGCCTCTATGACGGCCTGACAAGCTTGTTCAGGGTCATGGCCGAAAACATCCGTTTGGCGCACATTGGCACAAACCAATGGCTTGGCAGGATGCAGGACAAGGCGTTTATGCGCTTCGATTACCTAAACAATGCGGCGGTGTTGGGCATCGGCTACATCATCGGCCTGCGCTACACGGCCATCATAGCGGCCGGTTCATTTTTCGCCACCTTTGTATTGGTCCCGATGGTGCATGGCATCGCGTATTATGTGCCTGTCACCGAAATCGTCCCGCCAGGGGCCATCCCAATGGCCGAAATGAGTCCAACAGCCATTTTCCGCGACTATGTTAGGATAATCGGCGTGGGCTGCATCGCCGGGGCGGGCGTGATGGGAGTTCTGTCCAGCCTGCCTAACATGATGAGGTCAATCGTCAGCAACCTCAAGGCACTAAAGAACAAGGGCGAAAAGGCCATAGCCCCAACGCGCACAGAAACGAGCATCCCAGGCTCTTTCGTCGCTATCGGCTTAGTAGTTTTCACGCTTGCCACCATTGTGTTCTTTAGCTTCGGCATCAATATCACAGACGCCCTAGTCCCTGCCCTGCTTGGCACGGCTGTCGTGATGGTCATTTCGTTCTTCTTTGCCCCGGTCGCGGCCAGGGCCATAGCCACGATAGGCACCAACCCCATCAGCGGCATGACTATGCTCACATTGCTCATCACGGGCTTGGTTATGCTAAAGCTGGGCTTTACAGGCGGTGTAGGCATGTTTGTCACAATGATGGTTGGCGGCGTTGTCTGCACAGCATTGGCCGCAAGCGGAGCTTTTAGCACAGACCTAAAGATCGGCCACTGGATTGGCTCCACACCAGCTAGGCAAATTGGTTGGAAGTTTGTCGGAACCCTTGTCGCCGCGCTATTTTGCGGGGTTGCCATGTATGTGATGAGCAAGGGCGGCTTTGGTGCGGAAGGCCAGTACGCGGCCCCGCAGGCCAGCGCCATGAGGGCGATACTCGAAGGCATATTCGGCGAAACCGCCATGCCGCTGCGCTGGTATTTCTTCGCGCTGGGCATAGTTCTTTCCCTAGTTCTGCGCATCATCGCCCTGCCCGCGCTTGGGTTCGCCTTGGGCATGTATCTGCCGATTGAGCTAAACACGCCCCTATTCTTGGGCGGCATCCTCAGCTACTTCGTCACAAAGGCCAAGGCGGGCGACACCCCGGAAATAGAGAAGGCCCGCGAAAACAAGGGCATACTGATTGCCTCTGGCCTCATGGCCGGCGGGGCCATCATGGGGGTGATAGGCGCGATTGTCCGCATGAATCCCGAATGGAAAGATGGCTTCTATCTCCTGAACCATCAAATCATCGAAGGCGGCGTTGGTGAATGGCTTGCCTTAATCGGAACCATCGCCCTTTGCTCGTACATCATCATCTCCAGCAAGAAAGCCGATAAGGCATAATGGCGTAACACAACAATCATTAAGGAGCTATCATGGCAAGGAAGAAAATCGCGCTAGTCGGAGCGGGGCAGATAGGCGGGACTATGGCCCTCGCGCTGGCCCAAAAACAATTGGGCGATGTCGCCCTAGTTGACGTCGTTGAGGGCCTGCCCCAAGGCAAGGCACTGGACATCATGGAGGGTCGCCTGTCCATCGGCACCAGCGCAGTATTGACAGGTACGAACGATTTTGGCGACATAAAGGGTTCGGACGTTGTCATCATCACGGCAGGTGTGCCTAGAAAGCCGGGCATGACTCGCGACGACCTGCTAAACATCAACTTTGGGATAATAGAAAACGTGGGCAAGGCCATCAAAGAGACCGCGCCTAACGCCTTTGTGATTGTGGTAACGAACCCTCTGGACGCAATGGTCTATGCCATGCAAAAGATATGCGGCCTTCCGCATCAGCGCGTCGTGGGCATGGCTGGGGTGCTGGACAGCTCCCGCCTGGCCTGTTTTGTCGCCATGGAACTGGGCGTGTCGGCAGACGATGTACAGGCAATAGTCATGGGCGGGCACGGCCCCTCGATGGTGGGCGTCTATGAATTTGTGTCAGTCGGCGGCATACCCCTGCCCCAGTTGATGAGCCGCGAAACCTTTGACAAACTGGCCCAGCGCACGGCTATGGCGGGAGACGAAATAGTCGGCCTGCTAAAGACTGGCTCGGCCTTCTATAGCCCAGGCCTCTCCGCCATAAGGATGGCCGAAAGCTACCTGCTGGACAAAAAGAGTGTCCTGACCTGCGCCGCCTACCTGAATGGCGAATATGGCGTGAAGGGACTCTACTGCGGCGTCCCCGTGATAATGGGCAGCGGCGGCGTAGAAAAAGTCATCGAAGTCAAACTCAGCGACACCGAAAAAGCCGCCTTTGACAAATCCGTGACGGCGGTAAAGGGCAACGCAGAGTGGGTTGATGGGAAGATGAAAGGGTAGCTTTTTTCTAAATCTGCAACCAAAAGACTGCAACTTGGTATAAGCCACCGCGAATATTTTTTCTATTTTTCTTCTTTCCCCCCACTCAGCCTTCCCAGCCAAACAGCCCCGCCCAGCCATAGCGCAGAGATGCCCAAGCTGGGCAGACCCAAGGACATGGAAATGGCCCGCAGCAAGGGGTCTAGCCAAACGCCCATTAGGTCTCCAGCCCTATAGACAAAGGTGTCAATAAAGCTCTTGGCCTTGTATTTGGCATCGGGAGCCAAGGGAATATAGAGCATCTCTCGGACGGGGCGGTCCACGGCATAGTGCATGCCTCTCCTAGCCACTTGGAAAATTGCAAGTGCGGTGAAACCCGGCCACAGCATCAGCGCGCCGAAGCCCAGTATAGTGACAATGGGCAATATCACAAGCGAAACAGCTATGCCCACCCTAGCGACCAGTCTATGCGTCAGACACAATTGAGCGGCCAAGGTCAGGATGTTGGCCCACATATCCAGCTTTGCAAAGGCCGCTGTGCGGGCAGAGTTGTCGGCAAAGGCACCCTCTATCACCCTCGCCTGAATGATGTACAAAAATGTCCCCACAACGGCATATAGCAAAATGTACAGAGACATAGACTGGAGCAAGCGAGACCTGCCGATGAGCGAGAACCCTGCCATAACGCCAGGGCCAGGTTCACGCGATGCGTCTGCAATCATCGGCTCTTTTGGGACTTGGTTGTTTTGACTGCTTATTTTATTTTCATTCCTGAATAGCGCCGCCACACAAATAACCGCCAGCCCCAAGATGGCTGCCGATGCGTAAAATAGCCACTGCGACTGCCCTTGGCCGAGCCACTGGCTGAATAGCCCAGTCGTCCATGAACCGACTATCGCCCCGCAGGTGCCACCAATGGCTATGAACCCATAGAGCCGCTGGCCGTCCTCTCTACTGTACAGGTCGGACATGAACGCCCAGAAAATCGAGACCACGAATAGGTTGAATACGCTCAACCAAACATAGAACGTGTAGCCGAGAGCCGCCCCGCCATGCCCAGGCAGCCATTGAAAAAACAGCCCAAAAGCCAACAGCATTGCGGCAAAGGCGAAATAAGTCCACGGGATAAATTTTCTCCTCGGTCTGCGGGAAATAAGCGCGGAGTACAGCGGGTTCGCCAATGCCATTACGCCCAACGTGCAAGACCACACTAAGGGCAACTTGTCCGCGCCCCTAGAAATGCCAAATGTTTCCCTCAACGGGCGCAATAGGTAATAGCTCATCAGCAGTAAGAAAAAATACAGGGCAGAGAGCAGTGCCTTACGATCCTCGCCGGGGCGCAGGGGGAAAAGGCGTTTGAGCCAAGGCAGCCCAGATGGTGGTGTCATAGAATAAGTTTACTTGGGATGATGTCGCCAAATAATGATTCATCGAATATAATTAATCATGCTCAAAACACCCACGCTTCATCTCTATTTGGAGGAATCATGGCATCAATGACATCTCTTTTGCGCCGCGCCGCCGCCGTTGCATTTGCTTTGGCGATGGTTTTCACAATTGCCGGGTGCCGCAACTCTTCAACAGCAAAAAAACCGTTGAAGATACTCATCTTGGGAGGCACTGGCTTTTTGGGGCCAGCCACCATTGACGCTGCACTGGAACGCGGACACACCATCACGATGTTCAACAGGGGCAGGACAAGGCCAGAACTGTATCCAAACGTGGAAAAATTGCATGGCGACAGAGACCCTAACAAGGACGAGGGCCTAAAATCGCTGGAAGGCGGCGAATGGGACGTGGTGATTGACAACAGCGGCTACTACCCAAGGCACGTCAAAGCTTCCGCCGAATTATTGTCAACGCGGGCAAAGCACTACATCTACATCAGCAGCGTGAGCGCATATGCCGAGCCTAGCCCGATAAATGGCCTAGAGGATGCCCCCTTGGCCACCATGACAGATCCAACAGTGGAGAACATGGGGCCCAACATGGAATACTTTGGCCCCCTCAAGGCACTGTGCGAACAGGCCGCAGAAGCCGCCATGCCCGGGCGCACCACCATCGTCCGCCCCGGCTACATTGTCGGCCCAGATGACCCCACTGGCCGCTTTACTTACTGGCCCGTCAAGTTTGACAGAGAAGGCGATGTCATAGTCCCAGGCAGCCCAAAAGACCCACTCCAAGTCATTGACGTGCGCGATCTAGGAGCCTGGCTGGTAAAGATGGCGGAAGATGGCACCATTGGCACTTTCACAGCCACCGGCCCCAAAAAGCCCTTAGAGTGGAGGGAAGTCATCAACGCCTGCGTAGTTGCATCTACAGCCAGCCCCAAGCCAAAGCCAGTCTGGGTTGACGCAGACATACTGGAAAAGGCCGACTCTCTTTTTGCCTACCCCATCTGGATAGACCCAAAGGGCGACTATGTTGGTTTCCACACTTGGAACAACCAAAAAGCAGTAAAAGCTGGCCTGAAATTCCGCCCAATTGAACAAACCGTCAATGACACGCTGAAATGGTACAGGGAGCAGAAGAAAATACCCAATGGAAGAACGCGCTTGGCCGGCCCAACCGATACGGCAGAAACGCGAATTTGGGAAGAGATAAAAAAATAAGGCCAAGCAGAAGCCGCTTGGCCCATTGTCACTTCCGAACCCAATTTGCGTTCAAATAAACTGTGCCTACCTTGTCAAATGCTGGGAGCAACAGCAAAGTCGGCGTTGTATAGCAGTTCAACCTACAATAAGTTGAACTGCTATAGCACGCCCCACATACGGCCGCAGTTTGGCCCAAGCTCCCAAATAGTGTAAACTGAAATGTCAACCCAACCAGTCTATTATGTAAGCAAAATGTGTTGGGACTGACAAGGAGGATAAATGGGACAGAACAAAGAGATGCAGTTGGGCGGGGGCGCTTTCTTGGTGGCCCCAATAGGCACATTTCCGCAATTCACGCCAGAAGAGCTGAGCGACGATGCAAAGGCTATCGGCCAAGCGGCTAGGGATTTCGTAGAAGGCGAAGTGCTGCCAAAAGATTCGACCATAGACAAACTAGACCTCGAACTGTGTCGCAAGCTGCTCCGCCAAGCGGGAGAAACCGGCCTCTTGAGCCTAGAGATACCCGAAGAATACGACGGCATGGATTTGGACAAGATCACTGGCTTGCTGGTCTTGGAAGAGATGGGTCGCCAGGCTTCCTTTTCTGTCACGTACGGCGCCCACACGGGCATCGGTACGCTGCCCATAGTCTATTTTGGCACCAAAGAGCAAAAGGCCGCTTACCTGCCCAAGCTCTCGTCTGGTGAGTGGGTGGCCGCTTACGCGCTGACAGAGGCAGGGGCCGGCTCTGATGCCATGAATTCAAAAACTACCGCCACGTTGGACGGAGAACACTGGGTGCTCAATGGTTCTAAGATGTGGATCACCAACGCCGGAATAGCAGACGTGTTCGTAGTATTCGCCAAGGTAGATGGCAGAAAGTTCAGCGCGTTCATCGTGGAGAAAACAGACCCAGGATTCAGCCTAGGGGCAGAGGAAATGAAACTTGGAATAAAGGGCAGCTCCACCCGCGCCCTCACGTTTGAAAACTGCCGCATACCAAAAGACCGCCTGCTGGGGCGAGCCGGCTTTGGGCACCGCATAGCTTTTGGAATCTTGGCCATCGGACGCTTCAAGCTGGGTGCAGGCTGCAACGGAATAGCCAAGGAAGTGATGAAGTACACGCTCAAATATGCATCCGAGCGCTCGCAATTTGGCAAGACCATCAACAGCATGGGGCTGATTCGCCAAAAGCTATCCGACATAGCCATGAGGATATTTGTCGCAGAGAGCGTCAACTACCGCACCGTGGGGTACATCAACGACATAATGCACAATATAAGCTGGACGGAAGAGGACGCCGCTGCCCGCAAAATGGAAGTGATGGATGAATACCAGATGGAAGCGTCCATCATGAAGGTCTGGGATTCAGAGGCATTGGGGCTCATCGCAGACGATGCAGTGCAAGTGTTTGGCGGCTATGGATTTTCCGCAGAGTACCCACCCGAAAAAATCTATAGGGACAACCGCATCAATCGCATATTTGAAGGCACCAACGAAATCAACCGCATGATAATCGCCGGCCAAGTGTTCAAAAAATGGGGCAACGAAACTTTGGTGTTTAGCAAAAGCACTTCAGACTTGCCGAAAGAGGGTTCGGGCGAGATGGCCTGGGCCTCTTTTGCCGTCGAAACGGCGAAGCGCCAATTCCAGTATTCAACCGCTGCTGCGCTAGAGACGCACAGCCAAAAGCTGATCGAAAACCAAGAGGCGTCTGCAAGAGTGGCCGACATGGCGATGGAGATATACGCCATGGAATCCGCCGTCGCCCGCGCCTCAAAGATGAAGGCGGATTCCCACAGATGGGCCGACTTCGCCTGCGGCATGGCAAATGTGTTTGTCAACGAGACTATTGGCAAAATCAGAAACAACGCTTTTATGCTGCTGGCAGAGGCCCTCGATGGCGAAAACCTCAAGCGCGCAGCCAAAGAGTTGGCGGCGTTTGACGGCATCGTGCCAATTTCCAGCGCAAAGCTAAGGGACAGCGCCGCAGCAGTGCTAATTGAAAAGGGTGCCTATCCTATCGAACAGTTCTGATTCCCAATTTTAATTCAAAATTGCGTCCATGCAATTTTGAATTAGTCGGCTGCTTTGATCCGCGACTCGCCTGGCCTCACGAAATGCTACGCATTTCGGGCGCAACGTCCTGTCGCGCATTCCAATTCCAGATAGAATCATGGCTGATCCTATCTGGAATTGGAATAATATTTAGGACTTGCCAAGGCCAAAATGTTATGAAAAACTGATTAACGGGCCAGGCGGTCATAAGTTGTCGCGCCGATGGGCCAATGCCATCTGTTTCTATTTCTGCATGGACGCCCTCGAGGGGGGCCATGAGTTCTTTCCACAATCCAATATTGGGCATTTGGGGTGTTAGCACCTCGTCTATTCGAGATACCGCGCTGTGGGCATTTAACAAAAATCCATCGCCGCTGTCTGGGAAACTCTAAGAGAGTTCTAGCCAGCGGCCAGCCAATGCGGCACAAAACGCCCAATGTGACCAATAACAATAAGGGAGATGTATTTGAGCAAGAAGATTATGCTCATCAATGCCACAGACCCGGAAGAAATCCGCGTGGCGATTTTGAAAGGCGGCATCCTTTCCGACTTTGACATCGAATTTTTGCACAACGAAAAACTGAAGGGCAACATCTACAAGGCCAAGGTAGTCCGAATAGACCAAAGCCTGCAGGCTGCCTTTGTCCACTACGGGGCGCAAAAAAATGGCTTTTTGCCCATCGCGGAACTGCCCAAAGACCTAACTGGCCCCAACGGACGGCGTGGCCGCATCCACGACCTGCTCCAAAAAGATCAAGAGATCATGGTGCAGGTGGTGAGAGAGGAACTTGGCACCAAAGGCGCAATGGTGACGGCGCAGATAAGCCTGCCAGGCAGGTACTTGGTGCTGACACCGGGGAACGCCATCAATGGGATCAGCCGAAAGATCGAAAGCAACGAAGAGCGCGAACACTTCAAAAAGTTGGTGGACGAGCTAGACGTGCCAAGCGGCATGGGGGTCATCGTGCGGTCGGCGTCCTTGGGCGTCACCAAGTCCGATTTTGAAAAAGACCTAAAATA
>JAITFL010000087.1 GCA_031281385.1 Holophagales bacterium
ATATTGGTATAAAGGCGGCGGGAACCGACGCCCGCAAGTTTTTGAAAATGCTGGGTTTCCCAGCTTTTTCAAAAACTTTGGCGTACAGCGTTCAATGCCAATTGAACGCAATTTGGTATTAGCATCGCCATAGCCAGCAAAGTACAGTGGGCACTTCGGGGCAGTTGGTTGCCCCGAAACCTGCTTTGTCTGCTATCCCAATACGATTGTCCCCGCCCAGTCCATCATCCAGGCACCGAAGGCGGCACCCGCTATTAGGGCGATGCTGCAGGCGGCTATCAATAACTTTGCGCCAGCGCCCATCGTGGCGGGGGTGCCTTCCGGCGGTTCTTTAAAATACATCTGGGCTACAACGTTCAGGTAGTAGTACGCCGCCGCCGCGCTGGTCAACAACGCTATGACCGTCAGTGCCACAAAGCCCTGCTCGATGGCCAGCTTGAATAGATAGAACTTGCCAAAGAAGCCAAGCAGCGGTGGTATGCCCGCCAAGCTTAGCATGAACACCATCATGGCAAAGGCCAAGAGCGGCTGCCGCCTGCCCATGCCCCTGAAATCGTCTATCCTCTCGCCCTCTTCCGTACCCTGCATGTAGATAACCACGGCGAACGCCCCTGTCTGCATGATGAGATAAATCATCATGTACAGCCAGACCACTTGAGCTCCGGCGGATGCATCGTGCGACATCACGCCAAGAAGCATGTACCCCACATGGCCGATGGACGAGTAAGCCAACATTCTTTTGAGGCTCTGTTGCTTGAACGCGGCTATGTTGCCCAAGATCATGCTGGCGGCGGCAATGAAGGCCAGTGGCCCAGCCCAATTTTCGGACACGCCGTTGAAGCCCGTGCCAAACACTCTTATGAACGCCGCCAGTGCTGCCGCTTTTGGAGCCATGGACATAAAGGCGGTTATGGGCGTGGGGGCCCCCTCGTATGCGTCGGGGCTCCACATGTGAAAGGGTACCGCAGCCACCTTGAACGCAAAGCCGATGAGCACCATCAATATGCCAGTGAAAACCAGCACTTCATGGTTGCCGGGCGCCAGCGCTATTGCCCGCCCCAGTTGCTCCAAGTTGGTGGTGGTGCCACCCGTGGCGGCAAACAGCAACGAAATGCCGAACAGCAGTATGCCGCTGCTGAACGCGCCAAGGAGAAAATATTTGATGCCCGCCTCGATGCCTCTGTCCCTCGTCCGAAGGTAGGCCACTAAAATGTATATGCAAAGGGCCATCAGCTCTATCGCAAAATAGATGGACACCAAGTCCGTTGCGCCCACCAAGAGCAGCATCCCGCTTATGGAAAACAGTATCAGGGCATAGTACTCAACGGTGTGTTCTTTTAACGCACCCATTTGCTTTTGCCCAAGGGCGATGGTGAGCAACCCGGCAATGATGCAGAGCAACTGAAAGCCTTTTGTTACGCCATCAACGCGGAACATGTTTGCAAAGCCGATGCCCTCTGGCGAATTTATGGCGTACCACCCAGACAGCAGTAAAGCCGCGGCGGCAACAATGGCCCACTTATTTTTTGGCATCCTCTTGAGCAGCAGAGAGCCAAATGGCCATAGCATGAGGGTTCCAATGAACCAAAGCGCTAAGACCGGCAGCACCAGTCGGCTGTCGTTTTGGAGTGATACCCAGAGTTCTTGGGCGAATGGCATCAGCGGCCTCCCGCCACGTCGCCAGCGGGGGCTTCATGGTCGTGGCCGTCATGGTCGTCGTGGTGTTGGCCCTCTGGCGCTTCCATCGCCCTGAGGCCCAACTTTGCGGCTTCAATCTGAATCCTGTCCATCAACATCCTGTTGTAAAAATTGGGGTCTATCTGTTGGACAAGGTTCTCTATGGGCTTGTGCAGCACCTCCATGATTGGCGTTGGCTTAAGCCCTATCCAAAAGGCGGCCACCACCAGCGGGGCAAAGTAGGCAATTTCCCTAGCGTTGAGGTCTTTCATGCCCGCGTTGATGTCGTCCAGCTTGCCAAACATGACGCGCTGGTACAGCCAAAGCATGTAAGCGGCCCCAAGAATTATGCCGCTGGCGGCCACCACCGCCCACCAGGGCCTAGCTTGGAAGGCCCCCTGCAAGATGGCAAACTCGCCGATGAACCCATTTAGGCCGGGCAGGCCGATGGAACTCATCGTCATTATCATAAAGACGGTGGCGTAGATCGGCATGCTCTTGCTGAGTCCGCCAAAATCCGCTATCTGGCGGACGTGGCGCCGCTCATAGACTATTCCGACAATAAGGAACAAACCAGAGGTCGAGATGCCGTGGTTGATCATTTGGAACATCCCGCCCATGATGCCATTTGGATTCAGGGCGAAAAGCCCCAGCATGCACAGGCCCAAGTGGCTGACCGAGCTATAGGCCACCAATTTTTTCATGTCCTTCTGGATCATGGCCACCAGCGCACCATAAATGATGCCTATCATGGCCAGGGCCAAGAACCAAGGCATCAGCATGTGGAGCGCGTTGGGGAAGATGGGCAGTAGAAAGCGGACAAAGCCGTAAGTCCCCATCTTTAGCAGGATGCCGGCCAAGATGACCGATCCAGCCGTGGGGGCCTGGACGTGCGCGTCCGGCAGCCAAGTGTGGAACGGGAACATCGGCACCTTTATCGCAAAGCCTATGAAGAAAGATAGGCACAGGAGTATCTGGAAGGTGCTGGACTGCCCGGCTATGGTGCCGGCCATTTTGTGGAAAGAGGCTATGCTCAAGTCATAGTTGCCCGTGGTCTTGAATTGCAAGAAGTAAATGGCCAAGATGCCGACCAGCATGAGAAGGCCACCCGCCAAGGTGTACAGAAACAGCTTTATGGCGGCGTACAGCTTTTGCGGCCCGCCCCAAATGGCTATCAGGAAGTACATGGGCACCAACATCACTTCCCAGAACAGGTAGAAGAGGAACATGTCTTGGCAGATGAATACACCCAGCATGGTGAACTGCATCACAAGCAGCCAGATGTAGAACTCTTTGAACCTTTCGGTGATTGCCGTGAACGAGCACCAAACGGCTATGGCTCCAATGAAGGTCGTCAATATGAATAGCACTAGGCTGATTCCGTCCATGCCAATGCTGAACTTGACGCCGATGGATGGAATCCAGTCCATCTCCGTCACCCACTGCACGGCCGCCGTGGTGCGGTCGTACTGGAACCATAGTGGCACGCTGAGGGCAAAGTCAATCAGCGCGACAAAGAACGCGCCCAACTCAAATGCCCTGCGCTTTGCTTTTGGCACCAACAACAGCAGCAGTGCGCCTAGCAGAGGCACCGCCGTGACGATGAGAGGCAGGTTCTTGAACCAAGGTATCGAGGAAGTCAGGGTGGTCAATGTCTCTGGGTCTAGTGGCGTCATAATGGCCTACACAAGAAAGTGCCAAAAGGCGAAGGTCAAAAAGGCTAAAAACATAACAAAAGCGTAGTGCTGAAAGCGTCCTGTCTGCACGGTGCGGAATATCAGGGCCATCTGTTGCAGAACCCAAGCTACAAGGTTGACAAGGCCGTCAACGATTTTTGAATCCACCCAAAAAGAGATGCGGGCCGCAAGCAAGGAAAAACGCGCCGCGCCATTGACCATGCCGTCAACGGCCCAAGCGTCGAAGGCCCACAACTGCGCCGACAGCCTTTTGCATGAGTTGACAACGGCCCATTCGTAAAATTCATCAACGAAGTACTTGTTGTGAACCCATTTGTACAAGTTCGGGAACTTAGCCACAAAGGACTTGGCTTTGGACCAAGAGGGGTCTTTCTTGTATATCCACCAAGCCAAAAGCATGGCGGAGCCAGCCCAAAATATGGCGAAAATTTGCAAAATGTACTCTATGGCTGGAGCGCCAGCGTGTGTACCATGCGTGGCACCCTTTTGGAACAACAGGGGCGCCAGCCACTCACTGAAATGCTCGCCGCCCAAGAAATGCAGGCTGTGCGGAATATTCAGGAAGCCGCCTATTACCGCAAGCCCCGCAAGAATGGCCACGGGCAGCCACATGTTCCAAGCGACCTCGTGGGGTTCATGGGCATCGTGGTGGCCATGTCCGCCATGTCCATCGCCATGTTCGGCTGGGGCCCGCAAGCCATGCGGATCCTTGCCGCCGCCCCTATAGTCGCCCCAAAATGTCATCGCCATCAGCCGCGTCATATAGAACGCCGTGCAGAACGCGCCAAGCATGCCCAATATCCAAGCGGCCAAGTAAAGGTAGGAGCCATCAAAGTGTCCGTGGTTGTACCAGCCCTCAAAGACCTTCCAGAGAATTTCATCCTTTGAGAAGAAGCCGGAAAATGGGAATATCCCGCAAATGGCTATCGTAGCCAGTCCCATAGATGCAAAAGTGATGGGTAAATATTTCTTCAATCCGCCCATGTTCCTCATGTCCTGCTCGTGGTGGCAGGCGACTATGACAGAGCCGGCTCCAAGGAATAACGCAGCCTTAAAGAATGCGTGGGTGAAAACGTGGAACATGCCAGCAGAAAAGGCCCCCGCCCCCATGCCCATGAACATGAAGCCTAATTGCGAAACAGTAGAATAGGCCAGCACTTTTTTGATGTCATATTGGGCCAACCCCATTGTCGCGCTAACAAAGGCTGTCAGAGCCCCGACAGCAAGAACCACTGCCAGTGCGGTTTCGGCATTGGCATAGATGAAGTTCATGCGGCAGATCATGTAAAGGCCGCTAGTCACCATCGTGGCTGCGTGGATCAGAGCGCTTACGGGAGTTGGGCCAGCCATCGCGTCAGGCAGCCACACGTACAGGGGTATCTGGGCCGACTTGCCGCAGGCACCCAAAAAGAGGCTAATGCCCACCAAGTTGAACCACCAGCCCGATGTCTGGGTTACTCCAAAGAGCGTGATGTCATTTTGCGCCAAGACCTCCCTGGTCATGCCCATCATGGTGTCGAAGTCAACACTGCCAAAGAGCATGAACAAGAGGAAAAATCCCATCAAAAATCCAAAATCGCCTATCCTATTGACAACAAATGCTTTTTTGCCAGCGGTGGCGGCAGATTCTTTGTCAAAGTAAAAGCCGATCAGCAGGTACGAGCAAAGGCCGACTCCCTCCCAGCCAAGGAACATCATCATTATGTTGTTGCCCATCACCAAGTTGAGCATCGAAAACACAAATAGATTGAGGTACGCCATGAAGCGGTAGTACCTGCCATCGGCCCTCTCTTCGGCCATGTATCCAGTGCTGAACAGGTGGATCAAAAAGCCCGCGCCGCTGACCAGCAACGCCATTCCTATAGAGAGGGGGTCTGCCCTGTAGGCCCACTCCATCACATTGTTTGCCAGCCCCCCATTTACCTGCGCTCCCCCAAGGTTGAACCAAGTCCACAGCGACTGCGTGATAGCCCTTTGCGACGGCTCAAGGGCAACAAGGCGGAAAAAGAAATAGACCGACAGCAAAAATGAAACGCCGACAGAGCCAAGGGCAAAGAAGTCAACTACCTTTGTGCTTCGCAGACCCCGACCAGAAATGCCATTCAGCAAGGCGCCAAAGGCGGGCAAAAATGGTATCAGCCACAAGATAGAGCTAACGTGTTCCATGCTCATCCCTTCAGCAAGTTGATCTCGTCCACCTGGACGGTGTCTTTTTTGCGGTAGAGGGCCACCACCAAGGCAAGCCCAACGGCCACCTCGGCCGCAGCCATGCCCATGACCAGCAGCGCGAATGCCTGTCCTGCCACTGTGCCGCTGTGCCTCGCAAAGGCAATCAGGTTAATATTGGCGGCGTTTAGCATCAGCTCCACGCACATCAAAATAATCAGCGCGTTTCTGCGGATCAGCACCCCAAGCGCGCCTATGGAAAAAAGGGCGAAAGAGATAAAGAGGACTGTGTTCATCGAAACCATGTTTATGCCCTCTCATGCTTTGCAAGGGTTATGGCGCCTATTAGGGCGATCAGGAGTATCACCGACATAATTTCAAAAGGCAGAAGGTAGCCTGTGAATAAGCCCCGGCTGATGGCCTGGGCGTTCTGGTTCGCCACGTCTAAACCCTCGGCCAATTCGGGGCTCAGGCTCAAGGGCAGAACGGCACTGGGGCCAAAGATCAACTGGCGGAACATATATAAAAATCCGCCTATGCCAGCAAGGACAACCACAGAGGCCAGCGGTGACTGCTTTTGGAAAAGCCTGCTGTCCTTGTACTTGGAGAGTTCCACTAGCATTACGACAAAGAGAAATAGCACTACGATACCGCCGGCATAGACCAGCATCTGCGCCACAGCCAAAAACTCGGCATGAAGCGCCAAGTAACAAGCGGCTGTGCAGAGCATGCAGCCCAAAAATGCCAGCACGCTATGCACCGCGCTCTTGGCAAAGATCATCAGCGTGGCAAAGGCAACGGCCAGTAGGCCAAAGATCAAAAATAGGTGCTGGCCAACGAGGGCAATCAACTCGTCAAGGTAGGCAACAATTTGCTCGGTGATTTGTTTGATCGTGTCCATGTCAGTCATTCCCCGAATAGGAGAACTTGCCAGTGGGGCTTGGCCTGTCAATTGACTGAAAGGCCCCCCCAAGGCCAAGCACAAAGTCTTCCCTGTTGTATGCGGCCAACTCAAATTGGTGGTTCATGCTGATCGCGTCAAAGGTGCAGGCCTCAACGCAGAAGCCGCAAAAGACGCATCTTTCCAATTGGTAGTCGTAGCTGGTGGGTATGCGCGTTTTGCGCCCCTCTTTTTTACCTGCGACGATGTGAATGGCGTTGGTGGGGCAGGCCTTTACGCACAATAGGCAACATGTGCATTTGATTTCGCCCTCTTCGTCCCTCAACAACTGGACGCGCCCTCTGTAGCGCGGCTGCACTGTTGACTTTACCTCTGGGTATTCGGTAACGATGTGCAGTTTTGCCTTGCCCCTATTGGGCGAAACCAGCACCTGAAAAAAGCGCTTGCCCGTTAGAGCCATGCCCTTGGCAAGCTCGATGGGGATGAGTGTCTTCAAAAACTTTTTCATCCGCCCCCCTCAAGCATGGTAGCGGACGAAGCCCGCAACGACAAGATTGATTATTGTAAGTGGAATCAGGTACTTCCAAGCCACGTCCATCACTTGGTCGTACCTGTAGCGCGGCCAAGAACCCCGCACCCAGATGAACACAAAGAGCAGGGTGAATATTTTGGCTACAAAGAAGTACCAGTGCGGCGCCAACAGCCAGGCTCCGAACCAGCCTTGGGCGAATATGGCCGGAAGCAGGTTTTGCGCTACGCCCTGCAAACCGAAGGGCAGCAGCCAAGGCCCTCCCAAGAAAAATGCAGACGCCAGCGCAGACACAACGGACATGTTGATGTATTCGGCCAAGTAAAAGAGGCCGAACTTCATGCCTGAATACTCTGTATGGAAGCCCGCTATCAGCTCCGCCTCCGCCTCTGGCATGTCGAATGGCAGCCTATTGGTTTCTGCAAACCCGCAGGTCATGTAGATGAAAAATCCAGCAAAGAGGGATGGTATGCCCCAGGGCGACACATCAATGGCCGTCCCCCGCGCCATGTCCGCCAAATTGAGGCTGCCCGCCAAGACTATAGGAATGCAAAGGCTAAGGGTAAGAGGCACTTCGTAGCTGACCATCTGCGCCGCGCTTCGCAGCCCGCCCAGCAGCGGGTACTTGGAATTGGACGCCCAGGCCCCAAGGACTATCCCATACACGCCCACGCCAGTGAAGCCTAGCAATAAAAGCAGGCCCACGTTTATGTTTGCTATGGCCCCAGCGACGGGCAGGCCCCCGATGAGGGGAACAAAGGATGGAATCGTGAATAGCGTCCCAGGGTAAAAGCAGATCACCGAATACGTCATCACCGCCGCTATCATAGCGATGGCAGGCGAAATTAGATACACGGCCCTGTCCGACTTGGCCAGCTTAACGTCCTCCTTGAAAAATAGCTTGGCTATGTCGCCCACGATGCCGGGGAGTCCCCTAAAGTAGTGGGCGATTGGGAACCAGCCCATGAACCACATTAAGCGGTTCTGCATAGCTGTAACCCCTATGAGCCTGCCAGCCACGCGGGTAGAGCCAAGGCGCTGCTGCAAAAAGCCAATCACCTTTCTCTCGGCAAAAATCGTTAGCGGAACTACAACAAAGACAAACGTGATGGCCAGCACTATTTGGATGAGGGCTATCAGTAAGGTCTGGAATAGTGTCATTTCCTGCATCGCCCCTCCTATCGGTCAATCTCGCCAAGCACAACGTCTAGTGTGCCAATGGCGGCAATAACGTCTGCGACTAGGGCATCCTTTACCATCAGTGGTATGGCCTGTAGGTTCAGGAAGCCAGGCCCCCTTATGTGGAAGCGGTAGGGGTTAAGGCCGCCCTTTTCGCTGACTATGTAGTAGCCGATTTCGCCCTTTGGCGCCTCCGTTGGGTGGTACACCTCGCCGACTTCGGACTTTAGCACCTTGGGCAGCTTTGCCATCACAGGACCCTCAGGCAGGCCGTCCAAGCACTGCTCTATGATCAGTACACTCTGGCGCATTTCTTCTATTCGCACCAAGTACCTAGCATAGGTATCGGCCTCGTTTCTGGTTGGCACTTCGAACTTCATTTCATCGTAGGCGGCATAAGGATGGGCCTTGCGAATGTCGTAGCCAACGCCGGCGGCCCTAAGCATAGGACCCGTTACGCCATAGGCTAGGCAGTCGTCCGCGCTCAATTTGGCGATGCCCACGGTGCGCTTTAGCCAGATGCGGTTTTCGCTTAACAGGGTTTCATATTCGGTTATGCCCACCTTGATGCTGGCCAGTGCGTCCTTGGCCATTTTTTCAAAGCCCTGCGGGATGTCGTCCGGCAGCCCGCCTATCCTCATGGCGGTGGTGGTCAGCCTTGCGCCACAGAAGGCCTCGAACAGATCCAATATTTTTTCCCTGTCCCTAAAACAATAGAGGAAAACGGTCAGGGCCCCAATGTCCATCGCGTGTGTACCCAGCCACAAAAAATGGCTATTGAGGCGGTTGAACTCGTTTAGCATCGTCCGCAAATATTTGGCGCGCCTTGGCACTGTTATTCCAAATAGTTTTTCGACTGCCTCCACCCAGCCCAAATTGTTTGATATGGCCGAGCAGTAGTCCATGCGGTCAGTCCACACCTGCCCTTGGGAAAAGAGCTTGTTTTCGCAGATTTTCTCGATTCCCCTATGCAAGTAGCCGATGACGGGGTAGCAGCTCTTGACGGTCTCTCCGTCTAGGCTCAATTTCAGGCGCAGCACACCATGCGTGGATGGGTGCTGGGGGCCCATGTTGATTTCCATCTCCTGAGTTTTGATCACTTTGGCTCTCCTATGGCGGCTCTGGGATGGCTACTCGGCTTTGATGGGATTGATGTTGACGCGCATATAGCCGGCGGCATCAATAGCCCTTCGCATCAAAATGCCTGATCTGTCTTCGCGGTAGTCTATGTCCCTCTGGCCCAGGCCCACCACGGGGTAGTCTTTCAGCAGCGGGTGGCCCTCCCAGTCGTCTGGGCAAAGTATACGCACCAAGTTCGGGTGATTTACAAAGCGAATGCCCAGCATGTCGAAAATTTCCCTCTCCAGCCAATTGGCCCCGGGATAGACCTGCGTGGCGCTTTCTGGCTCAAAGCCTTGGGGGATCAATATCCTCAAGCGCAGGCGCTTGCGCCTCCTTACGCAAGTCAGATGGTACACGACAGAAAAGGCAAAGTCGCTCCCTGCGGGGTAGTGAGTGGCCGTCATGTCGGAGAGCATCTCATAGCGCAGGGCGGGGTCTTGGTTGCAGCGCGTGAGGGCGTCCAGTATCACTTCTTTGGCCACTTGGCAAACTAGTTCCCCCGCCTGCTCGAATGACTCTTCTACAGATTCGCCCAATAGCTCTTTCAAGTAAATCAAATCCTGATCCTTTGGCTCAACCGGAGTGGGCCACTGCATGTCGTGCAGGTTTGCCTTGGAAGATGGCTTGGTGGGCGGCTTGGGGGCTTCTTTGCCCTCGGCCAGCGCCTTTGCCTTTGCTGCCTCGAAGTCGGCCAAAGTCTTTTTCCACTTGGCCTCTTCCGCCGCCTCTGCCTCTTTTGCGTCCTTGGCGTATGCTGCTAGGCCTGGCACGGGGGCCGTCTTGGGCATTTCTATTTGGCGGTTGGGCGCGGGTTTGGGATCATTTTCAGGCGACATGGTGGGGATCCCTCAGGAATTGGCGGCTTCAAAGACTTCGCGGTACTTGTCCGCTAGGCTGCTATTCATTATTTTGTCCTGCAATTTCATAAAAGCGTAGATAAGGCTTTCGGGGCGGGGCGGGCAGCCGGGGATATAGACATCAACTGGAACTACCTTGTCAACGCCCTGTATGACCGCGTAGCTGTCGAAGGGTCCGCCGCAGGTGGCGCAGGAACCCATCGCAATGACCCATTTGGGTTCGGGCATCTGGTCGTAGATTGTCTTTATCACAGCGGCCATCTTAGCCGAAACAGTGCCGGCGACTATCATCAAATCCGCCTGCCTTGGCGTGGCGCGGAAGATGCCACTGCCAAAGCGGTCAAAGTCGAATCGGCTGGCCCCCGCCGCCATCATCTCTATGGCGCAACAGGCAAGGCCAAAAGTGACAGGCCACACACTAGTGGCGCGTGACCAGTTCATGAACTTCTCTACCCTAGTAAGCACCAACGCTTGTTCAAAGATGGGCCTAAGGCCGCCCCCGATGTTGGTTGCCTCGGTTGTTTCAGTTGCCCCAGACTCTACTCCCATGAGAGTGCCCCCTTGGACCACACATAGCCATAGCCAAATAGCAACAGGAACAAAAACAGCCCCATCTCCACTAGGCCAAAAATTGCCAATTCCTTTAGCTGGATCGCCCAAGGCATCAGGAAAACCGTTTCCACGTCGAACACCAGAAAGATCACAGCCACTAGGTAGTACTTGACCCCAAACTTTTCCCTGGCCTCGGTTTTGACCACCAGCCCGCACTCATAGGGCGCACTCTTCATGCTGCTGGGGGCCGAAGGGCTGAATACCCACTGAATCACATAAATTGCCACAGGCAGCACGATGGCAATGGCAAGCATGAGCAGAATTGGAGCATAGCCTCGCAAGTGGTACCCCCGGCGGTGTCACTTTTCATTATATGACTAGGGCGGTTAAAAGTCAGCAGCAAATTACAAGTAGAGGGCAGGGTGCAAATTTGCAGCTACCATTGCCGCAAACCCAAAATGGGCGCATAATTGTTTACTAGGCATGGAGTGGAACATGGCACTGCAACAGGCGGACTTGAGTAGCCTTAAAGAGGGCGCGATGGTGCTTTTTCGTAGCTATGGACTCAGTTTCTCGGACGGTATGACCGCCCTGCTACAAGATTGGGAAAAAACCCCAAACAAAGAGACCATGGAGGCAATAGAAGAACTGGAGGCCGGGCGAGGCAGGCGCTGCAAAAACCTTGAAGAACTTTATAGGTTCCTCAATGAGGAAAACTGAGCGCGAAATTGACTATTCCGCCGCATTCAAGAGGGACTACAAAAAGCTAAAGCACAGCTCAGCGGACTTGGAACTGTTGGACGAAATATTGAACTTGCTGGTTTGGGACAAGAAATTGCCAGAGCGGGCGCACGACCACGCACTGGGCGGCCAGTGGCTTGATCACAGGGAATGCCATATCAAGCCAGATCTATTGCTAATATACAAAAAATCCGACCAAGACACTTTGAAACTGGCTAGATTGGGAAGCCATGCATCGCTGTTTGGCTAATCTGTGTGGCTCGCCTCAATTCTTACCCTAACCCCTACGCCCTACAACCCAACCCCTTATCGCCATCTACCAACTAATCCCCACATTCAAGGAACATCCACCCATCTAAATGCACTAAAATAAAACAATGGCATACGCAACCGCACCCACACCAACCAACACGGGTACAAGGCCGGGTTCCGATCTGGGCGGACTTGACCGCCAGGCTTTGTTGCAGCTGTACCCGACCATGGACTTGACCAACGAATACGTTGACTTTGCATTATTCCAAATGATCAATCTGGACTTGATGCTAAAACACGCCTTTGTGCCCGTTAGAGAAAAAGACGGCCAACTATGGGTGGCGATGGCCGACCCGCTGGACGTGTTCACCCAGGACATACTCAGGCGGTTGCTGAAGCGCCCCCTGAAATTCGCCGCAGCGCCACATGCCCAGATTCAGGAAGTGCTCAAAAAATCCGAATCGGGCCAAAAGGTGCTGGACGAGGCCGGGGAAGCGCTCAATATCTTGGTGGTCTCCGACGAGGAGCTAGAGGACGAAGTTCTGGACCTCGACCGCCTGACGGACAAGGACGAGGCCCCCATCATCCGCCTTGTTGACACCACCATTTTCAATGCGCTCCAGCGCAGGGCCTCAGACATCCACATGGAGACGGCAGGAAACGGCTTTCACATTAAGTACCGCATTGACGGCAGCCTTTACGCAGCGGCGGAGCCTGTTGACAGGCGCTTTGCCTCGCCTATCATCAGCCGCATCAAGGTCATGTCCGAGTTGGACATTGCGGAAAAGCGCAAGCCCCAAGATGGCCGCTTTAAACTAAAAATCAGGGGCAGGGCCATTGACTTCCGCGTATCCATAATGCCCACTATCCACGGCGAGGACGCGGTTATCCGTATCTTGGACAAGGAAAACCTCTCAGAAGAGTTCCGCCAGCTAAACCTAGACATCTTGGGCTTCCAGCAACACGAATTGCTTCGCATCAGGCGCTTCGCCCGCGAACCTTATGGCATGTTCCTAGTCACCGGCCCTACGGGTTCAGGCAAAACCACCACGCTGTACGCCATTCTCAGCGAGATAAGAAGCCCGGAGGACAAGCTGATTACCATCGAAGACCCAGTGGAATACCAACTGGAGGGCGTCACCCAGATACCAGTCAACGAAAAAAAGGGCCTGACATTCGCTTTGGGGCTACGCTCCATACTGCGCCACGACCCAGACAAGATACTGGTGGGCGAAATCCGCGACAGCGAAACGGCCCAGATAGCCATACAATCGGCCCTGACTGGCCATTTGGTTTTCACGACCGTCCACGCCAATAACACGCTGGACGTGCTAGGGCGCTTCCAGCACATGGGCGTGGAGGTCTATAACTTTGTGTCGTCACTCAACTGCGTCCTTGCCCAGCGCCTAGTCCGCGTCCTATGCCCCAAGTGCAAAAAGCAAATACAGGTGAGCGAGAGCGAGCTTGCAGAAAATGGCGTAAGCCCCGAATGGGGCAGAAGTGCCACCATTCATGAAACCGTTGGCTGCGTGGACTGCAATGGCACAGGCTACAGAGGCAGACAAGCAATCGTAGAATTCATGGGCATGAACGATGAGCTGCGCGAGCTAATAACCAACAGGGGCAGCGTAAGGGATATAAAGGCTACAGCAAGGAAAAATGGCATGCAGTCACTCAGGGAAAGCGCACTGGAGAAAGTCCGCCTTGGCCTCACCACATTCAAGGAAATCAACAAGGTGACGTTCAGGGAAGGGTGACATTAGTTGCAAGGTACGAGTTACAAGTTACAAGATGAAAAACCTTGCCGTATGCGGTTTTGCGCCTAACATTTGTCACATAGTCAATAGGAGATGGCATGAAGATTAAACTGTCCCCCCCCGCAATCCTTCTTTCCGCCCTCTGCCTTCCCTTGGCAGCCCAAACAAATTTTGAATACGTCCTTTCCAAGCACAAGGGCAACA
>JAITFL010000119.1 GCA_031281385.1 Holophagales bacterium
CCCATCGCGGCGAGCGGGTTTGCGCTTTAACGGCAGCATCAGCGTTCCACCAGGGCGGCTCGCTTCACTCTCGGCGCAGCCTATGCACTCCGTGCCATTCCCTACGGGAAGGGCTATAACACCAAATTGCGTTCAGATGAACGCGATTTGGTATCATTTGGGCTGGCCTCGCATGCGAGCCTATTAGCCCGCCTCTTCCATAACTTTCAATATTGGCTCTGGGATGCCAAGTTTTTTCTCCACTTCTGGTTTTGTGATGCGCAGTGCAATGTTCTCTTTGCGGTCGGGGTCGGGCATTTCAAACATGTGGTCAATAAGCACTTGTTCAAGCATTGCCCGCAGGCCCCTGGCGCCCAGCTTTTTGGCCACTGCTTGGTCGGCGATGGTTTCAAGCGCACTATCCTCGATGGTTAGGCTGATGTTGTCTATTTCAAATAGGCGCATGTACTGTTTGACAACGGCGTTTTTTGGCTGGGTGAGGATTCGCACTAGCGCGTCCCTGTCCAGTGGGTCAAGCGATGCCGTAACAGGCAAGCGGCCTACCAGTTCGGGTATGAGGCCGAATTTTATTATGTCCTCTGGCTCGACCAATTTTAGGAACTCGCTCTTGTCCGATTTTTGCGTAACCTTGGCCCCAAACCCAACGGCCTTCGCCCTGACGCGCTGCTTTACTATGTCTTCGATGCCAATGAAGGCCCCGCCGCAGATGAACAGAATGTTCTTTGTGTCCAGATGGATGAATTCTTGGTGTGGGTGCTTGCGCCCCCCTTGGGGCGGGACGTTGGCAACGGTGCCTTCGACCAGCTTGAGCAGCGCCTGCTGGACACCCTCGCCCGAAACGTCGCGGGTTATGGACTGGTTTTCGCTTTTCCTGCCAATCTTGTCTATTTCGTCAATAAACACTATGCCGCGTTGGGCGCGGTCGAGGTCGTGGTTGGCAGCTTGCAGCAGCTTGGTGAGGATGTTTTCAACGTCCTCGCCGACGTACCCAGCTTCAGTCAGCGTTGTGGCGTCTGCCAGTGCCAATGGGACATCTAGGAGGTTGGCAAGGGTCTGGGCCATTAGGGTCTTCCCCGTACCCGTAGGGCCCAGCAACAGTATGTTGCTCTTTGTCAGTTCCACCGAGCCATCGTCCCTTATGGCATCGGCGGGCTGGAGGATGCGCTTGTAGTGGTTATAGACGGCCACGGACAGCCGCCTTTTTGCATCGTCTTGACCCACCACGTACTCATCTAGGAATGCCTTGATTTCTTTGGGGCGGTATAGCTTTGGTTCTTGCGGCTTTGCAGTTTTGGGCTTTTTGCTCATCCGCACTTGGGTACTGCCAGCCTCTAAGCACTCATCGCATATAAAGGCCCTCACACCCTGCATCCCCTGCAACAGGTGTTCGACCTCGTGCGGCCCCTTGCCGCAGAAAGAACAGCGATGGTTTTGTTTTTCCATGTTCATTTTTTTCTCTCAGAAATGGCTATTGTTGGTGGATTGTTGACAGTTCTAGCACTTCAAACCTCTTTGCCCCTGCGGGGATCTTGATCCGCACTTCTTCGCCCTCGCCAAGCCCAACTAGGGCGGCTCCTATGGGGCTGCTGATGCTTAGGAGCGATGGGTCTCCATTCAGTTCTTCGGGGAGGACCAATTTATACGTGACCTCTTTTTCTGAATCCAAGTCCAGCAGCTTCACCTTTGAGCCGTACGCCACTTTGTCCTTTGGAAGCCTTGACACGTTGAGGCTTGCAACTTCGGTTATCCTTTGCTCAAGGGCCACCAGCTTGCCTTGAAACATGTCCCTCTTTGCCAGTGCCTGCTCATATTCGGCATTTTCTGACAGGTCGCCTTGGGCGGCTGCGGCGGCTATCTCTTTGGGGATTTCAACTAGGAGTGCCTGTTTTATTGCTTGGTGCTCGGCCTCCAGCTTGGCAAGAACGTGTTTGGTCATTATGGATTCCTTGGGGCTGTAGAGGGGGTCGCCCCCTCGGTTGTGTTTGTTGGCGGCTGTGTCTTGAACCTTCTGTGCATCCAAAACCAGATGTGCGGGGCGGCGCGTACTTTTTGATCCAGCGCGTCGCACATTAGCTGGGTGGCTGAGAGAATGTCCTTTTCTGCATCGCTAGATTGCGGAACTGACAATTCGGGCTCGGCCCTTACCATTATTGTGCCATCTGTTTGCGGATAGCTGAAGATGGGGATAATTGGCAAGCCAAAGCGAAGGGCCAGGGCTGCGGCCGTTGGGTAAGTGGAAGCCCATCTCCCCAAAAACTTAGTGAACACGCCTTGGGAACGTGCGTCTTGGTCAAGGAGGAAGCCTATTCCCAGCCCATCGCGCAGCGCCCTGATACTTCCTTTCATGGCCCCGCCTTTGTCAATGGCGCGGTTCCCGAACCTTGTCCTTAATGCCCGCAACCTAGCGTCCAGCATGGGGTTGTCCAATTTCCTGCCTATCACCGCCAAGGGCCTACCTATGGCTGAAAGGGCCAGCGCCATAGCTTCCCAGTTTCCAAAGTGTCCGGTGAGTCCAATGAACCCCTTGCCAGCTTTTCTTGCAGCGTCCCAATGTTCAAGCCCCTGGAAGCGCACCCGGTCGGCTAGGTCATCTGGCCCCATAAAAAGCAGCTTGGGCAGTGTGAAGGACAGGCCGCCAAAATGCTTGAAACATTCTTTGGCTATTCTGGTGGCCTCGTTCTTTGAAAGGCCAAGGTCTGACTTGAGAAGGTTTTCTTTTACCACTCGCCTGTGCCTGCCATCCACCCAATATGCTACTGTGCCTGCCGCCTCGCCCATTGCCAAGGCTGTGTTCCACGGCATGTGCCGCAATATCCCTTCCACCAGCAGGTACAGGGCATATTCGGCTGAGTGCCTAACAAGCGTTTGCAAAGATTGGCGGGTCATTGTCGGCGGTTGCCTTGTTCGGGTCGAATAGGGCCTGTGGCCTATTCCTGCCCAATATAAAAAATGGCGCCCCATGTTGCCGAGGCGCTGTGATTAAAAACCATGATAGCACATTTCAGGAACCAAAGAACCCCACAACAGAAAACCGCCGTACTCCGATAAAATAACGTGCTTTGTTTTCAACGTTTGTTTTGTTGAAAAGGACAGTTTCCCCATTGTATAATTAGTGCAGGGCCGCATTTCTATGAGGGGCGCATGGCGCACTTTAGGAGAAATGCCAATTAAATGGAGCATACCATGTCAGAACCAAAGCGCGTTGTCATCCTTGGCGCCGCCGGGAGAGACTTTCACAACTTCAACACCTACTTTCGGGGCAACCCTGCGTACAACGTTGTAGCATTCACTGCAACGCAGATTCCGGACATCGCTGGCCGGAAATACCCTGCCGAGCTTGCGGGCGAGTTGTACCCCAGCGGCATACCAATATTGGAAGAAGCCCAGGTAGTTGACATCATTAAGCGCGAAAAGGTCAACGAGTGCGTTTTCTCTTACTCGGACGTGACAAACGAATACGTCATGCACCTTGCGAGCGTGTGCATGGCGGCCGGGGCCGACTTTAGGCTGATGGGCTGCAATAGCACTATGATCAAATCCAGCAAGCCGGTCATAGCCATAACGGCTGTTCGCACCGGCTCTGGCAAGAGCCAGACCACCCGCTACATAAGCCGTCTGCTCAAAGGAATAGGAAAAAAAGTTGTCGCCATCCGCCACCCCATGCCATACGGGGACTTGGCCAAGCAAGCCTGCCAACGCTTTGAGACCTATGCAGACCTAGACTTGCACAAATGCACCATCGAAGAAAGGGAAGAGTACGAGCCGCATATTGACAATGGCTTCATCATCTATTCCGGCGTGGACTACGAGCGAATACTTAGGCAGGCAGAGCAGGAAGCCGACATTGTCCTTTGGGATGGCGGCAACAACGACCTACCGTTCTATGTCAGCGATTTGCACATAGTGATCGCCGACCCGCACCGTCCTGGGCATGAGCTGGCCTACTACCCAGGCGAAACAAATTTCCGATTGGCGAGCGTGATAATCATCAATAAGTGCGACAGTGCCAAGGAAGAAAACATAAAATCCATCGAGGAAAACGCCAAGAAATTCAACCCTGCGGCCACGGTGATTCGCGCCAACAGCCCAGTTACGATAGAGAAACCAGAAATGGTCAAGGGCAAAAAGGCCCTTGTCATCGAGGACGGTCCTACCCTAACGCACGGCTCCATGTCCTATGGCGCAGGCGTTGTGGCTGCCAGGAACTATGGCGCGGCAGAGATAGTTGATCCTACGCCGTACGCCGTTGCGTCCATAGCCGCCACGTATCAAAAATATCCGAACGCCAAGGGCATTTTGCCAGCAATGGGCTATGGCGACAAACAGATCAAAGACCTAGAAGCTACCATTGACGCCACCCCATGCGATGTGGTGCTTTCGGCAACGCCGATAGACATTACACGCGTCCTGAAAGTCAACAAGCCAATGGTGCGCGCAACGTACGAGCTGGAAGAAATAAAGGCTGGGCAGTTGCTGGAAGCGATAAAGAAAGTGGTCAAATAGCCGTCCTCTAGCTGCGACAGTTGGGCCTCTTGCAAAACGTCAGTCTTGCAAGTGGCTCATTTGTTATTAGCTTTGTTCGCGGGACTGCTCTTCTAGTTGCTTCATCAGGCGCTTGGCTAGGTTGTCGTCTTCGAGGATGGTGTAGTAGTCGCCTTCGACTTCGTAGATTTCGATGCTCAGGTCTATCTCGTCTGACTCTTCCACGCTTTCTTTTAGCGCCTTGACCTCGAATAGCGGGGCCATGACCACGAAATGGCGGTCTTCAAAGTCTATTTCATCGAGGATGGCGAACTCTTCGTTGCCGCCTGCCTCGTCCTCTAGCTCGACAATCTCTATATCATCGTCTCCGCAGACGCACACTTCATCTTCATTGCAGTCGCAATCGTGTTGTTTTTCGTTTTTGTCTGTCATGGGACACCCTTGTAAACCATAAGTTGATTTTTTAGTTTAGCGCCAGTTGGGTCAAATTTGTTGCCGAGTGTTCTGGAGGCTCAAACATGCTGTAAATATTTGGTTAAATATTGGCGCTATGGCGTTGCTGGGGAATGGCCCTTCATTTGCCTTCTCCAGCCGGGCAATGATAGCCCCTTCCCTAGCCGGGTCGCGCAGGCATTGGCTGCCGTCCTGACATTCGGCGTAGATCGCAGCCTTTAGAATGCCTATTTGGCTGGCGGAGGCTGCCCGGCGGTTAAGCAGAGCCAGCAATTGGTCGTCTATTCCGTCAATTTCGCAGCGAAGGGCTTTTATGGCGCCATCGGGCGATGTGTCCATTATCGTGCGCCGCCCCCGCCCAAAGAAAATGTGGCTTTGTCTTCAAAGATTTTGCCATTTTTTGTCCCTGTTACCGCCAACTGGTTTTCACCAGGCGTTAGCTCTATGTCCCAGACAAAATGCACCCTTGCGCCGTCGCGGCGCCCAGGGCCCAACTTTTTGCCATTCAGTGTCAGTTCGCAGGAATCCAAGTTGCTGTAAGCGTGGATGGTCTGCTTGGCATTTGTTCTGTTGATAAGGCGCTTGTCGGCTAGGTGCAGCACAGGTTCATTGTTCCACTCGGCTTTGTACAGGTAGAACGCGTCTTTCTTTACTTTGCGGTCGTACGAGACTATCCCCTTTTGATTGCGGCCCGGCACTCCGCCACGGTTCCAGAATGGAACGGTGAAGTCGAACATGTTCCATAGGTAAGTCCCCCAAATGTGGGGCGCGTTCTCTATGGCTGCTAGGTGAATTTCGTGGCTGCGGCTTTGATAGCCCTCGGGATAGAACTGGCCAACCACCGGATCGCCCGGGGTGCGGTCGTTTTCGTCCTGTTGCCGCCAGTTGCCCTCTGCGCCATATTCTGAAAGAGCAAAAAGAGCCCCTTCGCGCTTGCCAGCACGTTCTAGCCAACCTACGATGTTTTCGGTTTTGCCTTCGTACCAGCCATAATAGCGGTTGTGGCCTTGTAGGTCGGCTTGGTGGCTCTCTGGCCTCTCCAAATCTCCATAGCCGCTCACGGCAACAGTCTGGCGGCTAGGGTCTTCTGTCTTTGCCAAGTCGTGCAGTTCGGCTGTCAGGCGCACAGGGAAATTTTGGTCGCCCCTCACATACACTTCGTTGTGCAGGCCCCACGTGAATATGGACGGATGGTTGTAGTTCTGGCGGATCAGTTCGGTGAGCTGCTGCTTGGCGTTTTCACTCTCTTGGCCAGTCCAGGTGTTGACGAATGGTATCTCTGCCCAAACTAGGAAACCCATGCGGTCTGCCGCTGAATAAATGTATTCGGATTGTTGGTAGTGAGCCAAGCGCAGGGACGACGCGCCGATCTCCATCATCATGTCCAAGTCTTCTTGGTGGTCGGCGTTGGTCAG
>JAITFL010000073.1 GCA_031281385.1 Holophagales bacterium
TGGCCGGCTGGCCCCCTTATCAAGCCGACTAAAACAAAACTGCCAACGACAATCTCGAACTGGCAATTGCTGCCTGATCTTCAGGTAACAAGCGGGTGCCCGTGATCTTCCGGTAGCGGGCCCCGAAAAACCTCCCAACGGGTGGCCTTGCGGCCTGCCGAAAGGAGGCACGGAATGGGAAGCCGCAGCGCGCCTCTGCCGCTTCCGAGACAAAAGGCGCAAGGCCTTGAACAGGGTCGTCTGCTTTAACCCCTGTAGAGGCGCTACCCAAAGCAGACCAAGCCTGTGGATGAGTTCTGGCTTCTAGCTTCTTGGACGTGGGTTCAACTCCCACCACCTCCACCAAATGCAATCCACCGATGTTCACCGATGTGCAAAAAACCCCGCAATGACGGGGTTTTTCTTTTGGGGTTGTTTGCCAGTGTCCTATGCCGTACAGTGGGATATGCCCCCTAGCGGGGGTATCATCGGGGGTATTAGCGGAAAGCAAATCTGCCGTACCCCCACCATCCACGAAAAGCGCGAGAAGTACTCCACTGAATGTCATCCCTTCTTTCCATTTTTCGGGGAGCCGTCAGGATTCAAGTATCTGTCGGGATTTTTTTCCAGCTTACGGGCGCAAAGAGGCCGACAATAGCGGTAGGCGCGGCCCCTCACTGCCACTGTCTTGCTCTTCTCGCAAACCTTGCCGCCTATGACTGGGCAAATGGTGTTTAATGCCGGCTTTGGCCCTTGCTGCGCTATCGCTAGGGATGCCAATAGCGCCAAAGATGCGCTGACTATCATAACGTTATCTCCTTGTATGTTTGGCCCTGCTTTCGCACAGGCCCTTTGTGGTGGGTTTTTTATTATTTTACCACCCGTCAAGCAAAAAACAAGTTACAAAAAGCAACGATAGTCTGGTGATTTCAATTTCAGATAGAAGGGCTGATTTTATCTGGAATTGAAATCAGAGTTTGGATATTGGCATGACGTAGCAAGGCCGACAAAGCTGGGGGAGTCCCCGCCTCGTGGCCTCATCTAAATATTATTGCTTGTGTTGCCTGCTGTGACTATTTTTCAGTCTTTTCTTTCTTTTCGTTCTTGGGGGTGCCGTCGGGGTTCAGGTATTTGTCTGGGTCTTTTTCCAGCTTGCCGGCGCAGGGGGGGCAGCAGATGCGGTAGGTCTGGCCCCTGACAACTACGGTTTTGCTCTTTTCGCTAACCTTGCTTCCCATGACGGGGCAAACTGTGTTTTCCGCCGGTTTGGGGGCTGGCTGCTGCTCCTGGGCGATGGCGAAAAGCAACGCAAAAGAAATGGGCAGGATCATTTTTTCCTCCTTGGCGGGACAGTCCGCACTTAAAAAATTGTAGCATGAGCCACGAACTAGGGGCTAGAGTTTATGGGTCAGCGCCTTTGCCTTCCACAGATAATAAATCGCGGGATATATCAGCAGTTCAAGGATAAAGCTGGTTGTGAGGCCGCCAACCATGGGGGCGGCTATGCGCTTCATCAGGTCGGCTCCGCTGCCAAGGCTCCAGAGTATGGGCAATAGGCCAATGAGTCCGCTTAACACGGTCATGGCCTTTGGGCGCACCCGCTTGACGGCGCCATGCACAACGGCTTCTATAAGTTCTTCCCTATTGTTCAACTGGTTTCTGGCCTTTGCCTCTTCATAGCTGATGTCCAGAAACAGCAGCATGAACACGCCTGTTTCGGCATCTAGGCCCATCAGGGCTATGAGGCCCACCCACACAGCTATGCTGGTGTTGTAGCCCAGCAGCCACATCAGCCAGAACGCGCCTATGGCGCTAAATGGCACGGCCAACATTACTATCCAAGTCTTTGTGGCACTTTTGGTATTGGCGTAGATCAGGCCAAATATAAGCACAAGGGTTATGGGCAATATGATCTTTAGCCTATCCTTTACCCTTATCATGTTTTCAAATTGGCCAGACCACGTGAGGCTGTAGCCCACTGGCAGCTCCAATTCCGCCTCGGCCAGGGCCTTTGCGTTTTTGACATAGGTGCCAACATCTACTTTGGACGTGTCGAAGTCCAGCAGCACGTAGCTGTTCAGCATGCCATTTTCGTTGCGGATCATGGCTGGGCCCTCTAGCATCTTTATTTGGGCTATGTCGCTTATGGCTATGCGCCCGCCCTTGGGCAAGGGCACGTTTAGCCTAGCCAGCGCATCGGGGTTTTCGCGAAAGTCCCTAGCGTAGCGCACGTTGACGGGGTAGCGAGCCCTGCCATCGAAAACTACAGTCTGGTTGTCGCCCCCAATGGCGTTCATAACCAGCATGTTGGCCTCTTCTACGCTTAGGCCGTAGCGCGCCAATTTGCGGCGATCCAGTTCAAAGTCCAAAAAATAGCCCAAGGAAACGCGCTCGGCAAACACGCTGCGGGTGCCAGGCACCCTAGACAACAAGCTTTCCGCTTGCACGGCTATTTCGGCGATGACATCCAAATCGGGCCCATTCACCTTTAGGCCAACGGGGGTGCGTATGCCCGTGCTCAGCATGTCTATGCGCGCCCTGATGGGCATGGTCCAGGCGTTTGGGATGGACGGCAGGCGCACAGTGCTATCCAATTCGCGTATTATGTCGTCAAAGGTTATCCTGTCGCGCCAGAATGGGCGCAGGATTGGCTTCAGCCATTCGGGGACCCAACTGGAGTACCACCTTTTGTACTCGCGCCATTCCGATTCTGGCTTTAGCTCAACAACAGTCTCCATCATGGAAAGGGGCGCTGGGTCGGTGGCTGTGTCGGCCCGCCCTGCCTTTCCAAAAACTAGCCTGACCTCTGGCACTTGGGAGATCAAACGATCCTGCACCTGCAATATACGCATGGCCTCTGTCTGGTTAAGGCCAGGCAGTGTGCTGGGCATGTAAAGAATGGTGCCTTCGTACAGGGGCGGCATAAACTCGCTGCCCAGCTTAAATACTATGGGCACAGTGATAGCCACCAGCGCAAAAGAAATAGCTATGGCCGTTTTTGCGTGGCGGATTACGAACCTGCATGGGCCCTCATATATGCGGTGCATCAGGCGGCTCACGGGATGCTTTTCTTCGGGATGGTATTTGCCGACGGCAATGGACGAGGCTATTTTTGACATCCACTTTGGGCGAAATGTAAACGAGTCGGGCCGCGCAAACATCATCCTCAGTGCGGGGTCAAGGGTGATGGCAAGCAGCGCGGCTATTGCCATAGCAAGGTTTTTGGAGTACGCCAAGGGTTTGAACAGCCGGCCCTCTTGGTCAACGAGTGTGAAAATTGGTATGAAACTGACGGCCACCACCAGTAGGCTAAAGAATACGCTTGGGCCTACTTCCAGCAACGCTCCCAAGCGCGTTTCAAAGAAGGTGCCTGGCCTGCCGCTGGACATCCATTGTTCAATTTTTTTGTATGCGTTTTCCACCTCCACTATGGCACCATCCACCAGCACTCCAATGGAAATGGCAATGCCAGCAAGGCTCATCAAGTTTGCGTTTTGCCCTATGAGCAGCATGGGGATAAAGGCGAGCGCCACCGAAACGGGTATGGTGATGATGGGTATTATGGCGCTGGGCATGTGCCACAAAAAAATCAAAATGACTATTGATACGATTATCATTTCTTCTATCAACTTGCTGGTGACTGTGCTTATAGAGGATTTGATCAACTGGCTCCTGTCGTACACAGTGACTATTTCGACGCCCTGGGGAAGGCTCTTTTTTAGCTCTTCCAGCTTGGCCTTTACAGCCGAAATCACGTTGAGGGCGTTTTCTTTTTGGCGCATAACGACTATCCCCGAAACTGTGTCGCCTATGCCATTCAGGTCGGCTAGGCCCCTTCGCATCTCTGGGCCCAATGTGACAGTGGCAACGTCGCGGATTCTTATTGGAGTGCCATTTTCGGCCATCAGCGCGGCCTCGGCAAAGTCGTCAGTGGTCTTTGCATAGCCGCGCCCCCTAACCATGTACTCGCGGCCGGCGTACTCTATGAGCCGCCCTCCGGCTTCGTTGTTGGCCGCCTTTACCGCCGCCACTACTTCGTCTAGGGCAATGCCATAATTAGCCATTTTGTCGGGATCAACGGCCACTTGAAATTGCCTGGCCTGGCCTCCGATGCTGGCTACCTCTGATACGCCTGGCACACTCTGTATGGCGTACTTCAAAAACCAGTCTTGGAGCGATTTCAATTCATCCAAGCTGTGGCTGCCCGTCCTATCCACTAGGGCGTATTGGTATATCCAGCCAACACTCGTGGCGTCTGGCCCTAGCTCGACTTTTGCATCGCCGGGCAGGTTCGACGTTATCTTGCTAAGGTACTCCAAGACGCGGCTTCTGGCCCAATATAGGTCGGTACCATCATCAAAGATCACATAGACAAAGCTATAGCCAAAGTCCGTAAGCCCCCTCACCGCCTTGACCTTGGGTGCGCCCAAAAGGCTTGTGACGATGGGGTATGTCACTTGGTCTTCTACTATGTCGGGGCTTCTGTCCCACTTTGTATAGACTATGACCTGGGTGTCCGACAAATCCGGAAGCGCGTCCAGCGGTATGTTTTTCATGCTCCAAAAACTGACAGCAAGCAATAGAATTGTAGCCGCAACGACTAGGAATCTGTTTTCAGCGCTGAACCTGATTATTTTGGAGAGAAATCCATTTGGGTTGGCTGGGCCGTGCATCAATGGCCCCCATGACTATTGTTTTTTTGTTCGGCGGCTTCTTCGGCCCTTTCTGCAATTCTGCGGCTTAGTTCGGCCAGCGCTGCCTGCAGGCGCGATTCAGAATCCACCAAGAAGGCCGCCCTAGTCACAACGGCCTCACCCTTTTGCAGGCCGTCAAGAACTTCCACTTTGCCGCCGCCAACGCGCCCTATCTCTATTTCCCTTGGCTCAAAATAGCCATCGGAAACATCTACGAATACAATTTTCCTGTGTCCCGAATCAAGCACCGCGTCCAACGGGATAGTTAGCACAGGGCGCGAATCAGTCTCGAAGATGACCTTGCCCAGCATTTCTGGCTTCAACTGCCCAGATGGGTTGGCAAATTCCAGTCTGGCCTTGAGTGTGCGCGTCATAGGGTCTAAAAATGGATCAATGAATACGACGCGGCCCTTTAGATTTTTCCCACCGCCCGCGCCCAGCGCGGGGATTTCCAATGCGGCCATGCTGCCCACCTTCACTTGGGAAACGTCCTGTTCGTATAGATCTGCCAGAGCCCACACTTCGCTTACATCGGCAATTTCTAGGATGGTACCCATGGAATTCACGAAGCTCCCCTCCACTGTGTTTTTGGCCATCACCACGCCGTCTTGTGGGGAAAAGACTTGCAGCCTTCGCACCGGCTCGGCTCCATTTTTTAGTGCCTCTATCAGCGCGGGGGGGGCATCTAGGTATTCCAGTCTTCTCTTTGCCGCCTCTGTCAAGTCATTCCAGCGGGCGGGGTCGGGCGCGGACTTTTGGCTGGCCGCAGCTACGGAGTACTCTCGTTGGGCGGTCAGAAATTCGGGGCTGTACAGCTCGAACAGCAGTTCACCTTTTTTTACATGCTTTCCCACAAAATCGGCGTAAAGCTTTTCTACATAGCCAGAAGTTTTTACTGTCACGTTGCAGTACCTTGGCTGGGCCGCCACTATGCGCGCCGGGGCGTATATCTGGCCGCCCAGGCTGGCTTCTTCCGCTTTTGCAGTCCGCAATCCAATCAACTGCTGTCGCTGCGTGTCAATCTGCACGGTGACTAGCCCGTCTGGGCCTGGGCTCATCAATGACTGGTTGCCATCCATTGCCACCAAGTCCATGCCACAGATGGGGCAGTCGCCAAAGTGGTCTTGAATGATCTGCGGATGCATGGGGCACTGATACATCTTTAGCCCGCCATCTGCCGCAGCCACGGCCACGCCCTTTGATGGCGCCAGCAGCCAATAGCCAAACGCCCCAAGCACAATGCCGATGGCTATCCATGTGGCCGTGCCGCCTCTGCGGGTGCGTGTTTTGCGATAATATGATTCTGGCATCTGTCGCCCCTATAAAACTCATTATTTAGAAAGCATGGCCCCATGCTGCTGTATCGCCATGCTGTGAACTTGCGCCATTGCCTCTAAGCGGAGCTCTTGGTCGTTGAGCAGCCTCTTGATGGCGTCAACCATCTCCCCAAATGAGGCCCCGCCTGTCTGAAACTTGGCAATCAGTATCTCCAGCGCGGCTTCCCCTTGGGGGATCAATTCTGTTTCGTACATTTTGGCTGTGTCATAGGCCAGCTTCCAAGACCGCGCCCTCTCCCTAGACGCGGCCTCCAGGGCAAAGGCCAAACCCCTTTGCCCTGATTCTGCCGCGCCGTGCATTGATTGGGCCCTTGCCACTTCCTTACCCTGCTTTCGGCCAGACCATAGCGGAATGCTGATTCCGGCCTCCACCATCCAGCCAGCGGGCATTCCACCTGCCTTGGAAACAGAGGCGCCCACCATCAAATCGGGAAAACGCTCTAGCCTTGCCATTTGCAGGTTGGCATAGGCGCCCTTGACTTCCACGTCTGACGCCAGCCATTCGGTGTTCCTGTGCTTTAGGTCGGCGGCTATGTCACCCGCCGAAAGCGGCTTGGGCAGTTCAAGGCCCCATATACTGGCGTTGATCTCTATTGGAGTGCTTTGTGCGCTGGCCGTCAGTTCATTTATTCTGTCGCACTTGTCCTGTAGTTGCGCTTCTAGCTCCAGCGTTTTTAGCTTCAACCGCGACTGCTCCTGCATGGCCTGTATGGCCTCTAAAGTGCTGCTGCCGCCCTGATCCAACTTGGCTTTGATAATTTTCTCTGTGGCGGCCCAATAGGCCGACTGGGAAGCCACCAACTCAATTTTGGCCTCTGTGACCATCAAGTCCAAGCAAGCGGCCAAAATGCCTGATTCCAGCACACGGACCGCGCCTCGTTGGATCACGTCAAACATCTTTGCGTCCTGGAGTGCCATGTTTTCTTTTGCTGCTCGCTTGCCGGGCCAGGGTATCTCTTGCCCCAGCGTCATCATGTACTCTGTCATCCCCGGCAGCGCGGCGGACAGCGCTTGGGTATCCATCGGATCAGAACCATGCGGAACTCCGCCGCTGATTGCCACGTGCCTTTCGGGAGACTTTTGCACCGAAAAGGACAATTTGGGATCGGGCATAGCCCCTGCTGGGCCCAACTTTGCGTGTTCGGCGTGGGCACGAAACGTGGCGGCGGCCAAGTCGGGGCTGTTCCCCTTTGCAAGGGATACAAGAGCCTGCACAGCGGGGATAGAGGCTATGGGTGACTTGGGAGCTCCGCCCGATTCTTGCCCAACGGCCAAGCCGGGCGAAAGTGCCATGATGGCGCAAATAACTATTTTTTTGTACACGTCTTCCTCCAGAAAAAAACAAACATAGCGAGGCTATGCAGTTATTT
Source organism: Holophagales bacterium (assembly GCA_031281385.1). The sequence continues at coordinate 7,381 of JAITFL010000073.1, forward strand.
CCTAAAGGTGGCTAAAAATGCCAAGCGCGTGGATATTTCTTCAAAGCCAAGCATCTGGCCAAGTGGGGCCCGACGCAGGTTCATGTGTTCGATGATGGGCTGATCGCGGGTAATGATTTTCGATAAACAGAATGGCGCAAAGTGCGAGTTTGGCTTTTCAGCACCCGCCTTCCCAGATGATTTTTGGACTACCTTGATCTCATAATCGCCTAGCGCGGCTATGCTGCCAGCGGCATGGTTGGCGCAACCTGTATTGCAAGGCATTGGCGGAATGGCTGGAATGTCATTTTGGCCGCCAAGACCGCCACCACCAAAATCTTCATGGCCGCACTGGCATGGCCCTTCCAGTCCGCAACAGCAACCATGGGGACATGGCTGCGCAGCCCACTCCCCACCCGCGCCTATGGCAACGGAGAGGGCAAGGAATGTTGAAACGAGAAAACGCATGGCAAATCTAAAAATCATTATAGTGCCTATGATACTGCAAAGCAAAAAACAATAGGGGCAGGTTTCAACCGCCGCCATTTTTGCCGAACCAGATTTTAAGTGCTGGTTGGGCGCGTGGCGCTGGATTGGTATAATAGCAGTTCAACCTATTCTAGGTTGAACTGCTATGCCAGAATTTGCTTGCAAATTCTGGCCGCGTATTGCTCGTAGGCGGGCTTGGCCCGCCGTTAAGCGAGCAATACAAGCGCGAATTGCCATATACGCTGAATTGTTGCAAGGGCTGAATCAGGCATTGCAGCTATGGACTATCAAAAGTTGAATTGCCATATTGCCGCATCCTGATCATCCTGTACTTCCCCTCTTGAAAAAGCCTGTACAGTTCCTCTTTTTCTATGAGGGACAATTCCTCTAATGCAATGTCTGCAAGCATTTCAGACGCTATTGCGCGTTCACGCTCACTAAGGGCGGCCCATTTTCCCGCCATCCCCGGGGGGGCATCTCCAGGGTCATCCAGAAACTCGGCAACGCTGCACCCAATCACATTGGCAATGTTTTTGAGCGAATCAATCCGTGGCCTGCCCCTTGCTTTGTATTGCATGTACTGGCGGAGCGTGACTTCGCTGATGTTGAACACCTCTGCGGCTGCTTCCCATCGAATGGCCCCGCGAGGCGTAGTCAGGTTGTTCTGCTTGCAGAACTGTTTGACCCTAGCCGCAAACACCTCCTGCTGAGGCCAATGTTTATTCATATTTTATACCCAAACAGAAATTATCTAAAATAAGAGCCTCAAAAATTGCGACTTTGTCGTAAAATCTGATACAATTTTTGAAGCTGGGGGATCGCCCTTGCCGACAATTGAGGTGACAGCAGATGAAACAGAGTACTACCGCCAGTTGCCATTGGTGCAATTCACCCACTTGTTATGGGGCTAGGTACTGCCCGCACTTACAAATTGTAGGGTCTATCCAAATGACTAACCTTTAGTGACAAACCAAACATGGAAAATTTCACTCTCACAACCTAGGAAACCCAAACACAACTTGTCCAAAAGGAGGACTGAAGCATGAAAAAACATCTGATTTCCATTTCCGTTGCCATCGGCTTCTCACTAGTGGCCTTTGCACAAATCCCCAAGAAAGCGCAAGGTGTTGAGCCCAGACAACTTTTCAAAATACAACAAGCTTCGCCAGAGTTTCAGAAAAGCTGGACAAGCATCCCAATGATATTCAAAGGGGGCGATGTCATTGCATTGGGGAAAAAATTGGTCGTAAACCAGGAGGAATTTGGAATCAACCAAGAAGAACCCCGTTTCCAAGTGCAATTCCTATCTGATGAAAAAAACGATGCGGCGGCTTTTTCTGTTTATCTATCAGGTAACGATGTGTATGTGGCAGGAGTTGAGAGACAATATGGCACAGATCCAGTTTTACTTGAGCGGTTTACTAGTAAAGCGACTATTTGGAAAAATGGTACTATTTATCAGCATTTAGGTGAAAGCCAATATAATTCTGCGGCAAATTCCATTTTTATATCGGGCGATGATGTGTACGCAGTCGGGTATGAAACTGATGGAAGACCAAAAAATCAAGGATTTTTTCTTGCCAATGGTCCAGTTTTCCAAAGATTTCTTAACGAAGTACAAGGAGGAGAAATAGTTGGAAATCATAGTTCAGCAATAATTTGGAAAAACGGCAAAGTTTTTGAACGTCTTAGCGATGGTAAAACGAGTGTGGAAGCCAAATCTATTTTTATTTCTGGCAAGGACGTGTATGTTGCAGTTGAGGCAGATTTAAGTACTCTTTGGGGTAAAGCACAACTTTTGAAAAACGGCAAGGATCAGTCTCTTGAGGGGGTTAATTATCGGAAGGCGTCTGTAGCCAATTCTGTTTTCGTGCTAGGTAACGATGTATATGTAGCTGGTGCTAAACGCGATTCACAGCCTGGTGTGCTTTCAACTGGAACACCATTTCATGCAGTAATTTGGAAAAATCGCAAGGAATATCAACGTCTAACTGATGGCAAATTTGATGGGGAAGCCTTTTCGATTTTCGTATCGGGAAATGATATTTATGCAGCAGGAATTGAGAATAATTCACGCAAAGAGGAATTTGCTACTATCTGGAAAAATGGAAAAATTCTTTATCGTTTAAATGATACAAAATTTGAAGGATTATCTGAAACTATACTTGAAGGGAAAGCTAAATCTATCTTTGTATCTGGGAACGATGTTTATGTTGCGGGATGGATTAGGTCGGGAAGTCTATATACTCATACCACTTATGCGCTAGTCCAAAAACCAGGTAATCGCAAAGATGCTTTTGGTCTTATGCATCCGATCTATGAGGTAGAAAAATATTCAGTAGAAACGAATATTCCCGTTGCAATCCTTTGGAAAAACGGACAGGTATATTCAAGGTTCGGCGATGGCAAATCCGCATCAGAAGCCCATTCCGTTGTTGTTTCAGGCGATGACATTTATGTTGCAGGGTTTGTTACAAACAAACAGGGTAATCGTGTTGCTACACTCTGGAAAGGCAAATAATAGTTTTATATAAATTTTCATTAATGATCTGCGAATGCGCTTAGTTGTAACATATCACGTCATCATTTTTTGCAACAGCAATAGAAAATGACAGAAGGCATTTTGATCGCAACTTGCCAAAAGCTTATTTTTCTCCCGGCTCCGAGAAACATAAAGTATATTAATTATTGATGAACAGGGAAGCGCTTTGGACGCGGATAGCCGGGGAATCCGGCTGGGGGGTGGCGTGGACACTGCTGGCGGCTTCAATCCTTCCGTGGCTATTGCCGGAATCTTGGTCTGGCAACGTGCCTTGGATTGTTTTGCTCCTTGGGTGGATGGCGGCAATAGGCTCATTCTGGCTGCTGGGCGTGAAGGTTGTTCGCTATGTGGGGCTGGGCATCATAGTGATATGGGCTGTTTTCTTGGGCCTATCAAGGCTGGCGAAGTGGGACGCAAAACTGCCGACTGGCTACCAAGAAGTAACCGGAGTCATCTGTGAGCCTTGGCAAAAGAGGGGCTTCAGGCTAAATAGTGCTTTGTCGGTTGCTTCGCCCCCGGAGATGAGGGGCATGTCCATGCCTATAAGCGTGTCAGCGACAGGGCAGGCGCCACCAGAGCCGGGAACCCCCGTCCGCTTTCGGGCAGAATTGCGCTCTACCCAGCCTGGCCCGCCCTTTATGGCAGAGCGGCCCCTATGGAGGGCCAGAAACGATGGCAGGCTGCGGCAGGTCGCCCTATCGTCCTCGCTTATCATGGAGCAGTTGGGGCCCCCAAGGCCCGGCGTTTGGCTGAGGTTCAGGTGCTGGATGTTTGAGAGGTTCCAGTCACTGCCCATTGATTCTGCCCCAGCTAGGGACGTTTGGGGGGCGCTGGCGCTGGGCATCTTCCCGATCAACGATGAGGTGTCAAGCTCATTTTCCGAAAGCGGGGTGCTGCACCTGCTTGTAGTTTCCGGCCTACAGATAACCTTGATAATGGCTACGGCGGAAGCGTTCTTTAGAAGAATTCTCAAGCGGGGCGGCAGCTTGGGCGCGATAATGTGCGGTTTGGCTTTCGCCGCTTTGGTGGGTTTTTCTGCCCCCATTTGGCGGGGCTTGCTGATGGGCGTGGCGTGGGTGTTCGGCAGGGCGCAAGGCTGGAGAATTCCCCCCGCGCTGAGTTTGCATCTGGCGCTATTGTTTTGGATGGCTACGCACCCGGCATCGGGCTGTGCGCCGGGATTTCTCATTGGCTGGTGGGCGATGCTGGGTCTGGTGTGGATTGTCGAGCCATTGCAGGGCCTTGTTTCGCCATTGCTGGGAAAAGGGTCTATCTGGCTTGCAAGGGTTGCGGCACCTTGGGCTACCACGATGCCCCTTTTGGCCATTATGAATGGCGGCATTCCGGCGTATGGGATAATAACAAACCTAGCCGTGCTGCCATTCGTTTGGATATTGCTCCCGCTCTGCCTTGCGCTGACCATCTTGCCCATTCCGGCTATTATCGCGCCGACAGTCATGGCGCTGGATTTTTTGGCGATGCGCCTAGTTCCCCTATTCGCCAAGATAGTCCCAATGGCGACTGGCATTTTGTGGCCTTGGCTGGCTCTGGCGGCGGGCTGGCTGCTGCTGGCTCACTTCCGCGCCGCGATGATGAAGAGCAGGGCCCTTGCGGCTTGCCTGATGGCTACTACATTGTGCTTGGCGATGACGAATGGCACGGGGCGGAGAGTGCGCGACCTGACGCTGGAAGTTCCCGACGTTGGGCAAGGAGACGCACTGCTGATACGGGTGCCAAGAGCTGACGCGACACTGATAGACGCCGGGCCGACACCTTGGTCGGCTAGGCGAGTGGCCAGGGTATTGAGCAGGCGCGGGGTGCGGGAGCCAGTTCACTTGCTTATCACGCACCCCCACGCAGACCACGCAGGGGGATGGCCAACCTTGGCGAGGCTGTGGCCTTTCGATTCTCTAACAGTCCCGGTAGTGGCACTTCCCGACAAAGCATGGCGTGGACTCGCTCCAAAAGGCTCTATTCAAGGGGCCTTTCAAGCAAGGCGCGGCGATTCGTGGCAAAGGGGCGATGCCCATTTTTCTGTCCACTGGCCGCCAAAGCCTCTCAACCTGCCCGACCCCAACATGGTTTCGGCGGTGCTGCGCCTTAGGTGGCGAAGCCACGAGATATGGTTCATGGGTGACGCTCTTGCCATACAAGAAAGGGACATGATAGACCTCGGCGACCCAGGCTTGTGGCATGGCACGCGCCTTCTAAAGGCAGGTCACCACGGCGGAGCCACGGCCACCGGCCAAGAATGGATAGGCGTGCTGCACCCAAGTGTAGTTCTGTTCACGTCAGAGTACCCAAACCGCTTTGATTTTCCAAGGGAAGAAGTACTCAATAGATGTCAGGAAGCAGGCGCCGGAATCGTGATAACCGGGCCGTACAGGGGTGTAACTATGGAGGCATTAGGCGAATATTGGATGGTCAGTCCTTACGCTCTACCGCAGGCAGCGCAGCGGCGATGATGATTACGCTATAATTTGTTGCATTGCGAGGGAGATTATGATGGATTGGTTGGAAGGCTTGGACGCAGCCATCACCGTGGTTGACAAAGAATACACGATAACCTACATGAACCCAAAGGCGTTGGCTACATTTCAAAGCTACGGCGGGCGGGCCTTGCTGGGCAAAAGCCTGATGGAGTGCCACAATGAGCGATCAAGGGAACTCCTCAAAAAAATCATGGAGACAGGCCATCCACACACCTACACCATCGAAAAAGGTGGAAAAAAGAAAATAATTCATCAGGCCAGATGGGAAAAAGATGGCGAAACAGGCGGCCTAGTGGAAATCTCCATAGAGATACCTTGGGAGATCGAGCACTTCAAGAGGGATTAGGCGGCTCCGATTGGCGCGAAAAGAGGACGGGAATGTCTTTATACTCTTTTGGTAGTAAAATACTTAACGAGGGATAAATCTATGAAAAAATTTGCACTGCCGCTACTCGCAACCATTTTTGCCGCTGCGCCGATGATGCGCGCGGACGAGGGGATGTGGACGTTTGACAACCTTCCGCTAAAGCTGCTCAAGGAAAAGTACAACTTCACGCCCAGCCAAGAGTGGATAGACCACGTGCGCCTTTCGGCAATTTCGATGGGGGGCTGCTCGGCCTCATTCGTCAGCGCGGATGGCCTGATGCTCACCAACCACCACTGCGGGCGCGGCCAAGTGGCCGCACTTAGCACCGCCGACAACGACTTGCTCAAAAATGGCTACGTGGCCCGCACCCGGGCCGAAGAGCTTAAAGTCCGCATGAACCTCCGCGTCCTAAAACAGATGCAGAATGTTACAGCCAAGGTCAATAGCGCAGTCAAACCCAATATGGACGCCAAAGCCGCAGAAGAAGCCAAAACACAGGCCCTTCAAGCCGCCGTGCAGGAGATGAACGCCAGCACTGGCCTAAATTGTTCGCCCGTTAGGCTCTATCAGGGCGGCGAGTTTTGGGTCTATGGGTACGAGACCTTTGACGATGTGCGCCTAGTGGCGGCCCCAGAGTTGCAGGCGGCGGCATTCGGTGGTGACCATGACAATTTCACATACCCGCGCCACGACCTAGACTTTACGCTATTCCGCATCTATAAAGACGACAAGCCCTACAATCCGATGCACTTCCTGAAATGGTCGGTCGAGGGCCTAAAGGATGGCGATCTCACATTTGTTGTGGGACACCCCGGCAGCACCGCCCGTGGATGGACGTACGGCCAAATGATCAACGCCCGCGACGTCACCAGCCCTCTGTCCATCAAAAATTCCGAACGCAGCCGCAGCATCCTTCTTGAATATGGCAGGAAGAGTCCAGAAAACATGCGGGCAGTGCAGACCCAACTGCTGGGCATCGAAAATTCGCTTAAAGCCAACAAGGGCTATTATGCCGGCCTGTTGGACGTTGACGCGATGAAGCAAGTGAAAGACAAAGAAGACGAGCTGCGAGCCAAAGTGAACCAGAACCCCAACCTAAAGGCCCTAGCCGGCCAAAGCTGGGAGGCCATTGACAAGGCGCTGGAGAGTACCAAGGCAAACGCCACCGCTGCAAGTCTGGCGGGTGCCGCCCCAACGGCCCTGATGGTTCAACTGAGGGCCTTGGTGAACCGCATTGACCCGTCCCAACAAACACAGACCCCCCAAGGGCGCGGCGGGGCACAGGCGGCACAACCACCTAGGCCCGACCTAGACCTGATGCAGATGGAAGCATGGCTAAAGGACGTTCAGACGATGCTACCGGCCCAAAGCCAATTGGTTGTGGCCGCTCTAAATGGCATGGCCCCTGCGGCAGCCGCCAAATCCATCCTTGCAAGCCCGCTTAGCCAAGAGTCAGCTAGGAATGTGCTAATTGAGGGCGGGAAAGCGGCGTTGGATGCCAGCAAAGACCACGCCCTAGTTTTGGCCAAGGCGATTGTTGCCATCGTCAACGACAACCAAAAGCAACAGGCCGAGGCGAACAATATCATCTCCGACCATATCTCGCGTATCTCACGCGCCCGCCTAGAGGCGTACGGCAAAGATGTTTATCCCGATGCCACAAGCACCCTGCGCCTTTCCTATGGGCCAGTGTCAACCTTTGCTGCAAATGGCACCATCGTACAGCCCTTCACCACATTCGGCGGCCTTTACGACCGCCACATTGGCTGGGGCGGAAACGCGGCCAACGTCCACGATGGTTCCTGGCACCTGCCGGAGCGCTGGATTGACAAGCGCCCCAAGATCAACCCAGACGTAAAGCTAAATTTCAGCCACAGTGTTGACATCATCGGCGGCAACTCTGGCAGCCCCGTCATCAACAGGAATGGCGAGCTGGTCGGCGTCATATTCGACGGCAACATTACGATGCTACCCGGGCGCTACTACTACAAAGAAAGCGACAATAGGGGTGTGTCCGTTGATGCGAGAGCCATCATTGAAACCTTGGATAAGGTGATGGACGCAGGACACATCGTTAAAGAGCTGACGGGGAAATAGCACTCCCGGTAAACATCAGGAAGGAAAAGCTACTTACCGACTGGTGGCATTTGCCGCTTTCTGGGTTATTGTATATCTGCCAGAGCCAAGCTCTATGGCGATGAACCCGTTATCATATATACCCTGCGCGGTTTCGCCGTTTACAGTCAAGTTGACGGCCAAGCCCGACGCTAGGCCATAGCTGGATTTTTTCGCAGGAATGCTCACGCGCGCCCTTGAGTTGGCCGGGATGCTAACGTCGGCGATAAATTGTGGTAAATCTTTAAAGGCTGCTTTTATGGTTCCTTTGACCGAGGCGGTAGATATGGATCCCCGGTGCAGCTTGCCCCCGGGCTGAAATTTGATCTGGAACAGGTTAAACCCAGGATAGATAGGCTGTATGCCGAAAAGCCCGCGGGTGATTTCCGAACCTGGCGCGTTGCCCCAAGGGTGCGAGAAGGTCATATTGCTTTTGTTGCCCGGGTTCCATGCCTCCGTGGAAATTGTGGCTTGAAGGCTATCTAACATATGCGCCCAGGAACGCACGACACTTGGATCGTCCTGGAGCATGATACCGTTGGCGATTTCACCTGCGCCGATGTTGTACAGTCCGCGAAGCAAAAAATACATGCCATAGACGCTGGGCTTGAGGCCGCGCACAGCTATGTCATTCTTGAGATAGTCCACCATTTTCCGGGCCATCTCATGATCGTCAAATATGCCGTAGGCCAAGGCGTAAAATGTGGCATGCTGGGCCTTGTGGGTGGTGCGCCCCGCCGGACTGATCGAGTCGAAGAAGCCGCCGTCGCCGCTGTCGTAGAGCTTACTGATCAGACTGGCCTTGATCTTTGCGGCCATTTCACGAAATGCGGCCGCGTCAGAGGCATTGCCCACAACGTCGGCAATGGCGGCCATGTCGCTGTACGCGCCACAGGCTACAGCGTTAAAAACCGTGGTGAATGAACCGACAGCGTCGGTCAGGGGGCTGGTGTCTCCGCTTGCCCCGCTCCTGATGTATCCGTCCTGTTCTGGCTTGGGCCAATCAACGATGGCCCCGCTCTGTGCGTCGCCTGAATTTGGGTCGCGGCAAAGGTCATAGCTGGCGTTAAACGCGGAACCAGCCTTGCTTCCACTTTCGCCTGGGAGTTTGTTCTTTAAGTCGTTGTAATTTGCCTTAAGAAAGGTGTCGTCGCCGGTATAGAGATAATCGGCGTAGGCCATTTCGATGGAGAACAATCGGTATTCGGGCGGCCATGTGGGCTTACCGAGCAGGTATTCATCGCTGTGTCTTGCCAAGGCATAGTTGGCGGACAGGCCGTAGCTGGCATAAGCGTTGATGATGAGGTCGCCCTCGTAGGCCCCGCGCTCGCGGTACTGTGAATCCACATAGACATCTTGGTTGGTGGCCATGATTGTGTAGCGGCTGAGTTCCATGAGCCTAGAAAGGAAGTCGTTGTCAGAATCCACCACGGCATCCGAGGCATCAAAATCCTGCCGCACGGCCAAGCCGGTCACCATTGCTGGCTCGATCTCGATGCCCGCGTCCGGGAATTGGATCCATCGGAAGCATTTCATCATAAAGCTGGACAATTCGTTGTCGCCCGGGGCAAGCGTCCATTTTTCCTCTTGCGTCACACCCGCATAGCCGGTATAGCGAACCGTGCCGTAAGGCGCGTCGGCGGCGTTGTGAGACCCATTCAGGGCCGTTGTAATTAGGGATTCGCCTGTTTGCACTGTAACCGTTATCGGCGCGGATGTCGGATTGTTGATTTTCAGGCGCATCGCACCGATGATCTCTTTGCCAAGGTCAATCACCTGAAAGCACTTTCCCCCGCTTCCCGTGATCACCGCCTTGCTCTTGGCCGGCATCTCGAAAACAAGTGTATTTTCGGCAGGGTATGGCAAAAGCAGGCGCATTGCGGAAAGGTTCAAACTGCCGACAAGTTTTGCGGCCTCCCATGAAGCGTCCTCAACAAACCCCAGCATGTTCCAGCCCGCAGGGTAATACCTGCCGTCCATGTTTTCCTTGGGCTGGGTAAAATAGACCGTTCCAAATGTTTCACCGTTTGAGTTGCCAAAGGCCAGCGTGCCGTCCTTGACCCGCCAATTGGCGAAGTCTTCGCCAGAATTGAACAGTATCTCCTTTGTTCCGTCCTTGTTAAATAGGGTGAGCTGGAGCAAGGCTGTTTTCGCATTGGCGGAATAAGCTTGGAACGCCAGCAGGTTGTCTCCTTGGCGCAAAAAATCCGTTACGTCGAAGCTGTTGTAAAACTGCCCTTTGTTGGAATCCCTGGCAGGGCCTACGCCCAAAGACTTCCCGTTCATGTACAAATCAAGAAAATATGACAGGAGCTTGTCGTTTTCCGTGCCTCTTCCGGCAACGGCCAGCACAGCGCGGTCTATCTTGTTGTACTGCGCTTGGCTGAGGGTGAAGGGGCGGCGGAAGAACATGAATCTGGGCGATGGCTGGATGTAGGGTATGAGCTTGTCGGCGCTGGCTTGTAGATGCCCTCCGTTAAGCGTCGCTCCGGTGAACGAGGACAGATCGGAGTTTGTAAAGCCGCTCTTTTGGTACAGCACTTCCCCTTTGTGCCCCAAGGCGTTGTTTGTGACAACGACGTTGTCTATCCAGCCCGCCTCGTTGGCCCCCGTACGCAAACCAATGGTACCAGAGGCGATGATTGGGCCAGCGATCTGCCATCCATCTCCGATCTCAAGATAAGTGTCGCTAGAAGCCGCAGGGTCGTCTTTTATCCATGACCTTATTTTGACCGGGCCGCTCCCCGACACTTGGATCTTAACGCGAATGGTCTTGTTGGGCGGAAGGGCAACCCCCAGAGGTTTGTCATAAGTGGTTCCGAGAGCGAAAGCGCTGCCTCCGTTCTGGCAAAGCGGTGAAACAGTGTTGTCGGTTCTGAACTGCAACCCGTACCAATGGGCGGAATTCTGATAACGGAAAACAAGGGTTAATGCGTGTGTCCCGGTAGGCATCGCTTGCGTTGGGGTCAAATCCGCCTCTACCGTGTAATCCGTCCAGCTTGGAGTGCCTGTACCCGTCCACATCGGAGCCAGACTGGTCCAGCCCGAGCCGTTAGAAAACGTTTCGCTGTAGCCGTTTCCTGCCATCGCGGTGACAAAGGGAGAGGATTCCGACCACGGGCTTTCGTTGCCGTCTTTGTCCTTTACATTTACGCGCCAGTAATACAAAGAGTTGCCAACGAAATTGGACTTTGGCACAGAAGCGATGGAAGACACTGGCATTTTTATGCCATCAACAACGGCGTTGCCGTTGTTCTTCCAGCCGGGGTCATACGCAAGCGCACCATCAAAATTCGCCGTGCGGCTTATCTGAAGCCGATAGGCGGTCTGAACCTCGTTGTCGTCGTTGTCGCGGAAAACCCAAGAAAAAACGGGGTCAAACGCTAGGGAAACATTCCGCGCCTCGCGCAGTAGATTCACCCTAAGCTCTGTCGGCGCAAGCGGAGCCTCATTGCCGTTGGCTTGGGCGCATACTGAACCAAACGCCGAAAGGAAAACCGCAAACGCCAAAACTAGGGAAACAATGGGCTTCTGTTTTAACATTTCCATTACCTTTTTTATCACTGGCCCAGTTTTTCAGGCGGGAAGAATGCCCACCAAGTGCGCCAATAAGCACTAGACCCAGACCACTATGGTACCCATCATCGCAGTTTTTTTATTCTGTCTTCCACTTCGCCAGAGAAATTGTTGATGAGGCCCTTGATGTATGTCATTGGGTCGGGGCCGCCGTCGCGGATCAGGGGTGTCAGGTCGCAGCCGAAGCTCAACGATTCAGCCCCATCCACGCCGTGGCTTGCAAAGAATGTCGCGTGTGCGCGTCTGCGCCCCATTGTGGCCAAGTCGTACCTCTTGCCCCCGGCTATCTGGCTGTCATACACGCCAAGAAGCGCTGCGGCCAAGTTTTCGTGTTTAGAGAGATCCATCACCACTTTGTCGCTGTCGCAAAGCCAATCTTGATCCCTCCACACCTCGCAGCCGATAACTTGTTCTGGCTTTTGGTCGTTGGGCAGTTTCTTTATGGCTTCAATCGTGCGGAGTGCTACGGCCACGTGCGTGTCGTGCTTGTCCGCAAGATTGTGGGTATAGACAACTTTTGGTTTTGTGGCTTGCAGCAATTTTACAAGGTCATCTACCAAGTGCGCGTCCTTGCCGTCTTTGACAGCCGCCGAGCCATAATCTAAAAACACTTGCGCCGCGTACTCGCCCACACGCGCCGCTTTTTTTTGCTCCTCGCGCCTGATGACCTGCATTTCTGCATCGGTTGTGCTGGCATACAGGCCGTCCCTTGGGCTGCCCGAGCCATTGGTGACAGTCGTCCCCGCAAACCACTGGTCATGCTTGCCAAAGCAGGCAAGTACGCCGTGGTGGGCCATGATTTCGATGTCGTCTTGGTGCGCGGCGATGGCAAGGTGTGTAACTCTGGCCAAGGCGCTCTCTTGCTTTGTGCCGTCGGGTACGAATATTTCTGATGTGGCGATGTTAAACATTTTGTTCCTCGCTGGTTGAATTGGGAGTGTCAATGAGCCTAACAGTTGATTTTAGCGAAGCGCGGGCAGGCTGGCGGCTGCAACGGCTTGGCCAACGCGCCTAGTCTTTTCGTCCGGCAGTGTGACGCTGATATACGACAGCTCGGGGAATTCAGCAGAAAGCACCTCTTTTGCCTTTGACAGAATTATCTCACCGCCATTTCCAGACGTCACGCGCCCAAGTATCAAAACATGCTTCATTTCGTAATAGTTGGAAAATTGAGCCAGAGCGTAGCCAAGGTAGGTGCCTATTGACTCCCATATCTGCCTTGCCCCATTGTGGCCTTCTTTCAGCAGTTTTTGAGCCACCAGAAGTTTTTCCGCAAGGCCCAAGTTGGGATCAATTTCTATGCCAGCCTTGGGTGCCAGCTTAAAGACAGCTTGCTGGCTAAAGTACAGCGCACCGACGCCAAGGTCTCCGCTCCATTCGCAGGCAGCGGCACTTGGGTGGTAGTCAATTGGCACAAAGGCCAGTTCGTTTAGCCAAGTGGTGATCTCGCCCTTGGGCGTAACGTACCCGCCAGCCAATGACGACCCAAAGGCCAGGCCCAATATGGGCTTGTCTTCAAGGCTCATGGCCCCGGCCAGCGCGGTTACTTCGCCGTCGTTTACTACTTCAAATGGGATGCCCCCCATGGCCTTTTGCAGGTCAAAGAATAGGTTCACTGTCTTTGTGTCGAATAGCTCTTTTGGCACACCGCGGTATAGGCTGGCCACCCTTGGCCTATTGCCGATGTACACGCCAGCGGCCGAGCCGCCGATTGCATCAATGCGGGGCAGGTGCTTGGCCGCGCTGCCAAACGCCGCCATCAGTTCGTCAAAGTGGTACTGAGGGTCTGTGGCGTTGCGAGGATCCCAAACGACTTCCTCTGTAAATACAGCCTCTCCATTGACCACTGCCGATACCTTTCGGTCGGAGGCCCCCAAGTCGAAGCCTATGCGACAGCCGTCCAAATGCCCACCAAGGCTCATCGTGCTTTCCAGAGCCAAAGGGACATTTTCTGGCGTAGTGACCTCTACGGTGAATGGCTTTTCGTACACGCCACCCATGAAGTCAAAGTCAAAGGCGCGGGCGCCGCCATTTGAGTAGGCCGCTCTGATGTGTTCGCCCACAGGCTTGGGGCCGCCGACAATAACGCGCCAGCCCCCACGGGCCCAAAGCAGGAACTTGACCACGCGCTCGGCGTACTCTAGGCTAAGCGAAAATTGGGGGTGGGATTCGGGCAGGCATAGGGTATCAAAACGCGTTATCGCCCCATTGCCGCGCTCCAGCGCCAGCACCAGCGGCACTGCGCCAGCTTCTTTTGCCATGTTGAGAAAGGCTCGGTCTGCCAGCGCGGCCGGGCTAAAATCGGGTTCCAACGCCGGAATGAACTTTGGTTTTGCCAATTCGAACAAGTTGGGCATGCCGCTCTCCGCAATAAAAAAAAAGCCGTCAGCGTGGCGCCGCAAGTGGCGTGATTAGATTATAGCAGTTCCAAGTCAATTGGGTACAAGTCACAAAATGGCGGATTTAGCGTACAGCAATGAACGAAGCGTTCTTCCAATTGACAATTGACAGTTGACAATTGACAATGCTGGAGGGGGAAACATGATTCAAAGCTGGGCATTGATCACGGGGTGTTCTTCTGGCATTGGGAGAGCGCTGGTGGATGTCTGCCGCGCCCACGGCTGGGGGGTCATAGCCACAGCCAGAAATCTGGATTCACTGGCGAGCATAGAGGATGGAGAGGATGTGCGTAAAATCAGGCTGGACGTGACGGATCAAAAATCCATACAGTCCGCCGTCCGCGACGTGGATGGCCTGCCGCTGCGAGCGCTCGTGAACAATGCGGGCTATGGGCAGATGGGCCCACTTGAGGCCCTGACGGCAGATGAACTGAGGGCGCAATTAGAGACTAACGTCGTTGGCCTACACGCGGTCACAAACGCCTTTTTGCCGCTCATACGCAAGTGTAGGGTAGGTGAGGGCCGCATCGTCCATCTGGCCTCGGTGCTTGGAAGGCTATCCATACCGATGGCCGGGGCGTACAACGCCAGCAAACACGCCGTAGTGGCTCTAGCCGAGACACTTAGGCTGGAAGTTGGCAGGGAGATAGCCGTGATCTTGGTGGAGCCAGGGGCCATACAGTCTGAGTTCCGCGCCACGCTAAAAAAGGCTTGGGGCGACCTGCCAAGGCGCGTCGAGGGAACGCCCTACCAACTAGCAGTTGACCGCTACGCCAACAGGAGAGAGGAATACGCCGGCAAGCACGGCCTGTCTGCGGCTGAATGCGCCAAAAAAATATTTCGCGCTATGAGTTCAAAACGCCCCCCGCGCAGGGTGGTGGTCGGTGCCGACTCCTTTTGGGGCCAGGTCGCTCACCGTGTCGTGCCAGCACCCATTTGGGAGTACGTGCTTCGCAGGAAAGACGGAATTTAGCAAGACAATGGTTTTTTGGTAAATCTTTTGTAATTTTTTGTTTCGCTGTACCGAATTCATGGTATAAGCAACAATTGTGACTTGTATCTTGAGCGAATCCGACAAGACAGAACAGTGCAGCCAATTTGATGCAGCCCCTTGGCACTGTACCCGTTTTGTCCAATTTTGGAGAGGATTGCATGGCTAATTTGGGGAAAAAGTGGATTTGCTATTCCTGCCAAACGAAATTCTACGATTTCTCAAAACCTGAGGCTGTATGCCCCAAGTGCGGATCGAACCAAAAAAACGCCCCCGCTAAGAGCAGGGCCGCCAAAAAGGAAAAGGCGGTGCTCCAGATTGACGACGATTTCAGCGGAGACCAAGAAGACGCCCCGACAGAAGACCTAGTAGAAGAGAGCTTTGGCATATCCAGCGCCCGCGCAGAGGGGGTTGACCCTGGCGACCTGAAGATGGACGATTTCGATGAGTAGCCCATGCCAACAAATACAATCCAGACGCGGATAGACCGCCACGCCCACTTGGAAGGCTCTCTGGCGCCCGCTTGGGTCAGGGAACGAGTTGCGGCCCAGCATGTGTCGCTTCCTGAATCCATAGAGGCATTTTGGCGCGGAGAGGCCCAGCCATTTCCAACATTCATTGATTCCTTTCTATTTATTGCAGACCTTATCAATTCCGCCGAAGCCGTGCGCCAGGCCGTCAATGCGGCTGTGGAGCGGCTCCCGGAGACGGGGGAAGCCCCTGCGGGCATTGACATGTGGTGTTCACCGCTGTTTCTCGTCGCCGAAAGGTGCCTATTGCCCTTGAACGAGCTTTGGAAAGGCATCGAGCAGGGCATTTCTGATGCAAAGGCCAAAGGCGTGGAAATAGCGATAATCTTGGACGCCGTGAACGACTATGGGCCGCAGAACGGCCACGCTCTGCTGGATTTGGTGGGCAACGACCTCCCGTCTTTTGTCGTGGGCTTTTCAACGGGCGGACTGGAGGGTGTGCCATTCAGGGAGTGGGCCCCGGTATTCGACCGCGCAAGGGGCCTCGGCCTTCGCTGTGCCGCCCATGCCGGCGAAAATGGCCCGGCGACCAACATTGTCGAAGCCGTCAAAGATGCCCAAGTAACCAGGATCGTCCACGCCGTACGCGCAGCGGCGCACCCTGAAATAATGGAGTTTTTGGCCGAGAGGGAGATTCCCGTGGACGTCTGCATAACGTCCAATCTGGCGCTGGTGCCAGAGCTGGCCAGCCACCCATTGAAAACCATGATGGACGCAGGGGTCAGGTGCGCCCTTGGCACCGACGACCCGGGTATCATCAAGACAGACCTCGGCAACGAATGGCAGCGCGCAGAGGCCCTGTTGCAAGGAAATAAAGGACATCTGGAGCTTCTACTCCAAAATTCAATAAAAGACGCATGGTGCCGGAACGGGGGCAAGTGAAAAACACTAGATTTCTTTTATCTCTTGGGATAAAATAATTAGTTTCTGCGTGCGCCCGTAGCTCAGCTGGATAGAGCATCAGGCTTCGAACCTGAGGGCCGGGCGTTCGAGTCGCTCCGGGCGCACCAGAACAGGGATCGCGGGTTTTTGATTTTTGACAATTCATGCGAACGTGGCGGAACTGGCAGACGCACTGGATTTAGGTTCCAGCGGGTAATACCGTGTGGGTTCGAGTCCCACCGTTCGCACCACAGGCGGTTAAGGCTCTTGGCTTTTAGCCCGCCTAGCGTTACAATATCGCTGTTAGGAGCGTCCATGCAGGTCAATCTCATCCACAATTCGGCAACCCGCAAAACACTGGAGATGATATTTCCAGCGGCTACAGTCGCGGAAGCGTTTGACTCCGCGGTCAAAGAAATTGCCCCTAAAGTCAAAATGCCTGGCTTTAGGCCGGGCAAAGTCCCCAAGAGCGTACTGGTGTCCAAGTATCAAAATGAGATAACTGGGGAAGTATCGGAAAAACTGGTGGAAACCCATTTTTGGGACGCCGCCGCGAACATCGGCATTTCCCCCATCTCCCGCCCGGCCATCGAAAAAGCCGAAGTGCGGGATGGGGCCGAAGGTAAGGTGCGAGTCCAATTCGACGTCGCCCCAGAGGTCAAACTGCCCGATTACAAAGGCGCCGCGCTGGTCAAGAAAAAACAAATAATTGATGAAGAATTCATCAACGACCGTCTCCAAGATGTGAGGGAAAATGCAGTAAAACTTGTGCCTGTCGAAGAGGGAGCCGAGGTTGGCCACATAGTTGCCTTGGACATAAAGACCAAACCCCAAGGAATGAAGGCCAAATATTTCAGCGACCAAAAGATTGCCTTGAAAGATGGCCGGCCCTTTGACGCAGAGATATTGGGCCTGAAAATTGACGACACCAAAAAGTTCACCATACAAGTACCCCAAAATGATGCAGACAAAACTTTGGCCGGCAAGCAGGTTCATTATGAAGTGCGAGTGCTGGACATCAGGTCAAAAGTTTTGCCCGAGCTAAACGACGAATTTGCCAAGGACTTGGGCCAGCATGAAACCTTGCAGGGGCTGATAGACGAAATTCGCAAAGAGAGCGAAGAATTGGCAGAGGCCGAGGCAATGGCCCGCTTGCAGAGCAACCTTTTGGATCAGTTGCTGGACGCTTCCACCTTTGAGGTGCCGGGCAGCATGGTCAATTTGCAGCTAGACGATTATTGCCGCGAGTTCATGGACACCTTGGCTAGGCGCGGCATCCGCCCAAGGCAGGTCAATTGGGCGGCTTACAGGCGGCACCGCTTGGTGGACGCTGAAAGGGCCGTGCGGACTGGGTATCTGCTGCAGGCACTGGGAAACGCCGAGGACATACAGGTTTCCAATGAAGAGGTTGACGAAGAGATACGCAAGTGGATCGAGCAGTCAAAATCCAAAGAATCCTTTGAATCAATCAAGGCGTCCATCGAAAAAAGCGGCGGCACGGCTGAAATACGTGGCAGGGTTAGGACAGACAAAATATTCGACATGCTGCTAAAGTCTGCCACCGTCACCGAAGAACTCCTCGACAAAAAGGCTTACGAAGAATTGCTGGAGATGGAGCGCCGCCGCGATGAAGGCATCGCCCAAGCTAGGTTCGACGCTGGCGGCCTTGCAGGGGGCAACCTTGCGGAACAAGATGGTGGCGAGCCAGAAGCGGTTGTACCAGCGGACAAAGAAGCCAGCGATGAATCAAAACCAATAGAAGAGGCTCCTCCAAAGCGCGGGCGAAAAAAAGCCGCTGAAGTGGATTCGGAAGAAGCGGAAAACCCGGCAGAAGCGCCAGCCTCAAAGCGGACGAAAAAAGTCGTGTCTGAACCCGAGCCAGAGGAACCAGAGGAAAAGCCAAAACGGGCGAAAAAAGCGGAAACGGCCAAGCCAAATCACGAGCCTGAAGAGCCAGAAGAAAAGCCGAAGCGTGGCCGTCCCAAAAAAGCCGAAGCAGCTCCCGAACCCGAAGAGCCAGAAGAAAAGCCGAAGCGTGGCCGCCCCAAAAAGGCCGACGCCGAAAGCTAGGCCGCGCCTTTGTCAAAATCCCCCTCAACTCCAGCGACGAGGTTGCTTCGCGCCCACAGCGTAGAATACACTGAACACATGTACCGGTATGAAGACCGCGGCGGCACAAAAGTTTCGGCTAGGGAGCTTGGAGTTGACGAACACTCGGTGATAAAGACCTTGGTAATGGAGGACGAGCAGGCCAAGCCCCTAATCGTGCTGATGCACGGTGATCTGGACGTCAGCACAAAGTCTCTGGCCCGCCAAATTGGGTGCAAGTCTATCAGCCCATGCAAGCCCGACGTCGCAGACAGGCACAGTGGCTACCAAGTCGGCGGCACCAGCCCATTTGGCACCCGCAAGGCGATGCCCACATACATGGAACAGACCATCTTGGAACTGCCAAAAATATACATAAATGGAGGTTCAAGGGGATTCCTCGTTGGCCTCGACCCAAAGGAGGCCCAGCGGCTGTTGTCCCCCGTTCTGGTGCAAGTCGCCAAGGGGAAGGGCTCCGACTGATGGCAGATGCGCGATGGGCAGGGCAGACGAAGCAATTGACGGCAATGGAAGAAACGCGATGATGGTAGCCAAAAAAGATGAAACAAATGATGCAGAGAGAGCATGCTATTAATGACACAAAGAGGTTAACTTGCACAAAATAACGCCAGCAGCCATTTTCGCCTTGATCTTGATGGCATGTGGCTCATCTAACACCGACGTGCTATTCATAGAGACGCACACATCGCTCATCAAAGTCGGCGACAGAATATCCCTAACGGCCCAGGCCACCGAGCTATTGGAGAACCAAATGGAGTGGGACGTGCTGGAGCTCGGCGGTGGTTCTTT
Organism: Holophagales bacterium; assembly: GCA_031281385.1. The sequence goes on from JAITFL010000073.1 coordinate 26,641, forward strand.
GGTCAGAACAACGGGCCAACAAGTCACGTACGTGGCGCCCCAGTACGCGGGGACTTACCACGTCGCGGTCAGAGCCATGAGGACAAACGGCCAAAGAGCCAGGGCAGTGCAGACGATAATCGTGCAGCCTCAATTGAGCATCGAGCCAACTGCGGTAAAATTGATGCCAGGGGCTTCATACACATTCACGCTAAAGGCCAGGGGCGTTGATTCCACAAAAATCCAATGGAGCATTGACGAACCCGACGGCGGCACCATAACCTCATTGGGGGTGTACACTGCCCCTGCGAGGCGTGGCGCATTTACTGTGGCGGCCACCGCTATGACCGAAGGACGGCCCAGCACCACCGCTGTCGTGAACGTGGAGTAACCCAACTGGCGTCACAAGTCGTCAAACGCCCAGTCAGTCGCGCAGGCTTCCATCTTGCTTTGAAATATCAGGTGTTCTATCTCCCGTACGCATCCATCTAGGTTGCCGCTAATTTCTTCGCCCCAAAACCTGATGACCATCCAGTCCATGTATTTCAGCTTTCTCCCAATTTCCCTATCGCGGCCCATGTTTTTTTCTATCTTTGTCATCCAGTAGTCTTTGTTGTGCTTGATGCTGGGCTTCTTTTCGCTCCAGCCCCGCCCGTGCCAAAACTCGCCGTCGCAAAAAATGGCTATCTTGTGCTTGGTTATGGCAATGTCTGGCACACCTGGCAGGCATGAATAGTTTTTCCTGTAGCGTATGCCCTTGCGCCAAAGAGCCTTCCTTAGTGCTACCTCGATTGAGGTGTCCTTGCTCTTGATTCGGCTCATTGTGTAGCTGCGCGCTGGATCTGCGGCCGGTGGAGATTTGGCCATCTGATTCCCTATTGTTATGAATTATCAATATCAAATATGCTTTGGGCACTATCAATCCAAGCACGATTCTATCAGTGTCGCATAAGGGCGGCTATCCTAATTAGGTATAGGAGGCCCGATGGCTAACAAAATAAATAGGCGCGAGTTTATGGCAATGGGTTCTGTAGCCATTGCCGGTGCAGCGGTGCCAGATGTGTCCAAGGTTTTGCGGGCGCAGCAGGCCCCGGCCGTTGTGGCAAAGGGGATTTCTCCCATCGTCATAGCATCGTCAAATGGCCACCGCTTTAAGAACGGCGGCGACGCCACTTGCGTAGAGACTGCCTTTCGCATGATGACCGAGGGCAAAGACGTGCTGGATTCGCTGATAGCCGGCGTGAACATAGTCGAGCTAGACCCCGATGACACCAGCGTCGGGTACGGCGGTCTGCCCAACGCCGATGGCGTGGTGCAATTGGATTCATCCTGCATGCACGGACCAAAAAAGAGGGCAGGTGCTGTTGCCTGCATAGAGGGCGTCAGGACGCCATCCTTGGTCGCACAAAAGGTCATGGACGTTACAGACCACCACTTGATAGTCGGCAAGGGGGCCCAAGACTTTGCGCGGCAGATGGGCTTCAAGGTAGAAGACGACCTCAACACGCCTAGGTCTAGGCGGCTGTGGCTGGAGTGGAAACACCGCATAGACCCCGAACACTGGCTAGACCCAGAAAAGCGCATAGCGGCGGGTTACCAAGCCGGCCTCAGCATGGTGGTGGAAGGACTCATAGACAGCGAACACTATCATGGCACCATCAACTGCGATGGGATCAATTCCAAGGGCGAGATATGCGGCGTGACCACCACCAGCGGCTTGGCGTGGAAAATACCAGGGCGCACGGGCGACTCGCCAATATTGGGCGCGGGGCTGTACGTGGACGGCAGCGTTGGTGCCGCTGGCTCCACGGGGCGCGGCGAGGCAAACTTGTACGGCCTATGCTCATTCCTGATTGTAGAGCTGATGCGCCAAGGCAAGCACCCTAAAGATGCTGGTTTGGAGGCCCTGCGCCGCGTCGCCGCCAACACCATTGACAAGCGCTTGCGGTACGAAAACGGCCAGCCAAACTTCCAATTGATCTTTTACGCCCTCAACGCCAAGGGCGAGTATGCGGGTACATCCATGTATCCGTCTAGGTACGCCGTATGCACTGAAAAGGGGGCACAATTGTTAGAAACGGCCCCCCTCTACGCCCAGCAGCCAGCGCGAGAGGCGACAAGCGCAACGGGGTACACGGTGACGCGGTGAAAACAGCGACAGTTGGGCATAGTGGCGCGGCCTACGGCCTTCTAAGCCGTAGGCCGCCATTATCGGCTAATCACGCAACGGCCCTCCACCGCGCAATTGGGCGCTCGGCCACGTCCCACACCTTGATGCCTTTAGGCAGGCGGCTCAGGCCCAGCTTTTTGCGGATAATGGCTTTGGCCTCGTCTATGCTGTTAGCCACGATGGGGCCATATTCTAGGAAGAAATCGGGGAGCTTGAAACCATAAGAGTGCATGTTGCCTCCAAACCATAGATTTAATTTTCGCTTTTTTTCTACTTTTTTGCAAGAATTTTTCGCAAATATTTTTTCAAGGGGATTTTTTTTCGCCAAAATGCCCTTTTCGCCGATTTCTGAACACTGACCCTTGACCCTTGGCCTCTGATGAATTTGATAATCCTTCACCCAGATGACTTCATTGCAGAGGGCCGTGTGCGCTTAGAGGGTCGCCGGCTGGAACACGTTTTCTCGATACACAGGGCAAAGGTTGGAGACAGCCTGAAAGTCGGGCTTTTGGGGGCCAATATGGGCATCGGGCGCATCGCCATGCTGGATGGGCAGGTGCTGGAAATGGACGTAGAGTTAGACCAGCCCCCGCAGTCCAAGCTGCCACTAAATCTCGTTGTCGCGCTGCCCAGGCCGAAAGCACTGAATCGGGTACTTGCCGCCGCCACCAGCTTGGGAGTACAGCGCATCGTCCTTATGAACGCTTGGAGGGTGGAAAAATCGTACTGGAAAAGCCCGCGCCTATCGGAAGAAAACCTATTCAGGCAAAGAGTTCTTGGTCTAGAGCAGGGAGTTGACACCGTGTTGCCAGAGCTTCAACTGGCCCGTTTTTTCGCCGATTTTGTGCTGAACGACCTGCCAAAGATGGCCCAAGGCACACTGTGCTTGGTGGCCCATCCACAAGCAGCGGAAGCATGCCCAGCCGATGTCAACAGGCCATGCACCCTTGTGCTGGGCCCAGAGGGCGGCTTTATACCAGACGAATTGGCCGCGCTGGAGAGAATAGGCTTTATGCCCGTCAGGCTAGGAGGGCGGGTACTCCGCACTGAAACCGCGCTGGCCGCGCTGGTGGGCAGGCTTTATGGTTGATGTTACGTACCTGTCCCCTACAACCCAAGCGGCATCCCATGCGGAAAAAATGGGCTACTCGGCGTAGATGCTGAACCCGTAAACTATCAGCGACCACCTAACTGCTATCTCTCTACGACACTACTTCGGCCTTTTCTATCCTGTCCATCGCCTCTATTTTTTTGACCACTTCTATATCTTCATCGGAGCAACATTTTCCGAAAACCGTGTGCAAGCCGTCTAGGTGCTCTACTTTATTCCTGTCGCCGTTGACGATGAAGAACTGGCTGCCGCCAGTGTCCTTGCCCGCGTGGGCCATGGATAGGGCCCCCAGCTCGTGGATGTGGGGGTTGCCCTCGGTCTCGCATTTGATGGTCCACCCAGGCCCGCCCGTGCCTGGTAGGCCCTCCGCGCCTTCGCGGGTATTTGGGCACCCGCCCTGAATGACAAAATTTGGGATAACTCTATGAAAAGCTAGGCCGTCATAGTAGCCATCCCCCACCAGCTTGACGAAATTGGCCACTGTGCCTGGAGCTTCGTTTGGGAATAGTTCAAGGTTTATGTTGCCCTTGCTTGTGACTAGGCGGACTTGGGTCATAAATGTCTCCTCATCAATATGATGTCAATCGCATACAGTGCCTAACAAAACTGGCGCGGGCAAAGCCCGCATCAATAAATAATTGTCAATCGTCAATTATCAATTGTCAATTGCAGTAGGAACATTATCAGCGTTTGGCGCATCCATGAATCTGTGCATCGTTGTTGCTAGGGTATAATACCTTTTAGCGGCGTGTTTTTTTTGAGCGGCATAGAACTTTAGAGCGAATCGCAAGAGTTGAATGGACGGAGATCGAAATGAAGGCAATTAGGGCAACTAGTGCAACCAACATTTTTGGATTGGCGGCGGCAATGGCTATGGTGGCCATGCTTGGGTGCAAAGAAGTCAAACCAGTAGTCCCCAAAAAACCTTTGGCGCCTGGGACTTATCAAATGCACTTCACGCGCAAGGTCTTGGGGCCCTTGGACATCACCATTGATGGGATAAGGATACCCATTGAGCAAAAAAAGAAAAAGGGGCGCACTCTCACCATAAGCGGCCTTTCAGAGGGGAAGCACACCTATTTCTTGGTGGCTTACAGAGAGATCATCGGCCCAGACCTTGGTGAAATTGAGGTTGGGCCCACCGAAGGCATTTTCCGCGTCCACTTCGCCAAGCGCCTCAAGCTGGCATTCGCAAATCCAACGCTGGCGTCGGTGCCAGCCGCACCAGGCATCCCGGGCGTGACGGCGGTGCTGGAGTAACTTGAACCACTTGGCCCTAGTGCCTTGCCGATTTTGAGTTGATTGGGCCGATCAGTGAATTGACATTTGAACCAAAGGAGGCCCAGCGTGAAATTATTTGTCCCAGCGATTATTTCAGTAGTATTCGCTATTCCGCTGCTCTCGCAGTCGGACATGGAGTACGCCCTGTCTAGGCAAAAGGGCAACAAAATAGTGCTGCTAGGCGAATGGAAGGCCGAGGATTCCGCCAAATGGAAGCAGCTGGTGGGTTCCGATGAGATGTATGGGCACGGATTCAACCTGCTGGGCAGGGAGAGCTTCAAAAACGACTCTGGGCAGTCGAGGCAGTCCGGACTGTGGGCCATAACAAACATTGACGCATTCGAGCGGTGGCTGCGGCAGCGTTATGCTCTAGGCGGCAGGGTCAGGTGGGCCGCGCTGGACGGTGAGAACAAATTGATAGTGTCTGGCGTTCAGACGCCCTCAGTCAAAGAATTCGACCAGATGCTGGACGCCAGGGGCGTAAAGACCCCACTGAGAAGGGTGAGGGATTTTCTCAAGGAGAACCCAGGGCACCTAGACGCGACGGCGGATTTGCTGAAAGAGGCCCGCGGCCGCGCCCTGCGCCTGATGCCAGAGAACACAGACAAAAACCTAGACGATGAAACGGATTTGAAGACCTGGGGCGTGATGGCAGCCGAGACGGACAAAGTGTTCAGCGGTGCATGGCTTGGCGCAGACATAAACTTCTTTGTGCTGGGCCAAGTCCAGCCAGAGAGGCGCAGCAAGCTGATGCGGAACGTTTTTCGCAAGCACATATCAAAAGTTGAACAGGCCATCATGCTGGAGCCCACCGACGCCACGCTGTGGAACATCTGGGCTTGGATGGCCCAAGGCATCGGCGATTACAAGTGGGAAAAATTCATCAATGACATAGAGCCGGTCATCTTTTGGGCAGAAACATATTTGCCATCCTCGGAAGTGGCCACTTGGCTGGTGTGGGAGGCCAAGGAGCGGAAAGACTGGGGCACTGTAATAAAATTGGCCAAAGTTGCAAGGCTGCCCATTATGGAAATGAAATATGCATCGGCTTCGTCAAAAACTGAGTGGCGGCCCAGCGGTGGCATGTGGATAGGGCCCAGTCGCCAGAAAATCCAAGGCCATCCCGTAAAAACAGTGTATGCCTCGCACTTGGAAGCACTGCTGAGGCTGGGCGACATAGATGGGGCGAATGGCGTCTATGACGAAATGATAAGGCTAGAGGGCAAGGCAAGCGCCGCCGCGGCAGCCGAGGTGGCAAGCTCACTCGGCATGGCTGACTTGGCCGCGCAGTGGGGCAAAGGCGAACAAGTGAATCCCGTGCAGTCAATTATTCTGGGATATGATCCATTCAGCGGGTGTCCATTCATTTTGATTTCAAAATATCCAAGCCAGGTTATGTCAGAATTGCAAGCTGTCACTAATAAGCTGTCACAAATTTGGGGCATGCTTCCTTTAGGATCAATAGAACAAACAAGTAGGAACTCGCTTGGTTGGAAAGCGGGCGAAGACAGATGGGCCTTGGTTTCCAGCGACAGGCGGTTGCTGTTTCAGGACACGTCGGTGCCAGATGCAGACGCATTTTCGGCAATCTTGAAGCGCTTTGAAATTAAGAGCGACATCGAACTTTACAGAAAATACATCGAAGATCACGGAAGCGCGCCAGGTGTCGAGCTTCTTTTGGCTTTCAAGTTGATCACATTTCTTGGTTACGATGAAAAAAATCCCAATTCGCCAGAAAATGTTCGCAGTGAATCCCTTGCCAGAGAAGCGACCAAGTTTTTGAATGGTGTGCGGCTTGGCAATCCCGATGTATTGGTTCATTTGCCTAGCGTGTGGTTGAACCCATCTAACTCCGTAAAAGCGCTGATGAGTTCAACGCCCAAGCCGCTGTTGTCAAGTATCGAATCATTGCTGGAGCGAAAGCCATCTGCAGAGAACTTGTGGCAGCAGTGGATATTCTGGAACAAGGCAGGGGACTTTGACCTCTCGCTGGAGTCGCTTGCGGATCGAGTGAAGCCCAGCCCGTTGTCGGACGGCGGCATACTGGGCCTGCCAAATTCAGTCATAGACGAGTATTATCAAGAATGCAAAAAAAATGGAAGCTGGCCCAAGGTCGTTGCATTGCTAAAGCCCACGTGGGACAGAGAATATCAAAGAATAGTGGCCCCTGATGACGTAAATACACACTTTGTAACGACAAAAGACACATTGGGCGACGAGGTTGGCATCCATCTGATCGAGGCCTTCCTGAATGACGGCAAGCCTACTGAGGCGGACGAAATATTCAGGGCCGTGATGGAATGTGGCGGCAAGTTCAAGGACATATCCAAAATCATCGAGCTCGCAAAGGCCAAGGGGCATGACAGGCTGGCCGCGCAGTGGGAGGCCGACAACAAGGCGAGGAAATAGCTGCGGCTGCAATTGACGAGGAGTACCTGCTGCGTGTGGGTTTTCGTCAATTGAATGATGGGTTAATTGGCGATGGCTGGATATTTTGCGGGTGCTTCGATTGAAACAATCAAAAACAAAAATGGAAGAATAGAATAGAGGTTCTGGGAGGCAAAGATGAAATCCACGCGCACCAAAATTGCCATGATTGCACTGTCTTGCTTGGCACTGGCTGCCATAGCCGCTTTTTCGGGTGCATCATCGCCATTAGCGATTACAGGCGGCAATGGCATTGCTTGGCAGGAGGCAAAGCCGAAATACGTTTTTTTGTTCATCGGCGATGGCACGAGTTACCCCCAGCTTGCTATAACGTCGGCGTATTTGGGCGCATTGGAGGGCAAAAAAGAACCTATCCTGCTGCCGATGATGAAATTCCCCGTTGCAGGCAGTGCCACAACGCATGACTTGACGTCATTTGTGACCGACTCAGCCTCAGCGGGCACGGCTCTCGCTACTGGCAACAAGACCAACAGCGGCGTCCTCAACATGGATGGCGAAAAAGCAAAGCCCTTTGAGACAATCGCCGAAAAGCTGCACAAACAAAAGGGCTGGAAAATAGGCATAGTCACCTCGGTCAACGTCAACCACGCCACCCCCGCCGCTTTTTTTGGCCACCAGCCATCCCGCGACAACTATTATGAACTTAGCAATGAACTGATTGGCAGCGGCTTCGAGTTTTTTGCTGGCGGCAAGCTGCGCGACAGCCGCAAAGGCGAGTTTGACCGCATGGATGTCTATTCTGCGCTAAAAGCAAAGGGCTATACAGTGATCATGACGGCGGCAGAGTATAGAGGGCTGAAGGGCGGGAAGAAAAAACTTGCGATTTTTTCTGATGACAAAGATTTTTCAGACGACACCGGCACCATGCACTACGAGATTGACCGCCCTAAAATGCAACCCAACCTTGCCGACTACGTAAAAACCGGCATCGTGGCCCTAGAAAACAACACTGGCTTCTTTATGATGGTGGAGGGGGGCAAAATTGACTGGGCCTGCCACGCCAACGATGCGGCGACTGTTGTCCACGACGTGCTTGCCTTTAGCGATGCCGTGCAAGCTGCAGTAGATTTTTACAACAAACACCCCAAAGACACCCTCATCGTTGTGACGGGCGACCACGAGACAGGCGGAATGTCCTTTGGCTTTGCTGGAACAGGCTACGACACGCGCCTTGACCTGCTTGCCAACCAAAAGGTCTCATTCGTAGAGTACGACAAGCAAGTTGCTAAATTTCGGACAGACAAGGCAACATTCAGCGACGCCTTGGCCAGCATAGAGGCCAACTTTGGCATATCGGCAAAACCAGAGAGAGGCGGAACTGGTAGCTCCTTGCCCAAATTGAGTGACTTTGAGCTTGCCCAAATCAGAGCGGCCTTCGAAAAGTCTATACTCCCCCCCAAGCAACGCACACTGACAGAGGCAGAAAAATTGCTATATGGCACGTATGAGCCGCTGACGGTTACTGTTACGCGCATCCTTAACCATAAAGCGGGCATCGGCTGGACAACTTACTCGCACACCGGTCTTCCCGTGCCTGTTTTTGCAATGGGGCCAGGGCAAAGCCGCTTTGCTGGCTACAATGGCAACATCGATGTGTACCGAGCATTGAAAGACCTGACAGACGCAAAATGACGCCGTTGCGAGATAAGGGGGGGAGGGGGATTGGGATTATAATCGTTCCAAAAGCGGCACAAATGCTTGTTCAAATCACAATCTATAATCCCAATTCGGGTAATCTCAAAATTAAAGACAATTGATACTCACAGAAAATTATGTTGACCCGCAAGGCGGGAACAGATTACACTATTTCATGTTTAGTAGTTTTGCGTACAACCATTGACACGTTTCCAAGGAGGACACCTTGAACTGGTACTTAAACCTCAGCACCCGAGCAAAACTCATGTGCGGTTTTGCAGTGACTATCGCGCTAACGCTTTTTGTGAGCATCCTGGGCATGTGGTCCCTCAGCAAAATGGGCCACGGCGATCGCGTGCTCTATGAGCAAGGTGCTGTGGCCCTCGACAAGGCAGGCGCTTTGGGCGAGTCCTTCGCCCTGATCCGCCTGAATATCCGCGACCTCATTTTGGCAACCACCCCCGAAGGAAACAAGCACTACAGCGACATCCACGATGGCTACAGTGCCGGCCTGGCCAAAGATATGGAAGATATGGCCAAGACGGTGAAAGGATTCCCCCAGAGAGAGAAAATGGTGGCCCAGGCGCAAGATGCTATGAGTTCCTATTTTAAAGAGGTTGACCAGGTCCGCGCTTTCGCCATGGCATTCAGGAACGATGAAGCAATGAAGTATCTGAACACCAACGCTGTGGCCCCTAGTCAGGTCTTTGCCAAGTCGCTGGAAGAACTCAAGAACTTCGTGAGGAATGTGGCTCAAGAGCAATTGGAAGCCAACAACTCGACTATCACCGAAGCCAACACCCTCATGATCATTTGCACCATCATTGCCATAGTGCTTTCGGTCATCTTGGGAACGTACATCTCTGGCATCATAGTGCGCAACCTTAACAAACTGGCCGTGAACATAGAAAAAGTCGCCAACGGCGACCTGACGGTGGTTTCCCAGGCCGAGACGTCCGATGAATTTGGCGGCATTGCCAGCTCGCTTGGAAATATGGTGATCAACCTGAGGGACATCGTTGCCGGAGTAAACCAAGGCATAGACGGCGTGGCCAGCGGCTCTACCGAGCTGTCGGCATCGGCAGAAGAAATGTCGCAGACTACCAACGAGATAGCCAAGAGTGCCGAGCACCAGAGGACAGACGCAGAGAGCATGGCCGCAGCCATGACCGAGCTTTCTGCCTCTATTGACCAAGTGAGCCAAAGTGCTGCCGAGTCGCTGGCGCAGCTCAATGCGGCGCTTGACGCCACCCAGCAGGGCAACATGGCCGGGGCATCCACCAAGAGCGCGATGGACGAGATAACGCAGACAACGGGCCGCATAGCCCAGGCCATCGGGGTCATCCAAGAGATAGCGAACCAAACCAACCTACTCTCGCTGAACGCAGCCATCGAGGCCGCCAAGGCTGGCGAGCAGGGCAAGGGCTTCGCGGTTGTGGCCGAAGAAGTCAGAAAGCTGGCCGAGCGCAGCGCCACGTCCGCCAAGGAGATAGCGCAGCACAACATAGAAGCCCGCACGTCTGTGCAACACGGCGAAGAGATGGTCACAACCACCGTTGAGCTGCTGGAAAAGATCCGCACCAGCCTAGACAAGTTCGCGGTGCAGACCAGAGAGTCCGTGAAGGCCACAGGAGAACAGGCCAAGACTGGCACCGAGGTTGCGAGGCAAGTGGACGCCAGCGTCAACGAGGCAGCCTCCATAGCCTCCGCCACGCATGAGATGTCCTCCACCACGCAGGAAGTGGCGCGCACCTCCTCCGAACTGGCCAGCCTGGCCCAGAGCCTGCAACATCAGATGAGAAGGTTCAGGTTAGAATAAATAGCTCTAAGAGCGCGAGTCACTAAAATCGCCGCAAGTCTTTGACACTGCAAGGCATTGTCAAAGACTTTATGGCGATAGACTGCATTAAAAGCGGAACGGGAAGCGCAGCCGCATCTACAAGAATCAGTGCCAATCAATAGGGGAACCGATTTAGAAACCAACTTTGTCGGGGTGCAGCCCCGAGCCTCCAAAATATGGCATGGCAGAGATGGACTCCATGTCGCCTTCCGATATTGAGAAATCAAATACGTTTGCGTTTTCTTCGATGCGGGAGTCTGTTGACGACTTGGGAATAGGCAGGACGCCATTTTGCAGGCACCAGCGGATGCAAAGCTGCGCCACGCTCTTATTGTATTTGGCGGCTATTTCCGCCAGCTTAGGGCTGGACAGCATCTTCCCCGTGCCAAGCGGCCCCCACGCTTCCACAAGGATCCCATTCTTTTGGCAAAAATCAACCGTTTCTCTCTGCATCTGCCCAGGGTGGAACTCTATTTGGTTGACCATCGGCGGCACGTCAGCTTTCATCAGCACTTCCAGATGGTGTACAAGGAAGTTGGACACACCTATGGCCTTGATGCTGCCATTTTTGTATAGCTCGGAAATGGCCTCCCATGTGCTGCAGTTTATTTTTTCCCAGTCCGCAAACCTAGACTTGGAAGCCGGCCAATGGATGAGGTACAAGTCCAGCCAGTCCAGCCCCAAGTTCTCCAGCGACCTTGCAAATGCCCTCTTTGTGCCATTGTAGCCCCTGTCGCTGTTCCATACCTTGCTGGTGACAAATATTTCTTGGCGGTCAATGCCCGATTCCCTTATGGCTTTGCCAATGCTTCTCTCATTTTGGTAAAACGCCGCCGTGTCAATGTGGCGGTAGCCAACGCGCAGCGCGGCCAATACAGAGGAAACAGCGGCTTCTCCGTCAGGGATCTGCCAAGTCCCATACCCAAGGCACGGAACCCCATGACCGTTTGATAGGCTGAATTTGTCTGTAGGTTTATCCATGTGTCCCCCGAGGTCTTGCCCCGCTGGAAACAGTTTGCCATGATTGTGGGTGGAATTGACATGAAGACGCACAGCGCACCCAGGCAAAAAAAGAGCAGCGCCGCCCTAGTTACAGAGCGGCGCCGCCGTGCCAATCCAGTCTATGCTAGGCAATTAGCCTTGTCAGACGAAAAGCCCTTGCTGGAAACTTCATCTCCTGAATAGCCTGATCAGCCACAGCAAAATGCAGGCGCCAATAATGGCGACGATGATGCGGCCCCATATTCCGTAGGCGGCCAAGCCGACAACCCCGGCCAGCCAGCCACCGAGCAGGCCGCCAAGGATACCGATGATCAGGTTTCCCAAGAGCCCGAACCCTCTGCCCTTCATAATGAAGTTGGCAATGAATCCGGCGACGAGGCCGATAACGGCAGTAATTAAAAGTGATGTTAGCATTTTCTCCTCCTCGAGTTGCTATTGTTAAGTAAATGTACCACAGAAAAATTGAAACGCAGACCTAGTTTTGAATCAAACCAGGCAATTGAAAAATCCTTCTTCGCTCACGCTCTTCAGCCATAGTCCGTCTAAAAGCATTGGCAGGCTGTGATTCAGAGCCACAGTCAAGAGAGCCAGTCGCAAACCTATCGCAATATTCTGCGACTGACTCAATCTCAAAATGCCGCAGAGAGCCAAAGATTGCCCTACTTTATGGACTTATAGGCAAAGGCTCCGCCGATGGCCCCAAGAATCGGTGCCACCCAGAACAGCCAAAGCTGGTTTACTGCCCAGCCGCCAACGTATATGGCCACGCCAGTGCTGCGGGCGGGGTTCACCGACGTGTTGGTCACGGGTATGCTGATCAAATGGATGAGCGTCAACGCGAGGCCAATGGCGATTGGCGCAAAGCCGCTTGGCACGCGCTCATCGGTGGCACCAAGGATAACGACTAGGAACATGCCAGTCATCACCACTTCCGTGACAAGCGCGGACAGTAGGTTATAGTGGCCTGGGCTGTGGCTTCCATAGCCATTGGATGCAAAGCCCGCAGAAACATCGAAACCCCATGTTCCGCTGGCGATGATGTAGAGAACGCCCCCGGCTATAATTGCGCCTATGAGTTGGGCGATGATGTAAGGAATCAGCTTGTCCGCCGGAAAGCGGCCAGCGGCCCAAAGCCCTATGGAGACGGCGGGGTTCAGGTGGCACCCCGATATGTGGCCTATCGCATAGGCCATGGTCAAAACCGTCAAGCCAAAGGCAAAAGAAACTCCCAGCAGGCCAATGCCCAAGCCAGGAAAGGCAGCGGCCAAAACTGCGGATCCGCACCCTCC
>JAITFL010000157.1 GCA_031281385.1 Holophagales bacterium
GTTGAGAAAAAGCCAGAGTTTGCGGTAGAGGCCGATAGACTATTCAACGACCTCAAGCACATCGTGGGCATTCCCACTTTAGAGGGCGTGAGGATTTTAGCTAGGTACGACGTAGAGGGCCTTTCAGACGACGGTTACTCTAATTCACTTTGGACTATCTTCGCAGAAAAGCCTGTGGACGTTGTATATGAGGAAGAGCTTACTATTGATCCAACTGAAAATGTAATCAGTGTAGAGTATCTGCCCGGCCAGTACGACCAAAGGGCGGACAGCGCGGAGCAGTGCCTGCAGTTGCTGTGCCGGGGTGTGCGCCCAACCGTTGCATGTTCGCAGGTGTTTGTCCTAAAGGGTGCATTGACAGATGAAGAGTTGGCCAAGATAAGGCGTTACCTCATCAACCCAGTTGACAGCCGCGAAGCGGCAGCGACCAAGCCTGCCACCTTAAAGCCCCTATTGCCTGAACCTAGCTCCGTCCCCGTGATAAATGGCTTCATCAGTGCTGGCAAATCAGAACTCCAAGCCATACAGGCCGCGCACGGCATGGCGATGACCTTGGCAGACTTGCTGCACACCCAAGCCTATTTTAGAGACATAGAAAAGCGCGACCCCACCGAAACAGAACTCCGCCTATTGGACACCTACTGGTCAGACCACTGCCGCCACACCACATTTTTGACCCATCTGACGGAAATCCGCATAGACGATGGGCCGCTTGCCAAGCCAATAGCAAGGGCACTGGAGCAATATCGCGGTCTTCGTAGCCAAGTGCATGGCGAAAACCTAAAAGACAGGCCCGAATGTTTGATGGACATGGCCCTGTTGCCGGCCAAGCATTTTAGGGCCGCAGGCAAACTGGACGATCAAGAGATCAGCCCAGAAATCAACGCCTGTTCATTGGTGGTGAACGTCGAATACACGACCACGCCGAGCGTGAGTGAACCTTGGTTGCTGATGTTCAAGAATGAGACCCACAATCATCCAACGGAGATAGAACCCTTTGGCGGCGCGGCGACCTGTCTTGGTGGAGCCATACGCGACCCGCTGTCTGGCAGGGCTTATGTGTATCAGTCCATGCGCGTCACGGGCTCGGCAGACCCAAAGGTTCCCATAGAGGCCACCATGCCTGGCAAACTACCCCAGAGAAAAATAACGCAAGAGGCCGCAAGGGGCTTTTCTTCGTATGGCAACCAGATCGGCCTAGCCACGGGTCAGGTGACAGAAATATATGACGAAGGATATAAGGCAAAGCGCATGGAAATCGGCGCGGTGATTGGTGCTGTGCCAAGGAACCAGGTCAGGCGGGAAGAGCCGACCCCAGGCGACCTAGTGGTACTCATAGGCGGGCGCACAGGCAGGGACGGCATTGGTGGCGCAACTGGAAGCAGTAAGAGCCACACCGAATCCAGCATCGAAATGTGCGGGGCAGAAGTCCAAAAGGGCGACCCCCCGATGGAGCGCAAACTGCAAAGGCTTTTCCGCAACCTCGAATTTGCCAAGCTGGTAAAAAAGTGCAACGACTTTGGCGCGGGCGGCGTATCTGTGGCCATAGGCGAATTGGCAGATGGTCTAAAGATCAATTTGGACGTGGTACCAAAGAAGTACGAGGGCCTAAATGGAACCGAACTCGCCATATCCGAAAGCCAAGAGCGTATGGCTGTGGTAGTGGCCCCCCATGATGTAGCCGCATTATCGGAGTGCGCTAAGTGTGAAAACTTAGAATCAACGATAGTCGCGGAAGTGACTAAGGAAAAGCGCTTAGTTATGTTTTGGCAGGGCAAAACCATTGTTGACATAAGCCGTGAATTTTTGGACACCAATGGCGCACCGTCCAAGGCAATGGCCCAAATACCAGCACCAGAAGCATCGCATAGCCCATTCGTTGCCAAGAAAATTGATGACATAGGCGCCGCATGGCTTTCGCGCTTGGCAGAACTCAACGTGTGCTCCCAGCGCGGTTTGGTTGAAAAATTCGATTCCACCATCGGCGCGGCCAGCGTCTTAACGCCATTCGGCGGACGGCGCCGCCGTACCCCGGCCGAGTGCATGGTGGCAAAGTTCCCCGTGCCAAACGGTGAAACCAGCACTGCATCCGCGATGAGCCATGCTTTCAATCCTACCCTTAGCCGCTGGTCGCCCTTTCATGGCGCGGTGTGGGCGCATGTCGTTGCAGCCGCAAAATTGGCGGCGGTGGGGGCAGATCCAACAAAATTTCGATTTACGCTTCAAGAATATTTCTGCAAACCTCAAAATGAACCCAAGCGATGGGGCCAGCCAGCGTCGGCCCTACTTGGCGCGCTTCATGCACAACTGGCGATGGGAACGCCAGCCATCGGCGGAAAAGATAGCATGTCAGGCACATTCAAAGACCATGACGTACCGCCCACCTTAGTGGCCTTTGCCGTCGCCGTGGTCAATGCCGATGAAATAGCAACACCCGAACTCAAGTCGCCCGGCGACAACCTAGTTTTGATTGAACTCCCCCGCACCAATGAGGAATTGCCGGATTGGGATGCACTGCATGACATTTATCCCCGCCTTGCCGCCCTAGTCCGTAGCCAAAAGTTGCGGGCCATACACACAGTCGGCATGGACGGCCTGGCCCCTGCCCTATCCAAAATGGCATTTGGCAACGCAATAGGGCTGGATTTGTCCCAGCATGAAAATGCCTTTTGGTTCGCCCCAAGGCCAGGCTCATTCGTGCTTGAATTGCCGCCAAGCGCAAACCCCGTTGTGGACATCGCCTTGCCCATTGTACCCTTGGGCAAAACCATCTCCGAGCCAATCATCAGGGTGGGCGGCGTTGAACTCTCCCTATTTGAAGCTGAAAAGGCTTGGGAAAACACATTAGAGCCTATCTTTCCTACAACCAAGCCACAATCCAAACCCCAAGCGGAAAGCAACATCCCCACATTCGCCGCATTCAATGCTCGGCCACAAAAATCCACCGCGATAAAAGCGGCCAAGCCGCGTGTGCTGCTGACGGCCTTCCCTGGCACCAATTGCGAGTACGACACCGCCGCGGCGTTTGAAAAAGAGGGGGCATTGGCAGAAGTGCTGGTGTTCAGAAACCTCTGCCCCAGTGACATCGAGGAGAGCCTAGAGGCAATGGCCAAGGCTATATCCAAAGCAAACATAGTGGCCATCCCGGGCGGTTTCAGCGCGGGGGACGAACCAGAAGGCTCCGGCAAGTTCATTGCCGCCGCCTATCGCGCCCAAAGGGTAAAGGACGCCATACACGACCTGCTGCAAAGGCGCGATGGCTTAATCATCGGGATATGCAACGGCTTTCAGGCGCTCATCAAACTTGGCCTAGTCCCCTATGGCGAAATACAGGAACTCAACGAATCCTGCCCAACGCTCACATTCAATTCCCTGCGCTACACAAGCCGCTTCGCTTGGACGCGCATCGTTTCAAACGCCAGCCCCTGGCTAAGGCGCTGCGAGTCAGGCGACCAGCACACAGTTGCCATAGCCCACGGCGAAGGGCGCATCATTGGGCCAGAGGACGATCTGCGCCATCTGCTCTCTTGCGGCCAAGTTGCAACGCAGTACGTTGACGAACACGGGCAGCCATCCATGAACCTAGAATACAACCCCAACGGCAGCGCACTGGCCATAGAGGGCCTATTGAGCCCCGATGGCAGAGTATTCGGCAAAATGGCCCACGCCGAGCGCTACAGCCGTCACGTCTGGCAGAACGTGCCGGGCGAAAAAGACATGGGCATATTCAGGTCGGGCGTTGAGTATTTTAGGTAGTGCAAGTGGAATGGCTATAATCAAACATGCGCCTGCTATTGGTCGAGGACAAGGACAGCTTTCGCCGCACATTGCTCAAGGCCCTAGAGGGGTCGGGCTGGGAGGTGGTAGAGGCTGCCGCGCCAGATAAGGCCATAGAAGCACTCGAATCTGGGCCTGTGGAAGCTATGGTGACAGACATGAGGATGCCGGGGTTCTCCGGGCTGGAGCTCATAAAAAAGGCAAAGCGCATAAACCCTGCAATAAAAATCATTCTCATCAGTGCATTCGCAGAGCCATGTGACATTGTGGAAGCGATAAATACAGGCGCAGACGACTTTATCCCAAAGCCATTTGACTTGGATTTTTTTCTTGGCCGCCTAGAAAAAATGCGGGCATCCATTTTGTCCCCGCCCCCAGACCCAAGTGAGCCTTGGGTCGCTGCGTCCAAAGAAATGCTTGCGGTTGAAAACAAACTAAGGGCCATCGCCGAAACTACCCTGCCCGTTCTTTTTTGTGGCCAAGCGGGGACTGGCAGGGCCCGCGCCGCAAGAAGGCTTCACGTGCTCAGAAACGCATCGGCCCCATTCTTTTCTGCGTTTGCCCGCGATCTAGGGCCCAACTCGCTTTCCGATGCGTTGTTGAAGAGTCTTGAGGGCGGCAGTGCGCTGTTGATGGGCCTAGAGAGCCTTCCAGCCACATTGCTGCAATTGCTTCCAAGTTGCATAGAGCGCTATCCCGGTGTGTACTGGATGGGAACCTGCAAAGACACATCCGATTTGCCCGAACCCTTGAAATCCCGCATCGGCGTCATCGAATTAGCCCTTGCGCCGCTGGCCCAGCGCAAAGACGACATTCTCCCACTTTTCCACAACCATCTCATAGACATCTGCAAAAAGGCAGGGCGGGTAGTGCCGACTGTTGACCGCCAAATTGAAAAAGAACTGTTGGCCAAAGAGTGGTCGGGGAATGTCCTTGAACTAGTTTGGGGAGCCGCAGAGGCAGGTAGGGCATGTACCGGTGGTGCCTTAAAGGAGCTGCCATCGCAGTTCTCCCAAATGGATTCGTCCATGCTGTTGCCGAGGCCCAAAAAAGGCAAACTGACAAATATGCTTCAAGAAATAAGCCACAGCGCAGAAAAGTGGTTTTTGGATGAGGCTCTTTTGGAAGCAAATGGCGACCCTTCGGTGGCGGCCAAAAATTTGGGGATGGCCACAAAAAACTATGTTCATAAATTGAAGAATTACGGCATATCCTTAAAGAATGACTGACCTGCCGCCTGAACCCTCAGACCTGCTAAAGCGCGCCCTGTCCGCCCTCGATGCCCTGACAAAGGTCATCTTGGGGAAATATGCCCAAGTGAGAAGGGCACTGGCAGTGCTTCTCAGTGGTGGACATCTGCTGCTGGAAGACTTGCCGGGAGTTGGGAAAACTACGCTAGCAAGGGCCTTGGCCCGAGCGATAGGGGGCCGCTTCCAGCGAATCCAAGGCACAAACGACTTGCTGCCTTCAGATCTATTGGGTGTCCATTTGTGGGATGCGGCCAACCAGACGTTTCGATTCCAGCCGGGGCCAGTTTTTGCAAACGTCATATTGCTGGACGAGCTCAACCGCATAGGCCCCAAAACGCAGAGCGCACTCCTAGAAGTCATGGTCGAGGGTCAAGTCACCTTGGACAGGGACACATATCCATTGCCAGAGCCATTTTTTGTAATAGCAACGCAAAACCCCGCAGACCATGCCGGCACATTCCCCCTACCCGAAAGCCAGATAGACCGCTTTGCAGCCGTGCTGCACCTTGGCTATCCCCCACCAGAAGCCGAGCGCAGAATATTGCTTGGAGAGGCCGGTGCCGATGCGCTGGACAAGCTTGGAGCGGCCATGCCGCTAGAGGACTGGGCAAAGGCAAAGGAGATGGTTCGCAGCGTGATAGTTTCAGACGCTGTATTGGGATATATGGAAAGGATAGTCGCCCGAATAAGAAAAGATGGGGGCTTTTGCTCTACAAGGGCCGTCAGCCAATGGCTCGCCTTGGCCAAGGCCGAGGCTTGGATGGCAGGGCAGGGCTTTGTCACCCCAGACCATCTGCAGGCCGCCCTATCCGACGCTATGGCCCACCGGGGCAGAATGGACGACAGAGTGTTGAACAGAGAAGATAGGCGCAATACAATGGAGAAAGTGCTAAAAGAAGTACCGGTAGGCTGGAAGCCATGAATGAGCGGCCAATAATTACGAAAGCGGTCTTTCAAAATGAATCCACCCAATGTCACTAGGCTGCAAAAT
This sequence comes from Holophagales bacterium, assembly GCA_031281385.1. The sequence continues at coordinate 6,019 of JAITFL010000157.1, forward strand.
GAGATTCAGGACAAGCGCCGCGCAATGGGGCTTGGCCGCGAAAAAATTGCCGAAGAGCTTAACGTGTCTGTGGATGTCGTCAAGTCTGTTGAGGCTGGCGAATGGACTAGCGAAAACTATAGCGAAGAATATGCCCTGGCAATGCTGATGGCTGAAAGGCTGGGCATTGATTTTGAAAAGTACGTTGGCCTAGAATCCTCTCTTGATGCCTTGTTTGAGTCAAATACCAGCCCCATGAACCCCCGTAGCGAAAAGGCCATCATGGTTACAATGACCATCGGAGTGGTCGCTATGCTTGGGTGGCTACTCATACCGGCAAAAGACATAAGCAGGACGGCGGAGAATGGCCCACAGGCGCAGAGCGCAGACCACGCCATTTGGCGCAAGCCCGATAGCGACCAAAAGTACCCAGTTTTGGGCGAGGTGTTTCCAGAGCCGCCCATCACTTCCGATGGAGTGCTGATCAGTCTGCGGGCATCGGACACATGCGAAGCGCGCATACTCGCCGAAGATGGGCAAGAGCATATCCAAATTTTGCGAACATCTGAACCATGGAAACTAAGGGTGAAAGGGGCTTTTTCTCTGTCACTAGAAAATGCGGGAGTCGTTGCTGTAGAAATAGCCGGCGCTAAGATACAGCACGGAGCCGGAGTGGGACAACCGTGGTCAGGCTCGTTCGATGCTTTGGGAATCTGGATTCGCGCCGAACCAAGCCCAGCCAAAAGCCCAGTGCTGCCCAAGGTGGAAGTTGCAGAACCTGGCACTGGCGTAACAGGCGAGCCGCCAGTGTGATATAGCAGCGATGTGGGATTATGCACCAAATTGCCCAAAAATACCTGAATAGCGAACTTCCCGCGCCGATGGCGGCCACCCTCATTGGCGGCGGCCTTCCCATCCCCACCGCAGATTTGCTATGTGTGCTGTCACATGCAGTTTTTAAGGATCCGCCCCTATCCAATAAAGCACTAGAGACCTTGGCCGACCTGCCTAGCTCCATAGTCATGGGGGCAATCTCAGGGCCAGTGGAAACCCCAGATGTCCTTGGGCTGGTGCTGCTCCACCGACATGAGCCAGAGCTATTGGAGACCGCCCTGCTAAATGGCTCCCTGACGGCGGAGTGGATGGAGCGAGCAATTCCGGCGTTGACAGAAAGGCACCTGGAAATTGCGCTAAACAATCAAGTGCTATGGATTCAGAGGCCAACCATATTGGACGCACTGGAGGCCCATCCAGCCGGAACAACCAACCTAAAGCGGCGGATCACGGAATTTCGCAAAGAAGTTTTGGGCCAGTTGGACAACTCTGGCGCCCAAGAGCGCATCGAAATACTGGACGACGTGGATTCGGGCGCATTGGACAAGGCATGGTCTGAATTGCCCCTACCAACAGAGGATGAAGCGCAAGGCGCACACGGCTCTGTTCCACAAGCTAGGCACACGGCCCCTGTTGCGGCATCAGATGGGTCGGCTCAAGACGTGCAATTCGTTCCGCCGCCACACCAGCACAGTACCGTAGCTCAGCGAATAATGAAATTGGCGCCAAACCAAAAAATCGTCCTAGCCCTAAGGGGGGGAAAAGAAGAGCGCACGATCTTGATGCAGGAAGCCAATAGGCTGATTCAGGTGAACATTGTGCGGAATGGTCGCATTACCGAAGGGGAAATAGCGCACATTGCCCAAATGCGGACTGCACACGAAGATGTCATTCGCATCATTTCAAACAATCGGGAGTGGACGCGGAAGTACCAAATACTCAAAAACTTGGTATTCAACCCCAGAACCCCGCTGCCCATTGCCATGAGCCTGATAGGCAGGGTCAACGAATTTGACCTCAAGCGGATGTCGAAAGACCGAAACATACCTGACGCACTGCGAAGAGAGGCCCAAAGGTTAGTCGAGAGAAAAACTGCGGGCAGGGGATGACGTTAATAGTGTTTAATTGAAACTCTTGCAAAACCTCAAATTTTTCGGACTTCGAGACTCCAATAACCAAATTGACAATTGAGAATGGACAATTGACAATTGTGGATGCGGACTGCGGCCGCGCCGATTTTTTTAATTGGGTAACCTCTATTGTGTGGTGGTTTTCAAAAATTGGATAAGGGGTTATGTGCAATGATTGTGGATTTTGCAAGCACCTATTTGATTGCAACTTGACATGGCGCGAATTGGCAAGGATTTTTGGAGGAAAAATGTTATCGAGAAATGAAGCATGGGAGCTGGTTCAGAGCTGGACTGACTCAGACAGGCTAAGGATACACGCGCTCGCAGTCGAGGCGGTGATGCGAGATTTCGCGCAACGCTATGGACAGGACATAGAGTTGTTTGGCCTAGTGGGCCTACTGCATGACGCGGACTACGACCGCTGGCCCGATGAACACCCCAACAGGGTCATACAATGGTTAAACGACAGGGGCGAGCTTGACATTTCAAGGGCAATAGCGGCGCACTGCCCAAGCGGAAAAGACTTGAGGGACACGCTATTGGCAAAGGCGCTGGTGGCCTCGGACGAAATAGCAGGGTTTGTCATAGCCTGTGCGCTGGTGAGGCCGGAGCGCACCGAGGGACTTTTGCCAAAGAGCATACACAAAAAGCTAAAAACTCCCGCCTTTGCGGCGGGCGTGGACAGGGGCGAGGTAGCCGAGGGCCTAAGGCTTGTCACAGAGGCCGTCGGCGGCACAGTGGATGAACACGTCCAAAGGATCATCGCCGCGATTCACGAGAAGAGATATGAATTGGGCCTGCAGGTACCCAATTGAGCAGCCGCTGGTTCGCAGTATGATGGTTGGGGGGATGCTGTCCGATGGTTGATGCTGGCTGGAAACAATGGCTGCGGGAAAACAGAGTGCCGCTGCTCTTTTTGCTCATTATGCTACTGGCCGCGCCCATGAGGGGGCTCTGGGCCCCGGACGAGCCCAACTTTGCCCAGTGCGTCAGGGAGATGAGGGAAGGCGGGGAGTGGCTGTTGCCATACTTCAATGGCAGGCCCTACAACGAAAAGCCCATACTCTTTTATTGGGCCATGAAGTGTTCTGCTATTCTATGCGACAAGCTGACGGGCGGGCTGGGCTTTGTCAACGGAATCTCGGCTTGGGCCCTTAGACTGCCATCTGTGTTTGCCGCTGGCGTTTTTGTCTTTGCCATGCGGAGATGGGCCGCCCGCTTTGCGGATAGGGCTTATTCAGAAATATGCGCCATTGTGTTGGCGGCAACTGCAATATGGATATGGCAGGCGCAATTCATTCAGATTGACATGCTATTTTCTGTCCTTGTGGCGTGGTCTTGGCTGGCGTGGCTAGGCGGTTACTTGCTGCTGCGGGGCGAAGCTGCGCCAAAGCATCCCAACGAAGCGCGGACTTGGTTTTTCATGTCCTATGCCTCTTTGGGGCTGGCGTTTTTGGCAAAGGGCCCTTTGGCGATAGTCCTGTCAGTGCCTGTCATTGCAGCCTTTATTTTATGGCAAAGGGACTGGAAGGCTATTCGCCAGATGAGTCCACTTTGGGGGGCCTTGATACTCTTGGTGGTCATCTCGCCTTGGTACATTGCCGCCGCTGTCAAGGGCGGGGCCGACTACGCATACAATCTGCTGATATACCAAAATTTTGGCCGCGCCCTAAACGCTTGGGCCCACGTTCAGCCTTGGTGGCGCTATGCGCGATACATTGCCGGGGACTTGATGCCTTGGACACTTTTGTTGCCATTCTTGGCGGTATTTCTATTTAAGGGCAGAAAACAACTCAATTCGGCCAGCCGTTTTGTGACATTGGCTATGGTTGTTCCTGTCCTTGTGCTTTCGTGTTCCCAGAGCAAGCAGGGGAAGTACGTCCTGATGATTTATCCCTTCATCGCGATGGCGATGGGCCAGATGCTGCACAGATTTGCAAATGAAATCGCGCCGAAAGTGGCGCGGTGGATCAATGCACTATATGCTACCCTATTTGGGCTTATCGGCCTCGCGGCGCTTGTAGTAGTCTTCGCAGGGGGAAGAGTGACGCAAATGCTTATTCCTGGCTACCGTGGGCCTGTAGCGGCTATTTCTTTGATTCTTTTGCTTGGCGCGGGCCTATTTGCTATTGGGGCAACAAAACGCACTACGCGAAATCTTGTGCGGAACATGGGAATCACAGTCGGGCTATTGTTCCTTGTGGGCGGCACATGGGGCTTTAGGGTGCTTGATTTGCAAAAGGGCTACGGAGCCTGGACCGAAAAAGTGAAGCCGCTGATAACGGGCAAGCAGGTGTATTTTTGGCAGCCCAACCATCTCAGGGACATCAGCGCAGGGGCCATGATCTACACAGACAACATGGTCATGCCGGAAATTCGCAGCGCGGAAGAACTAGAAAAACTCCCCGCCGGGACGTACTTGGTGGCCTCGGAGAGGGACTGGCCCCAAGACCAGGGCGGGTTGACTGACGCGGGAAGGGCCATGTTCAGCACGGCCGTGAAGATGCCCATCGGCGGCGCGGGATTGGTGCTTATGGAGAAAACGGGAGCCAATGGAACCTCTTGAACTCCATTATTTTTGGAATATGGCACTTCGATTAACAAATTGACAATGAATAATTGACAATTGACAATGGTGGATGCGGCTTTTGGCCGCGCTGGTTTTCTTTGGGTGGTGTCTGTAAATTCTTGGTACTTTCATTAGTTCGGCGAGGAAATTATTGGCATTGGGCAAAAGTTTTGCGGCTACCTCAACGAATAGTAAATGTTCTGCTGTATGCAGCAGGGCCATGTTTCCGGCTCCTCTCGGCGAGATGGAAGCGATATTCGATGCCGATGGAATATTGACAAGGCTTGGGTTTGAGAGGTCGGCGGAGCCATATTTGGACACGATGAACTTGGCACAAACCGATAGTGCAGAATTGCTTAAAAGAGAGCTCAATGACTATTTCACTGGAACACTAAAAACATTTTCAGTTCCCATCGCCCTTTACGGAACGCCGTTCCAGATGCGAGTGTGGAGCAACTTGGCAGAAATTCCCTACGGCGTGACAACGACGTATGGGCAAGTCGCAAAAAATTTGGGCGACGCCAAACTGTCCAGGGCAGTTGGAATGGCGAATGGCGCGAACCCAATTTCGATAATCATCCCCTGCCACCGCGTCATAGGCGCGGGGGGCAAACTGACTGGCTATGGCGGAGGGCTTTGGAGAAAAGCGGCCTTGCTTAAACTAGAGGGATGCACTGTTCAAGAGCCACAACGCCGGGCTTTAGCGAGCGGAAAAATAATTATATGTACTTAAAAGTCAATGGAATAGAACTATTTTACGAAAAGTGCGGAAGCGGCAATCCCATCATCCTGTTGCATGGAAATGGCGAAGACCACACTATTTTTGATGTATTGACCTCGCAGCTCTCACGGCATTGCACAGTGTATGCGATAGACAGCCGAGGCCACGGGAAAAGCAGCAGCGTCAAACACTTTGATTATCGTTCTATGATGGAGGACGTTGCAGCCTTTATCAAGGAATTGAGCATTGATAACGTCATGCTCTATGGGTTCAGCGATGGCGGTATCATTGGGCTTTTGCTGGCGATAGAACATCCCAACATGATCTCCAAGCTCATAGTCAGCGGCGCAAACACCCTGCCCAGTGGCATCAAGACCATCAATGCCATTCTCATGCAAGTTTCTTATCTCTTCACAAGGGATCAAAAACTCAAGCTGATGCTGACGCAGCCGAATATCACGAATGTCGAACTGGATACAATCTCAACGCCGACACTCGTGTTGGCGGGGAGCAAGGACGTGGTAAGGGAGGAACACACAAGAATGATCGCCGCAAACATCAAAAATTGCACCCTTAAAATACTGGAGGGCGAAAGCCACTCAAGCTATGTTGTGCATAGTGATAAGTTGTATGGCATCATTGCGCCGTTTTTGGCGACGGACGACCACTAAAGCCTCTGGCATCACCCAATCATCGGCAGTTTCAGCCCCTTTTCCTTTGCCGTCTTTTTGGCCAGTTCGTAGCCTGCATCGGCGTGGCGCATCACGCCCATGCCACAGTCGTTCCAAAGCACCCTTTCCAGCCGCTTGGCAGCCGCGTCGGTGCCATCGGCAACTATGACCAGCCCCGCGTGCTGGCTGTAACCCATGCCAACGCCGCCACCGTGGTGGAAGCTGACCCAAGTCGCGCCACCCGCCACGTTAAGCATGGCGTTTAGCAAGGGCCAGTCTGACACTGCATCGGTGCCGTCCATCATGCTCTCTGTTTCGCGGTTGGGGCTGGCAACGCTGCCCGTGTCCAAGTGGTCGCGGCCAATTACGATTGGAGCTTTGAGTTCCCCTGTCTTAACCATCTCATTAAAAGCCAGGCCAGCTAGGTGGCGCTCGCCAAGGCCCAGCCAGCAGATGCGAGAGGGCAGCCCCTGAAAGCTGATGCGTTCCTTGGCCATGTCCAGCCAGCGATGGACGTGCTTGTTTTGGGGAAAAAGCTCTTTTATTTTTGCGTCAGTTTTGTATATGTCTTCGGGGTCTCCGCTGAGTGCGACCCAGCGGAATGGCCCCTTGCCCTCGCAAAACAGCGGGCGGATGTATGCTGGGACAAAGCCCGGAAAATCAAAGGCGTTTGCTACGCCGTTGTCTTTTGCCACTTGGCGGATGTTGTTGCCATAGTCAACCACGGCGCAGCCCAGGGCTTTGAAGTCCAACATAGCCCGGACGTGTACGGCGCAGGATTTGCCAGCGGCGGCTTTTAGCTCGGCGTGTTTGGAAGGGTCTGTCTGTGCGGCTTTCCACTGTTCCACTGTCCAGCCAATCGGCAGGTAGCCATTCACTAGGTCGTGTGCGCTAGTCTGGTCTGTGACAATGTCTGGCTTGGCGACTGCGCCAGATTTCACTTTTGCCACCAATTCGGGCAGCACTTCGGCTGCGTTGCCCAGCAGGGCGATGGAAACGGCTTCCTTTGACGCTGCGTGGGCCTTGATTAACTCAATGGCGTGGCCAACATCCTTGGCCTGTACGTCAACATAGCGGGTGCGTAGGCGGAAGTCTATGCTGGTTTGCTGACATTCGATGTTCAGGCTCACCGCTCCGGCAAAGGTGGCTGCCAGTGGCTGGGCCCCGCCCATCCCGCCAAGGCCTGCGGTCAAAATCCACTTGCCTCCCAAGTCGCCCCCGCAGTGCTGCCGCCCCGCTTCGGCAAAGGTTTCATAGGTTCCTTGGAGTATGCCTTGGGTGCCAATGTATATCCAGCTTCCAGCGGTCATTTGGCCGAACATGAAGAGGCCCTTGCGATCCAATTCATGAAAATGCTCCCAATTGGCCCAGTTTGGCACTAAGTTGGAATTTGCAATCAACACCCTTGGGCTGTTTGGCGTACTCTTCCAAATACCAACGGGCTTTCCCGATTGGATCAACAGCGTTTCGTCTTCTTCTAGGTTTTTTAGACAATCCAATATTTTGTCGAAGCAGGCCCAATTTCTGGCCGCCCGCCCAATGCCGCCATAAACCACCAGGCTTTTGGGATTTTCGGCCACGTCTGGGTCTAGGTTGTTTTGAATCATACGGTAGGCCGCCTCTATCAGCCAATTTTTGCAGTTCAGCGTAGTACCCTTGGGCGCATGTATCACGCGGCTTTCGTCTCTGCGGGGGTCATTTGTGTTCACTTGGGCCTCCTTGGCACTTGGA
>JAITFL010000187.1 GCA_031281385.1 Holophagales bacterium
CTGTTGAACAAGGGCGCACTATCGCAGCCCCGCTGGCTGAAACAAAAGTGTTCCCACCAATGGTCGTCCAAATGATTGGCGTTGGCGAAGCTACTGGTGCCCTAGACGCCATGCTGGCGAAAGTGGCCGACTTTTATGACGATGAAGTTGACAATGCCGTTGCGGCACTGACTGCCCTAATGGAACCGATGATGATAGTTGTTCTTGCCGTGATTATAGGCTTCATTGTAATTTCGATGTACATGCCCATATTCATGCTGGGCGAAGCATTTGGGGGTTGACGAGTGCCAAATATACGCTGGAGTCCGCCATGCCGATAACGATCCTGTGCCCACAATGCTCGGCAAAATACAACCTGAGAAAAGAAAGAGTGGCGCTTGGCATCAAGCGAGCACTCTGCTACTGCTGCCATGCAGAATTTGACATCGAAGGCGCTGTTCTGGAGCTTCTTGGCATGGCTCCAGATACGGGTACCACATCTGCACAGCTCGCCGCCGCCCTGCCCCCAACAGTTGCAGTGGAGCTAGATGCGCCCTCTATGGCCGATGAACAAGTTGCAGAGCTTGCGGGTATCGAACAGATGGCTTCGGAATTACCGCAGCCAGCAGAGCAAATATTCGATGAAAAACCGATTGAAGAGCCAGCTATTCAGGCCAATGATTTCGAGTCAGACCAGCCGCCACCGCTGGATATTCCAAGGCAAATCGAAGACTATCCAGATTCCGCTGACGATTTTGCGCCAACGGCGCAGATTGATGCTCCAGAAGCGACTGCAGCCGAAGACATTGCTCCGCTACTGATCCAAAATGCCAGCGAGGTAGCATCGGACATGGAAGAGATGAGAGTCGAAATTGAAAGCTCCGACCTCATTTTTGACACAGAAGAGGCCCTTCCCGCCCAAGTGGGCGATGAAACCAATTTTATCGATGCCCCAGACGAAGACACTGGCAACCAGAGCGACATATCTGTTATTCCCCTTGAAGATGGCGAAGAGTTATCGGCCAGCGACACCAAGGATGGCGACAAAACCAGCGACCCCATTCAATCTGAAGTTGAACCAACCGAATATGACGTTCTCGATGGATTACCGATAACCATTGAAATTCCCGATGAGCCTGATGAACATTCTGATGCGCCCATTGCTGCACTTGTGCAAGATGCTGAAGTACCCAGTCCCCAAAGCGAGGCCCAGCTTAGTTCATCCAGCGACGAAGAAGACGCGCCCCTAGTCCCAGTTTCCACTTTTGAGGAGCCAGAAACAGATATTGCAGCAGAGACAAAAGAGCCTAAATTCGACGTTGGCGATTTCCTTGACGCAACAACGCCATTCGCCGATGATGAGGAAACGACTGACGCCATTCCAATCTCTCTTGGCGAAGATGACAATGGACAGGCACCGGAAGACACTGAAGTACCCGCAACGGAGCTACAGCAAGAACCTAGTTTTACACAGGAACTGGCATTGGCTGGCGACGCAGCGTTGCTTTCTAACATAAAAATCCATGAAGAACCAACGCCTAACATTTCGGCTCCTCAGTCAGCAGAAACTGATGACATCGCCCAACCGGGAATTGTGCCACTCGCGGCTCCCACCGGTGAGGGCCTGTCCGTGCTGGCAGGTTCTGGGCCCAGCCGGATATTTGACGACTTTGTGGAAAATGCTACCCCCAGTGAAACTGAACTTCCTGCAAAAGCTGCGCCCCAGCTTGAAAAAGTGCCTGAACCACAAGCCGATGAACCTGCCCTTTCTGCGACCAATGAGACCGCCAAAATCAAGGTCAGGATGGGCGATGACTTGATCGAGAACCTGACGATTGAGGAAGTCACCGCCATGGTTGAGGACAGGCGACTGCAAGAGAACCATTACATTGCCCGCCAATTCAGCGAAAATTGGATAGCGGCTGCGCTAGTGCCTGCACTGAGGCCGGTATTTGAAAAAGTTCGCGCAGAAAAAGTTCGATTCGAAGTTCCGCCGCCACCTTCCCCCCAAGGAGGCAAGAGGGGGCTCTTCAACGGCCTCTTTGGCCGGAACTAGTCGCGGCTTCTATGTATTTATTTATGTGTTACATACTTTTTTGGAGGACCGAAACATGCTAGGTTTGATGTTGCCGCTTCTGTTAGCCTGCCATGAACCCATTGCAGAGTCGCCCAACTATTCGCAAGAGCCAGGACGGCAGGCCCCGTTGAGTTTTAGCAGCGCAAAGTTTGACTACTACTGGGACAGGATCATTCCATTGGATATGTCCGTGGATGAGCTGCGGGTCAAAACCATATTTTTTAACAAGAGAGAAATTGCAAAGACGTTCCTAAAGGGAGCGCAATTTGGCACCCGCGCACAGGTGGAGGTAGAAAACACATCTAACCAGCCCAAAAACCCTGGTTTCGCCGTTGCCGTTTTTGACGCAAATCACAATTTGATCGGAGTCGCAACCGGCGGAACCAAAGTCGGCGTTGTCAGGCCGGGCAAGACCGAAAAATTTGACCTCAGTTTTTTTCAAGTGACAGAAAGGCTACAGCGGGGAGCTTATTTTCATATTAGCGTTGAACTCGTCAAGTGATGGCCCAACGCTTTGATTAAATAAACTTTTGTCGTTAATGGCTGCCCATGAAAATCTCCTCTCGTTTTGCCCATCTGCTCAAAACCTATTTTGCCCCTGTCGCCATCCTACTGCTGGCTTGGGCCTGTGTGCCTCCAGACCAGCCCCCCCCACCTCCCGACAGGCCGCCCCATAGACAGTCTAGGCCACCCAGGCCGAATAGACAGACTAGGCCCCAAAAAATAACCCCGGCCGTGCGCCTTGGTTGGGCCATACAAGCGGGGGCCTTTTCCCAAGTAGAAAACGCTGTGCGGCTGTCAGACAACCTGAACCGCCAAGGGCTGGATGCAACGTATTTTAGGGATTCCGATAGGTTGTACAAGGTGAGGTTCGGCAATTTTGCAAGCAGGAACTTGGCAATGGAAAGGGCCGAGGCACTAAAGTCCAGAAGAGTCCTCGATGCCTACTACTTGGTTGCGCCAGACACCTTGGCCGGTTACAGGATTGGCGACATCAGAGCAGAAACGGGCATCAGAAAGTCGTTGGTCTCTACGGCTGAAAGCTATTTAGGCGTGCCGTACCTTTGGGGTGGCACATCGGCTAGCACTGGCTTCGACTGCAGCGGCCTGACTCAGGCAGTCTATAAATTAAATGGTCTGTCAATACCGCGCACGTCCAGGGATCAGTACGCGAAGGGCAGCAACATATCGAGGGACAAGCTCAGAGGCGGCGACTTACTATTTTTCTCTGGCAGCAAGGGCAAAAATGTAACGCACGTCGCAATCTACATTGAAAATGGAACTTTCATCCACGCCCCAAGCTCTGGCCAAGTCATACGCAGGGACAGCCTGAACTCGCCAACTTGGTCTAGCCAATTCATTGGGGCAAAGTCGTACTTGTAATAGCGGTGAGCCGCGCTAGCCAACTCTAAAAGGAAACTCTATTTAACTTTTATGTTCCTATATTCCAGCAGGGTACCCATCGCCTGCATCAGGGCTGTCTGCGCGTTTGCGTACTGGATTTTTGCGTTTGCGTTTTGCGTCTTTGCATTATCCAAGTCTCTTTGCCTTTGCAGCACTTCTAGTTGGGTGCCAAGCCCCTCTAGGTACCTCATCTGTGCCGCGTCAAATGCGGCCTGTGAGTATATTAGGCTTTTTTCGGCGGCGACTATGCTTTTTTCGGCGGACTGGAGCCCTCGCAGTGACTGCCGGACTTCCAGCGTTATCGCAAGCTCCTGATCCTTCAAGCTGAGCTCGGCCCTGCGACGGTTTGTCATCGCATTGGTCTCTTGGGCTTTTGCGGCTTTATTGAACAAGGGCATGGAAAAATTGAGACTGGCGTTAAACCCTGGATAGCGGAACGATGTAAGGTCGCTGTTTATTGGACTAAATTCTGCGGCGGAATTGGCCGACCCATTGTAGGTCACTTGGGCCCTCAGCATCGGCTTTAAGTTCGCATGCGCCAATTCTTCCCTCAGCTTTGCGTCTTCCAGCGCAATGCGGCTTGTGCGAATTTCGGCCCTGTTGTTGAACGCCGTTTCGATCGCAGTCTTTTCGTCAAGGGTTAGCTGAGAAACCGTAGGCGAGTCAGTCAGTTCAACGTCATCGGGTACGTCCGTTGTTGCAAAGATGGCCCTGAAAAAATTTTCTTTCGCATCTTTAAGGTTTGTTTCGGCATTGATGATGGTCACTTCCTGCCTAGCCACCTCGGCCTCAGAGTTCGTCACTTCTATGGGAGCAATCACGCCATTTTCCCAGCGGATCTTGTTTTCCCTCAATTGGCGCTCTGAGAGTTCAAGGCTCTGCTGGGATATGGACAGGTTCATCTGTGCTAGGGCCAAGGCCCAATAGGCCCTTTCCGCTGCGGCGACTTGGGCCTGCAATTGGCTCCTGAAATTGGCGTTGGCCGTGTCTAAACCGCGCCGGGCAATAACCAAGTCTGCGGTGGCGGACTTGCGGCCAAAATTTTTGAGCAAATCCTGCGTATAGCCAAAACTCCACTGTCCACTATAAGGCGTTGGAGTGGTGCCACTCCTGCCTGGGTACACTGTAAAGGGTGGGTCTAGCAGAGTGTAGCTGGTTTCTGAGCTGGTACTAGAATATCTTGGGCTATAACTAAAGTTGGCCGTCCCGCCCCATTGGAATGGCTTTGATAAGGTCAAACTGACATTCCTGTTATCGTTTGTGCCAGAGGTTTCTTGTAGCACGTTGGCACTTTCACCGCCTATGGGCAGGGTTGTATTGGTTGAAGAACCTGATCTCGACCAGCCGATACCCATGTTGGCGCCAAGAGACAACTCAAAGGCCGCTTCCGCGGACATGGTTCCTGCCGCCAAAGTGCCACGCCAAGTGGTGCGCTGCATTTCAAGCGAAAGGTTGTTTTCTAGCGCGGCCTGTATGGCATCCTGCAAAGATAGCAATTTCTTTGGGCTATTCTGCGCCTGGGCGCTACCTATTGAGCTTATGGCACAAAGGCAAAAGGCCAAAGTCGGGATCATGCGGGTCTGGATCATCTTGTCTCCTGAACAATTGAAAAATCAAATCTTGCTCAATGGTTACGAATAGCTGAGAAATTAGTTTAGCTTGATTTTGGCCCAAGCCTGTGCAAAGCCATACAAAGGTTAGATTCAGGAAATTCCTAAAAGTTGAAAGTGCTATGCAATTTGGCGAAAACTGTCAAATTTAATTGCGAAACTCGGGGAAGGGCCAGGCAGGGCCGGTGAGCGGACGATAATTGACCCCAATGGCGTCCAGCCGACGCAGATGGGTTTTTAGCCTAGATTCAAAGCCTTTGTATTCCCTGGCTTCCTTTTGGCTCCACACCACTTCGGAGAGGGCAGCGAGCCTTGGCCAAGCCATGTACTCTTGCCTCTTTGGGGTAGCTATGTACTCAGCCCATAATTGGCCTTGGGCCCCTAGCACATGTTTTGCCTTGTCGGGGGCAATTTTGTCAGGTATGGGTTCAAAGCTGTATGTCTTCTCCAATGAGATGTAGCCGCCTATTGTCCAAGGCTCGCGGAAATTGGGCGTACCCTGCCTCTCTTGGTAATAGTCCAAGTAAAGGTAGCCATTTGATGCCATAACTACGTCGTGGCCCAAATTGGCCGCCGCGATGCCGCCATCTTCGCCCCTCCAGCTCATCACTGTGGCCCCAGGTGCCAAGCCGCCCTCCAGTATTTCGTCCCACCCTATCAGTCGGCGGCCTTTAGATGCTAAATACGAATCAAACTGTTTAACGAACCAGCTTTGTAGGCCATGCAGTGCAGGGTGCTCAGCTTTTTTGCCGTCTGCGTCCACGTAATTCTGGATAGTTTCTAATGTGGCGTCGGCGGGAACTAGTTTAATCTGCTTCATCCTAGCCAGCGCACTCTCGCTTCTGGCCCACTCGTACTTTGGACACTCATCGCCGCCCATGTGGATGAACTTAGAGGGGAATATCGCAAGCACTTCGTCAAGCACGTTTTTGAAGAACTGTATCGTCTCATCGCTGACGTTGAACACTTCGCGGTGTACTCCCCAAATAGAGGCGACCGTGACATTTTGATCTGGGAAGTTGCCCAACTGTGGATATGCCGCAATGGCAGCTCTAGCGTGTCCCGGTACCTCTATCTCTGGGACAACGGTTATGAACCTTTCGGCTGCGTAATTGACTACTTCTTTTAGGTCTTCTTGCGTGTAGAAGCCGCCGTGTGGGATCCCATCGTAGCGGCGCTGCTCGGCCTTATAGCGGTACGGGGGTATCATCGTCGTTTCTCTCCATGCCCCTACCGTTGTCAGCTTGGGATATTTTTTGATCTCTATGCGCCACCCTTGGTCATCCGTTAAGTGCCAGTGTAAGATGTTGATCTTGTGCAGCGCCATCAAGTCCAAATGCTTCTTGACAGCATCTTTGCCCATGAAGTGCCTGCTATCGTCAACATGACTGCCGCGCCACACAAACCGGGGCGAGTCCTCTATGGTTACGGATGGGACTGTCCATTTGACGCCCTCTGTTTTTGAAGACCTGAATATTTCTGGCGGGAGCAGTTGTCTTAGCGTCTGTATGCCATAAAATAGCCCCGCTTCTTTGAACGCCCTTATCTCAACGCCGCCCCTGCTCGACTTCAGCGTGTAGCCCTCATCGCCCAAGTGCTTTAGAGAAGAATCCAAGGCAAGCTGAATGGCCCCCTTAGAGGAAACTGGAAGCGAGAAGCCCGTTGCTGGGCGTAAGTAATCCCTAAGCCTGTCAGCCATCCGCGAAGCACCGGAACCCGCGCCGATTCCGGCAGATGAGGTCAATTCAAATTGCCCCTCGGCCTTTTGAATTTTTTGGGGCAGCGGAATGATGTCCTGTGCCGCGACAAAAGCTCCGGCGGAAACCAAAGATGTCAGTGTGGCAAATCTTAGAGCGATAAGTTTAAGGCAACGCATTTTTTCTCCTAGATAAAAAAGAAAGTTGTTTTTCTTGCGACAAAATATTTTACCGCGATTTTGGCGGTTTTCGAAAACGCCGCGCCATTATTTTTGTATTTGCCATTTCTGGACAAACGCAAGTGCCACATTTGGGCAAACGGCCTTGATTCCGGGCCTCTTTTCGCCTGAGGCCCACTCTTTCCATAAATTGTCACAGCGGTCCCCTGAAACTGAACACTTTTTTGATAAGAAAACAGATAGAATTGTAATTAGGAGGCCAAACATGTTTATGAAAACCCTGCCCATTTACCTAGTGTTCTTGCTCATGGGGGTCGCTGACGCAATGGGTCCATTGTCAAGCCAAGTGTCCAGCAACCCAAGAGTGGCCGCGTGGATGCCTTTCTTTGTGTATATCGCATTTGCGGTTTGCAGCGTACCAGGCGGAGTGCTGGCCGCAAGGATAGGCAAGAAGAAGCTATTGCTGCTGGGACTCGCTCTTTGTGCCGTGGCGACGGCAGTTCCAACATTCATAAATCCTAGTTTCGCTTTCCTCTTGGCTGCCATTTTCCTATTGGGCGTCGGCACCACCTTCCTCCAAGTGGCTGGCAACCCCATAATGCGCGATGTGTGTGCCGAGGGTGCGTATAGCCGCAACTTGGCGATGGCCCAAGGCATAAAGGGTCTTGGCTCCGCCGCCAGTGCGTACCTTGTGACAGCAGTTGCAACCATTGCATTTTTTGCCGCAATGGGGTGGAGGGGTGCCTTCCCCATCTTCTTCGCGCTAATGGTCTTGGCGCTCCTCATGATCTCAATGCTCAAAGTGAAAGAGACAAAGGCGGACGTGCCTCCGTCAATCGGCAATAGCCTTGCCCTGCTTGGCATCCCCACATTCGCGCTGGCAGTGCTTGGCATTTTTCTTTACGTTGGCGCAGAGGTCTGTATGGCAACATTCCTAAAACCGGCACTGTTGGATTATGGCTTTGACGAAAAAACTGCTGCCCTATTTGGGCCAACACTATTCTTTGCCGCGCTCACCGTTGGGCGGCTAGTGGCCGGCAGCCTAAAAGTGAGCGCTAAAACATTTTTCAGGATTTCTGCGCTGTTGGGACTTATTGGTTTGGTGCTAATGCTGGTCGGCAGCAAGCCGCTCGTCATTCCGGCAGTGGTCATCGGCGGCCTTGGCTTCGCCAACATTTGGCCGATGCTATTCTCCATCACCGTTGAGGAAAAGCCAGAGCGGGCCTCCGAGCTTTCGGGCCTAATGTGCATGGCGATAAGCGGCGGGGCGATAATCCCATTGGCTATGGGCTGGATGGGCGGCGGCGCAAAACCGATTGCTTTCATTGTCCCTGCCGTGTGCTTCGCATACCTGATGCTGCTATCAATGAAAAAATCTAAAACTGCGAAAGCCTGAACATGAGCATCCACACTGACGAGAGAATAATACTCACATTGGACGCGGGAGGAACCAATTTTGAATTCCGCGCCATCCAAAGCCAAAAAGACGCCGCAGAACCAATAATCTTGCCCAGCCATGGCGATGACTTAAACGCCTGCCTAAAGAACATCGTGGATGGCTTCAAGGCCCTAAAGGACGCTGTTGGCGGTACAATCCACGGCATCAGCTTTGCCTTCCCCGGCCCAGCCGATTACGCACATGGCATAATAGGAGATTTGCAGAACCTGCCGGGTTTTAGAGGCGGCGTGGCCTTGGCCCCGATGCTGGAAGAGCAATTCAGCGTACCTGTGTTCATCAACAACGATGGCGACCTATTTGCGTACGGCGAGGCCCTGTGCGGCGCATTGCCAGAAATCAACGCCGAACTGGAGTCCGCCGGCAGCCCAAAGAGATTCAAGAACCTATTGGGCCTCACGTTTGGCACAGGGTTTGGCGCTGGCATAGTCACAAATGGGCGACTGCTAATTGGCGACAACAGCGCGGCTGGCGAGATATGGTGTACAAGGAACAAACTTGACCGCCAGTCCTATGCCGAAGAAGGGGTGTCCATCCGTGCTGTCCGCCATGCGTACGCCCATAAAACTGGGCTGGACATCGAAAAAGTACCTGAACCCGTTGACATAGCCGCAATCGCCGAAGGCAGGCAGACTGGAGACGTTGACGCAGCCAAATACGCTTTCCAGCGCTTGGGAGAAGTGGCCGGAGACGCTGCGGCAAACGCCGCAACGCTGATTGACGGCATCATCGTGATCGGCGGTGGCTTAGCGGGCGCATCCAAGCACTTCCTACCCGCTATGGTGGCAGAGATGAACAGCGAACTGCATAGCGTGACAGGAAGAGGCACTGTTCTTCGCACCGAACTGACTGTCTTTAACCTAGAAGACCCGCAGCAGAGGCAGATTTTCATCAAGGGCCAGGCCGTCCAAGTTCAAGTGCCTAGCAGTTCTAAAAAAGTACCGTACGACCCACAGAAGAGAATTGGCGTGGCCATATCCAAACTCGGTGCGGCAAGAGCTGTGTCCCTTGGTGCCTACGCGCTGGCACTGTCGCATTTGGAACAGCGTTAGCAACAATACAAATTTTGGCGCGGGCGCAGCCCGCATCAATATTTCCTAATCCCTAGTTATGGTCACATTCCAATAAGGCATCCGCCTCTCCGTTCCAAAGTCGAACATTGGCTTTAACGTGCGGCCATTGGTGGTATTGGTGGCAAAGGTCAGGTTTCTGCAAAATGGGTTTGCATCTTCAACGCGCTCGAATGACGTACCCAAATCGGCCTCATTAAGTTCTATCGGGCGATAGTTGCCATCTTCAAAGCGGCCAGTCTCTGCCCCTGCCATGAGCAGTGGGCCATAAAAAATGGAAGCTATGTGAGGTGCGTTTGTCGTTTCAAACAAATGAAAACTCATAGGCAATATCAATTCTGCAACATCGCCGTCTTTCCAGTCGCGGCCAACCGTGATGTAGCTTGCTGGCGGCGCGGCAATATCAATGATTGTGCCATTCACTTTAAGCGTGAATCCATTTTTTGCCCAATAGGGTATCCGCAGTTTCATGTCAAATGTCTTTGAGCCAATCACTTGCAGCTTTACGCTGTCGCCGTTTGGGAAATTTGTGATAAGTTTGACGCTTGTATCGCCCCATTTCAAAGTTGATGGAATGTAAAGATTGACGTACAGCTCACCATCGCCCTTGTGCATAAAAATCGTGTCTTGGTATTTTGTGTGTTGCTCCATGCCCGTGCCATTGCAGCACGAAAAGCCATCAAGGTGGGCATTTCCGTAGCTCTGCGCCCATCCGCCCACCAGCGGGTTGTGGTACGAAGTCCCCGCGTCTATCGTATTGATAGAAGAAAGCGTGTGGTTGTACAAGGCTCTTTCGTAAAAATCCATGTAAAGGGCGATGGGCTTGTGCATAAAAAACAATTGGGTGATCTTGTTGATGTTGTAAGTCGCGCATGATTCTCCAACGTCCCTGTTGCCGTTGGGCGGAAGGCCACCAGTTGGGCCGTACAATGTATCTGGCTGATCGGTGAAGCACTCTGGATTGGCGGAATAGCCAGCTGTGCCGCCATAAGAGTATGTATAGCTGTGGTACAGC
The DNA here is from genome assembly GCA_031281385.1 of Holophagales bacterium. Next base: position 10,488 of record JAITFL010000187.1, read on the forward strand.
TTTTTCCAAAAATGGTTGGCTATGTCGTAATAACTGGTTTCACTGGTCTGGTCGTACAATCTTAGCACCCCCAAAATCTGTGGAAGCTGCTGGTTTGCGTGTACCGTGCGCATGGTGTCCACGTTTGTCGCCAAGCCTCTGTTGCGATCAAAGTCGTCTCCGCCTGGGTTGAGGTAAGGATGCCATCCAAAGAAAAATTGGTTGTTGTCAAAATACTTGGCTCCTGCCAAAAATACGCGGTCTCCGGTGCAAGCGGCAAGGTGCGCCATCGTTTCGTTCATGCCCCCATACTCTCCGGCTATGTACCTTCCCCACATACTGTTGAGTGTCGTGCGCGGAACTTCCTTTAGCCTAGCAATGACCCAGCGGCCCATGTCTGCTGCCACGTCAAGCGCGGTTTTATTGCCAGTGGCACCATAGATGTCTAGGCAGCCTTCTAGTAACTTGTGGAGCGTGTAGTAGGGGGCCCAAACGCTGCTAGGAGAAGTGCCGTATGCCGCGCCCTTTTCAAGCATTATGAACTGGTCTGGCGGGTAGGCGCTTATAAAGCCAGTGCCCCAATTTTGGCTGTCGTGCCTAATGCCAGCCTCGCTTAGGTCGGAATCGTAGTCCTGTTTCCCCGGCCCAATTGGAATATTTGTAGGACTGCCCTTAGACGTCAACTGCAGCTCGCGCAAGCGAGTTATCATGGCGTTCATTTTTGCCAAAAAATTGTCGGCCAACTCTGCATCGTATGACTTTGTGGTCAAATAGCACTGGGCCAGCGCGGACATATAGTGACCCGTTGCGTGTCCGCGCAGCTTGGTGTTTCTTTCGTCCCACCCCCCAAGTGCCTTAGCTCCTTCGGGCTGCGGAACGCCAAAAGCGTCCCTAAACGCCCATAGAAATCTGTCCACATTTGTCTCGGCTATTTCGGCAATCATGTGGCTCTGGTTTCTTTGGAACACGGTTTCATGACCGTCTTCCGCAGAGTTCAGCACAACATCTGACAAATTGAATTTTTCAAGCGTGAGCTTTGGCCTTTCCAACAGTGAATCCGCCAAGCATAGGTTCTCAATTGATTCATCCATCGCCAACTGGATTTCATTGATCAATGGTTTTTGCGTGTCCGCCGCAATGATTTTTAGCCCTGCGCTGAACTTTGCCTCGTGCTGTGCGAATTGGTCAGGTAGCTTGGGAAGCGATATTCCTTTGGTGTATATGTTTTTGGCATCAAGGATGATTTTTTCGCTCCTGGTGGCCAAAGGGACATTGCCACTGTACAAAGAAGTAACGATTATTGCGGGAATGACATTTCCAGTCTTATTCTGAATCGAAATCTCCCTAAAGATCCTAGAATTGTATTGCACGTTGTGTCCAACGCGCTCTTTGGCAAAGCCAACGCACTTGTTTATCTTTGCCGCCAGCTTTTCAGAATCTGCAGCGCGCTCCACTTTGTCTATCAAGACGCTATTTTCGTCAACGACTGTGACATGCGCCTTTGAAACATAGTTGGTGCCCATCACGCGGCCCAAGATTGTGTAAGTACCCGGCTTTGCAAAATCATCTGCGTTTGTGGGGGGATTGGTCATTTCGTTTGAAGGCGGGATTGCAACCCTAGAATTTGTTGTCCAGAGTACCCTCACCTTTGGCCCTGTCTTGCCAGATGCGTAAATGCCATTCACGTAATAGGGCAAGTCGGGTATATGGTTAACGGGCGAAATCAAGTGGATTTCCTGTGTACCTATTAGCTCTAGCGCGTCCGACTGCTGCGCGACTGTGACGTTGAAAATCTTTTTTTGGGAATATTTGCCCGATTTCAGCGTCGCGGTCAGCATGACATTTTTGCTGCCATCGCCATTCGCGGGGCGCGACACCGCTCCTGCTGGGCTGAGAATTTTGGGTGAATTGGAGTTCCATATTATTTTAGAACCCATCACACCGATGGTTGGCAACACAATGTCGGCAATCAGTCTAGTGCTTTCGATTTCAAGCGTGGCCGCATCGCTCTCCACTATGTCTTTGTCATTGGGCATGCGCAGCAAAGTCACGTTTATCCCACCATTTTTGGCGGCTTTCCCTTTTACAACTGAAATGGCAATGGAAACTGGCTCTGCTTGGTTTCGGTTCGTGTTGGGCGGACGTCGCACTTTCCCATTGTTTTCTATTAAATTGGTATTGCTTGAACTCCATGTGATCGCACACTTGCTCATGGCACCGAGAAAAGGCATATCGGAAACGCGATTGGTCAGCGTCCCCAAAGAAGCAACGATGCGCTCATATACTGAACTAACAACTGTTTCATCATCAAAATAGGAATCGTACAATTCCTGAATTTCTAAGCCAGACAGTGGGCGGTCGTAAATCCTGAAATCGGACATTCTGCCTTCAAAGTCCCTATCGCCAACTTGAGAGCGGCCAATGAAATATCCATTCAACGAATCTCCAGGTGAAGTTCCAAGTGCCTGACTAAGTGAACCGTAAATGGTCGTGCTGCCCACGGGCAGGCCGTTAAGGTAGAGGATCATGGTTCCATTGTTGCCAGCAACAGTCACAGCGCAGTGCTGCCAAGAGCCTGTAGAAAGTGCCTCGCCAGATGCCGCCGCCCTTTCGCTGCCCGAGCCATTTGGTGTGTGGCGCACACTGAATGAATTACTGGCATGCCTAGTGGTCATGTAGAAATTGGAAGCCGAATTTTGCCCAAAGTCAAAAATCCTCAAACGGGGCGCAGTGCTTGTGCAATAGACCCATGTCGCAACTGTTATCGCCTGTTTTTCTTTGGCCAAGTCCAGCGCATTGGCCGGCAGTCGGATTGCGCTACCAGCGGAAGCACCCTTTGCGCCGCCGACAAAATTGGCCACGCGCTTTTTGAAAAAGTAGTCATAGACAAAAGATACGCCATTGATGGCCGCGCCGTGCAAGAGGTTGCGCTGCCGATCCATGAGGTTGCCATCGAGAGGGTAATGGACGATTAGGCTTATGTCCTCACCTGGGCCTGATTCCTGATGGTGGCCCCAGCAAAAGGACGACAATACAAGGGTCAATAAAACAGTGGCTTTACGCATGATATTTTCTCCAGCTTATTCCATTTTGAATTCAGAATTGCGTCCATGCAATTTTGAATTAATAGCAATTCAATTTATTGTAGCTCATAGCCGCGCTGCATCGCTTTCTATTTCGATTTCTCTTCAGCGGCTTGCTCGCTGATCTTGTATAGGTCTAAGATTTCCACGTTGCTCATCTTTTTGTTGTAGATGTCAATCCTCTTCACAATGGCTCTTGCGCTAGGGAGTATCTCTTCTACGGGAAGCACGAAGGAGTTGGAATCATAGGTCACCCCTTTGCGATTGCCGCTCCCGCTCGTTATTGGAATGAAAGACTTGTTATCGTGAATCCAGACACAGGTGGCTCGCCCCGCCTGCATAGCCCCGTCAATGTAAAGCGCGGTGTCTGTTTGAGCGGGCCTGCCCTCGTTGCTAAAACTTTTGTCACACGTAAGCGCAAGCTCAAACCATGTGTTGGGGGATATTGCAGAGTGTGAGACCACCATTCCGTCAGCGTCCACAAATTCAAAATGGTACTCGATGCCCCTTTCGCCGCGCTCAAAGCCAATACTGCCCTTGCCTTTGTAATTGGCGTAGAGAATACCATCCTCACCCTTGAACAAAATAGTATCGGCGGGGATGTCAGCCAGCTTCGCCTTTAGCCTGACTGTATATGGGTACCCTATGGAGCCAAATGGCAAACTGATTTTCCCAATGCCTGATAGCTCCATCCCATTGGTGGTAATGGACGCGCCCTCTGCCAGCGCAGTGTAGCCATTCCCCGAAGAATCATTTAGCGCGTTTTCATAGCCGAAATGATATGAAGCCACCAGTTCAGACGCACTTTCAACAAAACGCCCTGGGTTGCCCCCTGGCGCACGGTTGGCCAATTTTGAAAAACGAGCGGCGTAGGATTCATACGTTTGACCATTTGTTTTTTCTCCATGCCAGGCCTTTTCAGCAACAAAAGGTATTACATCCCTCATCCTGTCGAATAAGTCAAACTCTGAAAGGCCGCCATTGAAAGAAGGGAAGTCGTGCCAGACGCAAAATTGCACGCCTTTGGTCTGCGGGTGCGCTTTTGGCATGATTGCAGTACCCTTGCCGGCGTTGCGCTTGGGAGAAAAATTGTTTGCATCGAATGTGTCATAAAGGTAATCCAGACGGTAGTCGCCATTGTTGGCATAGACGCGTCCCCAATAGTCGGGGTAGCCAGTGGCGCACCCAGGCACTAGGTACAGCCAGCCGCCCACAGTATTAACCACGCTGTAGCCCTTATCGTAAATGCTTTGCACGTCAGCATAATAGGGCGCCCACATGTTTACTGTCACGTTGGAATTTTTCGCCAAGCTGTCTGGCATGTCAGAGTGGTAAGATGCAAACTCTGTCCACATCCTAGCTTTTAGCCCCCTCGCAAGAAGTCCCTCTGTCATAGATTTGTTGTAGAGCGCATGAAATTGCTGATAGGATTGTGAGCCGCCACCGTACTCATCGCTTCCAAAATGCACCTTTTTGCCCACAAACACAGGGTCTGAGCCACTTGTGTACTCGTCAAACAAATCTAAGATAAACTTTACTACAGTCTCTCTATTCGCATCTGTCGTTATATCCATGTCGCCAATGTCGCGCATTGGCAGCCCTGCGTTTCTAAAAATCTCGGAGTGCGCTGGAGTGTCTATTTCGTTGACCACTTCAACGCCATACTTTAATAGCTCCTTTTGAAAGGCGCGATATTTGTCTTTTGTATAATAGCCATCGGACTTTGTGTTGTCTTCAAGGTTGAGGTTTATGGCTGGGTGCCTCTCACTTTGCAGTCTAAACGCTTTATATCCCGTTGCCGCCCAATAGTCGTTTAGGTGTATTTGCAACTCATTTAGCTTGAACCACGCCATGTACCTGCCTATTTGCTCTAGGTATTTTAGCGGTATGTACTGTCTGCCCACGTCAATCATGCCAGCGCGGATGGAATGCCTCGGATAATCCCTAGCCTCGCCCTTGGGGGCGGTGCGCTTATCTTTGGAGCCATACAGAATCTGCGTAACCGTCACTCCACCGTACATCAGAGCCTTTTCGGACGCCGCTCTGATGGAAATTTTTTCGTCAATCGTCAAAAAGTAACCCTCATCGCCCAATTCACTGGATAGAGATGGGGTATGGATAAATTCAACGCAGCCCGCGCCGCCCGTAGCTGCGATGTCTGGCTCTAGGCCAAGCATCTCCTTAAAAAAATGCCGCGTCTTTTGGGCCGCGCTTTTGGCTGCATTTTCGCCCAATGGGGCAAGTAGCCTAGATTGTTGGGTCAGCCTAAATTCGCCCTTGCCGCCATGCCACTCGCGCAGGGCGGGGATTACGTCTGGCTCTGGGTTCTTTCCACGATCTGCATATTTGCCCTTGACACTAAACACAATGTCGTCTTGTGAAATCGCCGAGTCCTCTTGGAATTTCACATTTGTTATGCGGTACATCACATTTACGTCCATGCTGACCAAGGGCCTGTAATATGAGCCATCCAAGGCGACTACGTTGACATTGTCGCTTCCATAAAATTCAATCTTGTGGCTTGCCGGAACTGCTGGCGGTTTCCAAGAACCCTTGACAAGCATCGGTGGGACGCGCCGCGACACTTCCAGCATTTTCGCGTCATTTTCAAGTATACTTCCCAAGCCAGCCCCTGCTCCAATTATTAAAATTGCCAACACAGCTTGAAGCGTCAAGGCGAGAAAACGCAATTTTGATGCTTTAAGAATATTCAATGGCATCCTAGAAAATTTCATACATACTCCGAAAACCTAGCAACAGGCTACAGCGCCACAGCGATGATTGTCAATTGAGCTACTTGCAACACTCGGTTAATTTTTGTGTGCATGACCCCGTTCATCGCGGACGCTTAATTTGTTTTTAGCTCCTGATTCTATCTTTCATCCTCGGGACGGTAGGCCAAACAGTCACTTCGTTTCTTGCCGGATCATGGAACCCACCCGAATGCCGGACTATGCGTCCGGCAATATCATTGTGCCGAATGATCATGCGGCGAGGTCACTCGCCGCTTGAACTCGGGACGAGCATGCTTCGGCATGTTGCGTTTTGTGCCGGGGCTTGGAAAAGCTTATTAAATGCTAACTGGGGATTCATTCAGGGCGGCCTCGCATGCGAGTCCACCATTCATTTTAAGTCGCCCCAGTGCTGCTGGCGTTTGAGGCTGCACTGCAGCCTCAAACGCTCATTCCACTAGGGTAGCTTCCCCAGACCCCTTATACTCGCCTCGCCTACTGCCCTAAGTAGGGGCTGATACATGGATATGACTTCGTTCAGCGGGTGGATTCTCGGGGGTGGCTTCGATGTTGGGGCGGATACATGGAGATAGCTTCGATGAGCGTTTGGGTGGGTGGCAATCAAGCCAAATGCATTTTATTCCACCGAAATCACCACAAAGGTTTTGCCATCTTTGCCCTTGTACTGGAATATGGTAGTGCCTTTTGGCGCAGAGGCGGCCAGCTCTGACAGGGCGTCGATTTTCGGCACCCCTGCGCGCTCCATTTCAATCCTGGCATCATCAGGCATCATTTTTTCTAGGCCCCTGATGAAAGTTAGCGGGACTTTGATTTCAAAGCTGTCGTCTTCTGTCTTTACTTTGACAACTACAAGGCGGGCCCAAGGTGCATCGCCCTGCTTTGTTTTTGGCTGGGGGCGAAGCCCCAGCCGCCACAGCGCAAGGGCGCACTGTTCGCCAAACTTGGGGTTTTCGACAGATTCTTCCAGCACCTTGCGCCCATCTGGAATTTTGTTCTCGGCCAAGGCAAGCGCCGCCAAAATCCTAGTGTCCGAATCTGGGTCGTTTAATGCACCCTTTAGGCTTGCAACGGCTTTTGTATCCTTAGGCTGCATCTTCCAACAATGAATTCTGTCCCCCTTTGCCACTTGTGAGAAAGTTCTCTGGTCGGGATGTTTCTGTAGGAACTCGGTAAAGGCCGCCGCCGCTTCCTTCCATTTTTGATCCTCGAATAGAGA
>JAITFL010000041.1 GCA_031281385.1 Holophagales bacterium
ATGCTAAACTGGGGAACTCGCTTGTTGCGTCGCTCGCTGGCTCGCGCCGCCCCGCTCGCTCCCCAGACCCCGGGTACTCGCCTCGCCTACTGCCCTATGTAGGGGCTGATACATGGGCATGGCTTCGATGGGCTGGTGGATGTTCGGAGATAGCTTCGACGAGCGGGCGGATGTTTGGGAGACGGCTCCGAAAAAGGCGATTCAGGCTAGAACAATGCCCCGCTCGGCACCGCGCACCAAATTCGCACTAACCTCTATTCCGCGTCCGTGGCGGGGTCGTCGTCCTGTATGTCTAGGCGCTTCATCTTTTCTAGGAAGGTCGTGCGCTTCAGCCCCACCAGCTCGGCGGCCCTCTTCTTGTTGCCTCTGGTGACGGAAAGCGCCTGCAATATCGCATTCTTTTCGAACTCCGAAACCGCTTGGTTCAGGTCGAGTCCATCGGGGGGAAGCTCGAACCTTTCTCCGATACTTGCTGGCAAAGGCTCCATGGAAATGGGGGGCTGGGGCAGGCTGGAGGCTATGCCGTCCCTCTCTCTGGCGGCCACGTTCTCCCTCTCTTCCTCTGGAACGCGATCCATCAGGAACTCAAAATCTTCGCGGGTCAGGACTGGTTTAGAACCCGAAAGCACGATGGATCTTTCGATGGCATTCTCCAACTGGCGGACGTTGCCAGGCCACGGCAGGGCGCACAGCCACGCGTCCACGCTTGGGTGCAGCGCCTTGGGGTAAAGGCGGTACTCTTTGGCCTTTCTGTTCAAAAAATTCTGCGCTAGGTAGGGTATCTCTTCGCGGCGCTCTCTCAACGGGGGAAGCGAGATCGGCACGACGTCGAGCCTGTAGAACAGATCCTCCCTAAAGGTGCCATCCTGCACTTTTTTCCATAGATCCTGATTAGTCGCAACGATGACGCGCACGTCAACCTTGACCGCTCCGCCGCCGCCCAATGGCTGCACTTCGCGTTCCTGAAGCACCCTCAACAGCCTCACTTGGGCGGCCATCGGCATGGTGGCCACCTCGTCCAGAAAAATGGTGCCTTCGTGGGCCTCGCGGAACTTGCCAGGCGTGTCCTTCCTCGCATCGGTGAAAGCACCTTTGGCGTAGCCAAATAGCTCCGACTCTATGAGGTTTTCGGGTATGGCGCCGCAGTGGACGGCAACAAAGGGACCATCCTTCTCTGCGCTCATATTGTGTATCGCCTTAGAAACAACCTCTTTGCCGGTGCCGCTTTCGCCCGTGAGCAAAACAGTGGCCTTGGTGGCCGCAGCGGCCTTGGCCTTGGCAAGCACGTTCTTCATACTCTCGGCGATAATGACGAAACCAACGGCCAGCGCCTGCCCCCCCGTCATGGGCGGCTCAATCTGCAAAGAAGGGCGCATGCCCTGACGAGGCGGCTGTTCGCTTATTGCGCCCCAGCGGGCACTGCCCAGCTTAGACCAAGCTAAAAGGCTTTCCAACGAGAGAGGGGCGGCGTCCGGCTTCCTCAGCAATAATATCGGCATGGCCCCCACATCGCCGCTAATCCTGACCAACGCGGGCGGCGGCTCGGCAGCACCAGCAGTTATGGCCCACAGTTCGGCTTCTTTGGGTGGACTGGCGGGATCGTTGGCGTGGACATCCAGCCTGACGTCCCAGTGGCCCGCCCAGCGATGCTCCATCCCCAAGGTGGGCTCGCCCAGCGTGGTCCAATGAAGGCGCGGAAGATTAGACAAGTGACAATTACCTCAAATATGTACCAACATACCAAGTAAACAGACATTTGTCAAAAAAATGACAGGCCAATATTTTTTTGGCAGCACCAAATGCCTGACAATTTTTTGGCTGACGGCGAGTTGAATATTGGTAAATATTTGATTATTTTAATGTTAATGCCTATTGCCCATGGGCGACCAATACTGAGGCACTTGCAAAACCATCCCAAATCTTTTCTTGTTGCTGAATTGCAATTCCATCGCGCCGATTGAGTACGCGGCGAGGTCATTCGCCGCTTGACCTCGGGACTTGGACTCTTCGGCCTCTGGCGTTCCGCGCCGGAGCATGGAAAAACTTCCGGATGCTAACTGGGGATTCGCTCGGTCCCGCTCGCATGCGAGCGGCCCCCCTCGCTACTCCCCAGACCCCTTGTACTCGTTTCGCTTACTGCTCTATATAGGGGCAGATACATGGGCGCGACTTCGATGGGCACTCGAATGGTTTTGCAAGTGGCTCTACTGTCTAAACATTTCGTTTTTGCAGTACCATTAATGAACGGCGAAAATCTATGCCTTTTTCTTATTCCAATTCTAAATAGAATCAGCCATGATTCTATTTAGATTGGAATGCGCGACAGGACGTCGCGCCCGAAATGCGTAGCATTTCGTGAGGCAAGGCGAGCCGCGCCTCGCCGCAGCCGACTAATTCAAAATTGCATGGACGCAATTTTGAAGTAAAATTGGAATTAGGAGCCACGATGAGCCAACTGCCTTCTTGCCCCGCCTCTTCCGAGCAAGAGATACAAACGACGCTCAAAGACCAGCAGTCTTTGGCCGTCACGATTTACAATTCCAACTTGGCCCTGATAAAAGACCAGAGGGAGGCCGGGCTGCCAAAGGGCATGTGCCAACTGGCATTTCAGGAAGTGTCGGCCCGGATCATGCCGGAAACAGCCATCTTGCGGAACAACACTTCCCCCAAGGACTTTTGGATAGCCGAGCAAAACTTCGACTTTGACCTGCTGACGCCCCAAAAGCTGCTTGAAAAATATGTGGGCGAAAAGGTAGAGATAATCAGAAACGTGCCAAAGCCCGACGGCGAAGGCGAAGTGGAAATTCGCGAAGAGGCCACAGTGCTGGCCACAAACAGTGGCGTGGTGCTTCAGTTTGCGGACAGGATAGAAACCTCTGCCCCCGGGCGCATAGTGTACCCAAGGGTGCCGGGTAACCTACGCGCTCGGCCCACGCTGGTGATGAGCCTTAACAGTGGCGCGGCGAGCGCGCAAAAGTTGGAATTGAGCTATCTGACCGGCGGGCTGACCTGGAAGGCGGACTACGTCGCCAGCCTGAGCGCGGACGAAAAAACTTTGGATTTAAGCGGCTGGGTGACGCTGACCAACAAGAGCGGCGCGTCCTATCCAAATGCCACACTGCAACTTGTGGCTGGCGACGTGAATGTAGTCGAAGAGGAGAAAGAGAGGCATGTGTTGGAAATAACAGCATGTAGTTTTGCTGACGCTCCAGCCCCGTCCATGGAGGAAGAGAGCCTATTTGAATATCACCTATACACTTTTGATAGGCCAACAACGCTAAAGGAAAACCAGACAAAACAGGTGGCACTGCTGTCGGCGTCAAATGTGCCCGCTACAAAAGAATACGAATTAGGGGAGAGGGGGACCTTTCACTATAGCAACAATGACCCTAGCGGCGAAAAAGTAAAAGTTAAGGTCTTTGTCACATTCCAGAACAAAGAATCCGCGTCATTGGGCAAGCCCCTGCCAAAGGGCGTGATCAGGGTGTATAAGAACGACAGCGCGGGCAGAGCCCAGTTCATCGGCGAAGACCGCATAGACCACACGCCCAAGAATGAAGAAGTCAGACTAAAGCTGGGCGAAGCCTTTGACGTCACGGCCGTGTGGAAGCAAACCGACTTCAAAAAAATCAGCGGCTGGGGCAGGTACAAGTACGTTTATGAGAGTGCCTTCGAGATAGAAATAAAAAATGCAAAGAGCGAAAATGTGTCTGTAAGCGTCTTTGAGGACATACCAGGCGACTGGGAGATATTGGAAACGAGCCACGCTTTCACAAAGGGGTCGGCTTGGTCGGCCAAATTTGTTGTAGATGTGCCTGCCGATGGAAGCGCGACGCTGAAGTACAGAGCAAAAGTGATGGTGTGATACAAGAGCCACTTGCAAAACGGCAGTTTTGCAAGTCACCGGAGGTGTAGGCTGCGCCCGACCGGAGCAGGCTCTGGCGCGAAACACTGTAAACAAGCAAGTTACGAAACCCAGCCAGAGACAGCGGAAGGTCGGGAGCAGACGTTCCGCCGAGTTTTGCAAGAAGCTCGCAAGTTTGCGGTATCATTTAATTTCAGCGGCGCGAGCAAACGCGCCCTATTAAACAGGAGCCACCATGCGTAATTTATTTCTTCTTCCCTTGTGCCTTGCGCTCTCGGCGCAGGAGATACCAACGACGCTAAAAGACCAGCAGTCTTTGGCCGTCACGATTTACAATTCAAACTTGGCCCTAGTAAAAGACCAAAGGGAGGTCAAACTGCCAAAGGGCCCGTTCCAACTGGCATTTCAGGAAGTCTCTGCCCAGATCAGGCCAGAGACGGCTATTTTGAGAAATCTCACATCCCCTAAGGATTTTTGGATAGCCGAGCAGAACTTCGACTTTGACTTGCTGACGCCCCAAAAACTGCTTGAAAAGTACGTGGGCGAAAAGGTGGAGGTCATCAGGGCGGTGCCGCCTAACCAAGCGGAAATCCGCGAACAGGCCACCGTGCTGGCCACAAACAGCGGCGTGGTGCTGCAGTTCGACGCCGATGGCCGCATAGAGACTTCCGCCCCAGGGCGCATCGTGTACCGCAACGTGCCAACCACGCTGCGCGCCAGGCCGACGCTGGTGATGGGCCTAAACAGCGGCGCGGCGAGCGCACAGAAACTGGAATTGAGCTACCTGACAGGCGGGCTGACCTGGAAGGCAGACTACGTCGCCAACCTGAGCGCGGACGAAAAGCATTTAGACCTGAGCGGCTGGGTGACGCTGACCAACCAGAGCGGGGCATCCTATCCTAACGCCACCTTGCAGCTTGTCGCGGGCGACGTGAATGTCGCCCCCACGCCCAGGCCAATGCTTGAAATGGCGGCAATGGACGCAGGGGGCATGCGGGCCGCCAAAGCCGCGCCAACGATGAGCGAAGAGAGCCTATTTGAGTACCATCTCTATACTTTGGACAGGCCGACGACCCTGAAAGAGAACCAGACAAAGCAGGTGGCCATGCTTTCGGCAATGAACATACCCGTCTCGAAAGAGTACCGCCTGCAGGGCCAGTCGCACTACTACAGCGGATCGTACGGCGATTTGGGGCAAAAGCTGAAAATCGGCGTGTTCGTCTCATTCCAAAACAAAGAATCTGCATCGCTGGGCAAGCCGCTGCCAAAGGGCATCGTCCGCGTCTATAAAAATGACAGCTCTGGGAAGGCCCAATTCATTGGGGAAGACCACATAGACCACACGCCAAAGAACGAAGAAATAAAGCTGAAACTGGGCGACGCATTTGACGTCACGGCCAGCCGCAAGCAGACCGACTTCAAAAAGGTGGGCAGCTCTGGCAAGTTCAACACCATCTATGAAAGCGCGTATGAAATCGTGATCAAGAACGCCAAAAAAGAAGCCGTCACTGTCACTGTTTTGGAGCCGATGCCAGGCGACTGGGAAATCCTTGACAAAAGCCATGCCTTTACAAAAGAGACGTCTGGCACTGCCAAGTTTTTGGTGAATGTACCCACTGATGGAAGCGCGACGCTGAAGTATCGGGTTCGGGTGAAATGGTGACGTAATGATGAACCTTCGCTTTGCATCTTTCTTGGCCTTGGCGGGCCTGCCGTTGGCGGGCCAGGCGTGGGACATCCGCGTAGAGGTTCCCTTCCCCAAAGGCCAGAACCTGCCCCAGACCTTGCTGTCTGGCACCAGCCTAGCAGTTTCGGGACACTTGGACACTGGTAATGGCGGCACACTGTCTGTAAGCCACAGGCTACTTAGGGTGGGCCCCATACTCCGACTAGAATGGGGCGGGGAGTTGACAAACTGGGAAACGAAAGGGCAAATAAACGTCCAGAACATAGGCACTTGGGAAACCAAGCTAAAACAAATGGGTTTCGGCATCGGTGTTAACGCCCAACTGTGGGTGCCGTTCATGGGCATCAGCGGTGAGATAGGGGCTATCCAGAGGTTCCAGCAATACAAACACTCTACCGAGGGCGCCAGTGCCAGCGCGAATTTGTCTAAGACCTGGCTCCGCGTTGGGGGCCGCTGGCGCGTTCCCCTTTTCCGCGTAGTCCACCCCTACGTCGCCGCCAGCTACCAGCAGCCCATAACCAAGGAACATCCGGTACGCATTGAGTCAATAAGCGACCTGACCGACTATTTCAATGTCCAGGGCGCGGGCCAAGAGTTCGACAGGATGTGGACCTTTGGCGCGGGGATAACATTCTAGAGGCTGCAGGGCTGGGATTATATATCGCAAAAGCGAATGGAAATTTTTTGCACGGACATGTCCACTGCCGACGCTGAAGCCTGTGCGTTGCTACTTAGCGACAAAGAACGCTTTCGCGCAGAGGGGCTGACGGGGAAAATAAAGCGGCGCTTTTTGGTTTCCCGCACATTCCGGCGGCGCGTCCTTGGACCAGACGCCGAAATACTGGCCGATGAAAACGGTCGCCCATACGTTGATGGCAACCCATTTTTTTTCAGCATGTCCCACACGGGCGACCTTCTCGTCATAGCCGTGGACGACCACCCCGTCGGCGTAGATGCCGAATATATGAAAGAGCGCGACTTTGCCAAGCTGTCTGCATGGTTCTTCGGCGAGCCAATCTGCGGACGTGAAGATTTCTATAGGCGCTGGACAAGGTTCGAGGCGGGGCTGAAGCTGGCAGGGCGGCCACTGTTTTCAAAAGCGGCCCCAGAGCCGAATCATCTGCACTCGCAGACCCTTGACGGCTACATGCTGTCCGTTGCCTCGAACTATGGCATCAGCTTGCCTCTTTGTATAAAGGTGATGTAGAGACTCAACACTTCCAAATCAGAACAAGATGAAATTTATCCAAAGGCCCGAATGGGCTAGAAAGCTGCGCATGCGCGGCTTCGAGTGTAATGGAGCGAGTCCGTGCGTTTTTTGGGGGGAGCGAATTTGGAACGCTGCGCCTCGCAGTTAGCCGCTACGCGGCAGTATTGATGCGGCTGCGCCCGCGCCATGTTTATGCCGATTGAGTACGCAGCGCGGTCATGCGCCCGGCAGACCCATCGGGCAGAATGGGACCCGGCGGGGGTATTTGCCCGGCGCGTCCCGGCAGCACGTTTCTATCTTGCGTACTCGGAATGATGGCCCGATGACTTGGCTCGTCTAGCACCGGTTCATGGAGCCCGCCCTGATGCTAACTGGGGGTCCGCTCAGGGCTGCCCGCATCTGGTGTTGCTAGTAGGCGCGTTGTTGCGGGCTCCCTTTTTAGGCCGCCCAAGTATTGATGCGGCTGCGCCGCGATGATATTTATGCCGATTGATGACGCAGCGAGGTCATTCGCTGCTTGAACTCGGGGCGAGCGTTTTTCGGCGTGTTACGCTTTGCCCCGGGTCTTGGAAAAACTTATTAAATGCTAACTGGGGGTCCGCTCAGTACGGACTCGCATGCGAGCCCGCACTTCGCTACCCCCCAGACCCCCGGTCCTCGCCTCGCTTACTGCCCTATGTAGGGGCTGATGCATGGAGAAGACTTCAATGAGCGCGAGGATAGTTTTGCAAGTGCCTCAATTGACAATTGCTGAACCGCTATAAAGGAGCTATTCGTATCTCAATGCGTCTATGACGTTCAGCTTGGCCGCTTTGAGCGCGGGCAAAAACCCGGCTATGATGCCGACTATCGCGCTGAAGCCGATGCCAAGGGCCATGGCCCAGCTTTCCATTGAGGCTGGGAGCTGGGTGAAGTTGCGGATGATCAAAATAGCGGTAATGGAAAGCACCAGCCCAAAGAACCCCCCCAAGAGTGACAGCACCACGGCCTCGGTGAGAAATTGGGCCATGACGCTTGTCTGCGTGGCTCCAAGGGCCCTCCTGATGCCTATTTCGCGCGTCCTCTCGGTGACGGAGACCAGCATGATGTTGCTGATGCCTATGCCGCCAACTATGAGAGAAATGCTGGCCCCAAGAGCCAAGAATTGGCCTATGATGTTTGCCTGCTGCTCCCTTTGCTTTATTTGGTCGTCCTGCTTGCCTATCCTGAATGGATTTTCGTCCCTTGGCATTAAGTTCATCCGCTGGCGCAAAAAGGCCGTTATTTCTGCCTCCGCCAAGTCGGCCTTGCCATCGTAGGCGCTGGCGACGATTGAATCGAGCCTGGTATTCCCCCGCAGCTTACGCATGACGGTGGTGTACGGGGCTATGATGGCGTCGTCTTGGTCTCCAAACATGCCGGCGCCCTTTATCTCCATAACGCCGATGATCTCGAATGGCGACTTGCCTATGCGGATGAGCTGGCCAATTGGGTCTTCCTCGTTCATCAGCAAATTGTCAATGACGGTTTTGCCAACGATGCAGACTTTGGCTTGCGACCTGACTTCGTTTTCCGTAAAAAAGCGCCCGTCATCCACCTTCCAGCCCCGGATTGTCTCAAAATCCACGTTGGAGCCATAGATCATAGTCCGGGTATTATTGTTTTGCCAAACGACCTGCACGGGCTGCTGCACGTAGGGGCTTGCCGCAATCACGGTTGTAGGACATTCCTCAACTATCGCAAGGGCGTCATCTTCCTTGAGTAGCTCGGCTGTGCCAGCCGCAGAAGCGGCCCCGCCTCCTCCGCCAAACCTAGCGGTTGACCTGATTGTGAGCATGTTGACGCCCATGTTTTGGATGATGGCCAAAGACGCCTGCTTGGAACCTTCGCCTATGCCAATCATGGAAACCACAGCGCCAACGCCAATGATGATGCCTAGCATCGTGAGGAAGGCCCTCATCTTGTTGCGCGTGATGGCAAAAAACGCCAGCTTTATGAATTCAAGTATGTTCATGCTTTTGCCCTATCGCCGACCACCGCCGCCGCCGGCTCCGCCCATCTGGTTGCCGCCGCCGAGAGTTGTCATGGCACCGGCCTGCACCGCACCATTTTTCTTGGTCTCGTCCACGCCTATCAGCACTTCCATACCTTCGGCAATGCCTTCCCCCGTAATTTCCGTCCTATTGCCACTATCCAGCCCTGGCCTGACGGTGAGGGCTTTTGGCTCTCCTTTTTCATCTAGCACCCAGACCCGCCCCGTGCGCTCGGTGGCAAATCCCCTGTCCGCCAAGCGGGCGCGCCTGTCTTGTGTCTGCGGGGGGCCAAACATCATCACGCCGCCGCCGCCCAACAGCCCGCCCTGCTGCGCCTGCTGGGCCTTCTGCTGCGCCAAGGCCGCCGCTTGGGCCTCTTTGGTGTACTGGGCCGCGTTGAACCTGAGAGCCGTATTCGGCACGGACAGCACGCCCCTGGCCTGTTTGACGACTATCGTCACCATGGCGGTCATCCCAGGGCGCAAAACGTAGTCCCCTTGATAAAACTGCCCGCCGGCCTTGATGATGCTGCTCCTTTGGGTGGAGCTATTTGCTCTGGCCTGCGTGGTGGGCTGCGCCTGCTGCTGCGCCGCGCCTTCTGCCCTAGACCCATCGGGGGGGCCGAAGCGCATCGGCTGCTGGCCGCTCTCCATCTGAGCCCTCATATCTTTTATTCGCTGTATCCATGCTTCCTTGGTGATGCCTGGCTCGCGCTCCAAAATCCTATCCTTGGCGTTTTCCCACATCCTGTCCCAATCGGGCTGGCCGCCGGGGCCAAATGCACCTTGGCCGCCCATCATCCTTCCGCCGCCGCCTTGGTTGCCCTGCCTGTCGCCGCCCTGTCTCGTTGGAACCCCATCCGGCTGCTGGTCGCCCCGCGCTTCTCGTCCTTCCCGCCTTTCCCGTCCTTCGCGAGCTTGACCATCTGGCCTGTCCTGGCGGTTGGGCCGCTCTGCGTTTGGTGAGCCTTGAGGGGGCTCGGAGCCTTGTTGGCCCCGCGACGACCTAGCTTGGCCGTTGTTGCCTCTTTCCGGCCTGGCTGCCTGGCCATCTGGCCCGCCTCGGCCCTGCTGCGGCCTAGCCTGTCCTTCCGCGCCCTGAGCACTTTGACCCTGCCCTTCCGCGCTCTGGCCTCCGGGGCCGCGCCCTCCGCCAAAAGCGGACATCATGCTTCGGCGCATTTCGTTCTCGCCCTCTATTTGCTGCTTGGTCTTGTTGCTCACTTCCACGACCACCTTGTAGTTGACGACGTTCTGCGACGTCACCGGCTCAAGCCTCACTTGGGCGACTTCGCCCTGAAACTGGGTCTCCCTGAACGCCTCTACGCTAAAGTTGGCTATCTGGCCCACCTCTACCTCGGCAATGTCCATTTCGTCCATGGTGATTTCTAGCTTCATTTTGCTAAGGTCTTCGGCAATGATGAATAGGCTGGGGGTGGTCATCGAGGCCGTGACGGTTTGCCCGACGTCGGCCTTCCTAGAGACCACGATGCCATCCACCGGGGACTTGATCGTGCAATAGCCCAAGTTTGTCCTCGCCTGGTCTAGCTGGATTAGGGAGTTTTCCCACTGCAGCTTCGCTGTCCTATAGCTGACCTCCCTGCCCTCCAAGTCGGAGACGGATACCAGTTTTTTCTCGGCAAGGTTTTGGTAGCGTTCTAATTGTTTGCCGGCTTCCTCGAAATTAATCCTGAGCCTCTCTACCTCTATTTCCCGCTGGTTGACTGTCTGCTGCGGTATCGTTGGGTCTATCGTAGCTATCACTTGGTCTTTTTTGACGATGCTGTTGAAATCGGCGCCCAGCGTCATCACCATGCCGGAAACCTGCGTACCCACGTCCACCTGCTGGATGGCGGAAAGCGTGCCAGTCGCGCTGACCCGCTTTTGAAGGTTCCCCAGCTCGACCTTTGCTGTGCGCCATTTTATCTCTGATGTGTCCCTAGTGAAGTACCAATAGCCTCCGCCGCCAACGACCAAGATCGCGGCAGTGCCGATAAAGAGCAGGGTATTCAGTTTCATTGCATTGTCCCTTCAAACAAAAAGCGGTATTTGCATCAAGAAATCCGACTTGGCATTTACCAAGGCTTATTATTTGACCTTCTTAGGCCAAATTTAGTTGAAGCCAAAGTGGGAAAAATGCCTTCCGCCCGCCGTGGCCATCTGTCTTGGCAACGAGGCTGGATTATGTAACATTCATGGGCGCGAGACGACCTCGACCGAGTAGGCCAGCCCCTCTTTGATAGAGGGCTTGGCAAAGCCACTCAAAACGCTATTGGGGACAAGCCCCAACAGGATGATGAGAAGCCCGCTGACCAATATCGTAGCACCGGCCATTGGGGCATTGACGGCCCGCTGCTCTTGGATTTCGTCTGGCATTGGCTCCATGTACATGGCCATTATCGGCTTGAGGTAATACCCTACGGACACAAGGCTCGCCAATACACCCAAGATTGCCAAAGCTACGTGTCCCTGCACTATCAGCTCTTTGAACAGCAGATACTTGGCAAAAAATCCGGCCGTGGGCGGTATGCCGGCAAGGGAGAGGAAGCAAATGGTCAGGGCTATGCCTACGCCCGGGCGTTTCCAGCCAAGCCCCCTAAAATTGCGAATCTCTGTTTTGTCGCCCACCAAGCCGAAGGCGCTAAGGGCACCAAAGGCTCCCAAGTTCATCAAGAGGTACGCGCACAAATAGAACAGGATCGCCTGAAATGCCTCGCTGGTCCCCGTGACAAAGCCCAGCAAAAGGTACCCTGCATGGCTGATGCTGGAATACGCCATCATCCTTTTGTAGTTGGTCTGGGACAGGGCGCAGAGGTTGCCAAGCACCACTGTGAGGATTGCGAGAACGGCCATTGAAGCCTGCATCCGCCCGCCGAGTCCGACATTTTGGGCAAAGGGCGCGGTGAATACCCTTATCAGGGCGATGATGGCGACCCCCTTGGTTGCAACCGACATAAAGCCGGTGATGGGGTGCGGCGCGGCCTCGTAGGCGTCAGGGGTCCATTGGTGGAACGGCACCGCGCTGATTTTGAATATGAACCCGAACAGAAGAAGCGCGAAGCCAGCCATAACTAAGGGGTCTAGCGGGCCCTTTGCGATCTCTGAAGCAATTAGGTCAATGTCGAGGCTGCCGGTCAAACCATACAGCAGGACTATACCCATCAGGAAGCAACTGGAAGCGACTGCGCCGGTGAGAAAATACTTTGCGCCGCCCTCCATCGCCTTTTGCCTAATCCTGACCGAGGCCGTGAGGGCATACAGGGGGATAGAAAAAAGCTCCAGCGCCAAAAAGAGCAGGATAAGGTTGGTCGTAGAGGCAAACAGCATCATCCCCACGACGGAGAACAGCAGCAGGGATAAAATCTCGCCCTTGGCCCAGCCCTCTTGATGAAGGTGATCCCATAATTGCAAAACTGCATACACGGCAGAAACCAGCACAAAAATGGCTGCAAATTGGGCCAGCCTATCAAAAGATAGGTAGCCGTAAGAGGGCTGCGCCCCCCCAGCCCAAAGGCGGGCAGTGAACAAGAAAGAAGAACACAGCGCCAGCAGTGCGATGCAAAAGATGACTGCGCGTATCCATTTTTGAGTTGCGGTGTCTTTGTCCAAGGCGGCCAGCGGGACGATGCAGGCGGCTACCGCAGGGATGGCGAATGGCAGAATGGCCGCCATTTCATTGGGGGTCAGGCTCATTGCTTCGCCTCCTGGCTTGGCGGGATTTGCGCGTTCAAGGTTATTGTCCTTGGCGGTGGCGCGTTTGCTTCATCCAGCATCTTGATGACGTATGGCTCCGACACATTGGTAAAGGAAACGTGTTGCAGCCCCATCCAGAATATGAGGGCCACCAAGGGCACCATGACCGCGACTTCGCGCAAGTTCAGATCATTTTTAAGATGGGCCGTCCCGCTTTCTGCGTCGGGGTTTTCAGGCCCCCAGAAGGCCCTCTTCACCATCCATAGCATGTAAACCGCGCCAAGCAGCACTCCTAAAACAGCGGTGATGGACGCCGCCCTGCCCCAAGCAAAGCCAGAGGTAAAGGTGCCATTCATAATCAAAAATTCGCCCACGAAGCCATTGGTCAGCGGCAGTCCGATACAGGAGAGCGTGACCACCAAAAAGAAGAATGTGAAAATAGGCATTTTTGAGGCGATGCCGCCAAAATTTGAGATCATGCGTGTGTGCGCCCTGTCGTAGATCATCCCGACCAAAAGGAACAGCGCACCAGTGCTGATGCCGTGGTTGAGCATCTGCATGATGGCGCCCTGGGTGCCTATCACTGTAAAGCTGGCGATACCCAACATCACAAATCCCATGTGGCTGACGGAGCTATAGGCGACCAGTTTTTTGATGTCCGACTGCACCATAGCCACCAATGCGCCATAAATGATTGCCACCACGGACAGCACCGCCAAGGGCTTTGCATAGTACAGGGCCGCGCCAGGGAGAATGGGTATGGCGAAGCGCAAGAAGCCGTAGCCGCCCAGCTTTAGCAGCACTCCTGCCAAGATGGCACTCCCCGCTGTAGGGGCTTCGGTGTGGGCGTCGGGCAGCCATGTGTGAAAGGGGAACAGCGGCACCTTGTTCGCAAAGGCCAGCGCAAAGGCCAAGAATAGCCAGCACTGCGCGTTAAATGGCACATTGGCGGCAGCCGAGGCCAAAATTTCTGGAGAAAAACTGCCGGCGCGGCCCGCGAGATACAGCAGCGCGACAAGCCAGAGCAGGCTGCCCGCCAGCGTAAATAGCACAAACTTGTTGGCGGCCATTTTGCGATTAGCCCCGCCCCACACGCCTATGAGGAAATACATGGGTATCAGCATGGCTTCCCAAAACAGGTAAAAAAGGAATAGGTCTTTTGCCACCAGCGCGCCCAACATTCCGCACTCAAGTAGCATGAAGAGGGCGAAAAAAGTGCCTGCGCGTTCTTTAACGCTATTCCAAGTTCCGGCTATGGAAATGGGTACCAAGAATGTGGTTAGCAGCACCAGCATCAGGTTCAGCCCGTCCAGCGACAGATGGTAGTCAACCGGAATGTTGATCAGCGTAAACAGCGGGTGCTGCTCGCGGAAAAAAATACCAGAAGAATCGGGGCTTGCCGGAATCAGCCTGAGCGCGGCGACCACGAAGATGCCGAGGGACCCCATAAGGGCCAAGGATTTGGTGAACTGGGCCAGTTTGTTTGGAATGGCCAATAGGAGGGCGCCCCAAAAGAGAGGCGCAAAAACTATGAAGGTAAGGACATGCTCGTTCATCCAGTGGTTCATCGCCGCCTCACCTCAGGAATATCCAGATCAGGGCGGCAACCCCGATCCCCATTGCCAAGACATAGTTGCGGACGCGCCCCGTCTGCAACAAGGACGCAAAGTCCCCGGCCGATCTCACAAAGGCCGCCGGGAGATTGACTCCAACGCCGTCAATAATGATTACGTCAAATAGTTTGTACAACAGGTTTCCAAACCAGCGAATCGGGGCCAGCAAAAATAGTTCTATGCCTTCATCCACATAATACTTGTTGAGGACGAGGCTGTGCAGCCTTG
This sequence comes from Holophagales bacterium, assembly GCA_031281385.1. The sequence goes on from JAITFL010000041.1 coordinate 14,308, forward strand.
GCATGGACGCTCTTCTGGTTTCCGCTTGAACCAAGCCTTTTTTGTATGTGGCCCACCCAAACCAAGCGGCCGTCAAACAAAGCACGGTGGAGATTGCTGCAAGCGCCAGCGCCAAGCCATGGCTGCCATGATGGGCAGCGTGTTCTGCTACTTGGCCGTAAGTGACGCTGGGCGCTAAAAATTTGCCAACGGCAAAAGATCCGCCGAATGCCTCTGGCCAGCCAAGGGCCACCGCACCTAGCGCTCCGACCGCCAAGAGGGCCAAGGGGGCCGTCATAGTAGCCGGACTTTCGACCGCGTGTTCGTGCGCGTGGTGATCCCTCGGCTCTCCAAGGAAGGCGAGGGTCAAAAGCCTTAGCATGTAAAACGCTGTGAAGCACGCCCCAAGCACTCCGATTGCCCACAGGTAAGGAGACTTTAGGTAGGCCAAGTACAATATTTCATCCTTGCTGGCAAAGCCCGAAGTCCCTGGGAAGCCGATGATGCACAGCGTAGCGATGAGCATGGTCCAAAACGTGATGGGCATTTTTGCTTTTAGGCCGCCCATCTTGAACAAGTCCTGCTCGTGGTGCATGGCGGTTATCGCACTGCCGGCCCCAAGGAACAGCAGAGCCTTGAACCATGCGTGGGTGAACACATGGAAAAAGCCCGCAGCGAACCCGGCCGCTCCGAGCCCCAAGAACATGTAGCCCAGTTGGCTAACCGTAGAATAGGCCAGCACCTTTTTTATGTCCCTCTGAACCAGCCCGATAGAGGCGGCAAAGAGGGCTGTCCCCGCGCCAATCCAAGCCACAGTGTTCAGTGTTATGGGGGCCAACTGGAACAGCGGGGCGAGCCTACAGAGAAGCACGATGCCGCTGGTCACCATCGTTGCAGCGTGGATCAGGGCCGAAACTGGAGTGGGCCCTGCCATCGCGTCTGGCAGCCAAATGTATAGAGGTATTTGTGCGCTCTTGCCGGTTGCGCCAACAAAAATCATAAGGGTGGCAAAGGTGATGGCGCCAAATCCGACTTCTGGCTCTAGCTTTCCAGCCGAACCCAGTATGTCGCCAACGGTGAGGGTTCCGAATATGGCAAAGAGCGTCATCATGCCGATGATCACGCCCAGGTCGCCCACTCTGTTGGCAAGAAAGGCTTTTAGGCCAGCGGCGGGCGCGTAGTCGGTCTCAAAGTAGTAGCCTATCAGCAGGTACGAGCATAGCCCTACGCCCTCCCACCCCACGAAGATTAGAGGAAGGCTAGACCCAAGCACCAGCGTCAGCATGAAAAAGACGAACAGGTTGAGGTAGCTGAAATATCGCGCATAGCCTACCTCTTTGCCCATGTAGCCGACAGAGTAAAGGTGGATCAGGAAGCCGATGCCAGTCACCACAAGGCTCATCAGCGTTGAGAGCGGGTCGAACACCAAGCCAAATGGAACGCTTAGTGCGCCAGAGCTGATCCACGTGCCAGCAGTTACCTCTAGCCTGTTTCCAGGCGCACCCTTCATCAGAGCAAAGGCCCAGATTGCCAAAGCCAGCGAACCCAAAACGGCCCCAAGCGCCACGGTGGTAGTGAACGCTTTGCCAGCGCGTTTGCCAAAGAGGCCATTGATTGCAGACCCCAAGAGGGGCAGCAGCGGGATCATCCAAAAGACGTCGGACATATTCTCCACCTCACTGCCTCAAACTGTCCGCGCTGTCGGCGTTGGTAGTCCCGATATGCCTGAACAGGCCGATTATCAGCGCAAGCCCGACAGCGGCTTCGCAGGCGGCCACTGCGATGATGAAAAGATAAAACGCGGTAGCCGATACTTCCATCCCCCTCCACCTGGCAAAGGCCAGCAGCGCCAAATTTGCGGCATTCAGCATCAATTCCACGCCCATAAACTGGATGAGCAAGCTGCGGCGCAGGAGAACGACGGCCAGCCCTATCGCAAAAAGAAAAAGGGACACCGCCAAATATGCTTGCAGAGAGCCATTAATCAACGCGCCCATGCTCATTGTTTGGTCTCCTTTTTTACCAATAGCACGGCGGCCACCATCGCGGCCAGCAGCAGAATGCCGACGGCTTCTAGCGCCACTAAATGATCGCTAAAAAGCTGTTCGCCCAACTGTTGAAGCGTCACCATGTCAGGCCCTGCGCTTTGCTTTGGAAGCGCGGCGTCCATAGCGGCCAATTTCTTTGAGCCGCCTACCAGCATGACCGCGCCAGCGGCAAGGGCCAAGACAAGGATGGCGGAAAGGCTCTTGTGTATCCGCGCCCGGTGGCTGGATTTTTCGTCCTTGTGGGACTGCAACAGCATCACAACAAAAAGCACCAAGATAGTAATGGCCCCGCTATAGACGATCACATGCAGGGCGGCTGCCACGGGGTTGGACATCAAAAGAAACAGCCCGGCTATGCCAAAAAAGCACAGGAGCATGCACAGGCCGGCAAGAATGGCGTTGCGCTGCATCAACAGCGAAATCGCGCCCCCGAGCGTTATGAGGGAAAAAGCTAGAAACATCTGGACCCCCTCATCTTAGTTTCCTTGGGAAGCATTGTGTGAAGGTTCAGGGGAAATGGGGGCTTTGCCATCCTCTTCGCAGTATGTGTTCATAAGGTCATATTTGTTCAGCCGCACTTGGTCGCGGGCTTGGCAGGAGAGTTCGTAGTTTTTCCTTAGCCAGATGGCATCCCTGGGGCAGGCCTCTTGGCACATCCCGCAAAAGATGCACCTCATAACGTCTATCTGGAAGGAAGCCGGCCTCTTTTCTGTTATCCCCTGTTGCACAGCGAGGTTGCCGATCTCTTCGGCGACTATCGTTATGCAGCGGGAAGGGCAACTCTCCGCGCACATGAAGCATGCTACGCATTTTATTGAGCCATCCTCGTGCCGCTTCAGCTCGTGCAGCCCACGATAGCCATCGCTGACAGGGCGCTTCATTTCGGGGTACTGAACCGTGCGCCGCCAAGGGGTCGGGGTTATTGCCTGCACGATGAAGTGCTTCACCGTGATGAACAGGCCCTTACACACCGGCCACAGATATGTCCGATCCAGCCAATTGAGGTCAACTTTTTTTACTATGGTTCCCAAAGCCCCCCCATCAAACCAAAGCCCTCTGCGCCAGCCAAGCACACAGGACTACGTTTGCAATGCCGATGGGAAGCATTACCTTCCAACCGATGAACATTAGCTGGTCGTACCTGAACCTTGGCAGTGTCCAGCGCACCCAAATAAACACCCAACAGAAGAACAGCAGCTTTGCGGCGAAGGCGATGAGCGAGATTATCGGGCCTGGGTCTGAAACAAAGGGCACTTGCCATCCCCCAAAGTAAAGCGTCACCATCAGGGCCGAAGCTGTGACCATGTGGATGTACTCCGACAGCCACAGCAGAGCCAACTTCATTCCGCCGAATTCGGTCATGAATCCAGCTATGATTTCGGACTCGCCCTCTGCAAAGTCAAATGGCAGGCGGTTGGTTTCGGCAAAGGCGCAGACAAAGAACACAAAAAAGCCCAATGGCTGCCTTATGACGTTCCACAGCCCAGACTGGGCGCTGATGATTTCGTGCGGGTCGTACGCCCCCGCCTGCAAGAAGATGGCTATGACGGCCAAGGACATGCCTATCTCGTAGCTGACCATGTGGGCCGCGCCGCGCATTCCAGACAGCATCGAATACTTATTATTGGATGCCCATGATGCCGAAAAAATGCCATACACCGCTAAAGCGGCAATGGCCATTGGGTACAGCATCCCAAGCCCATTTCCGGGGTCTATGACGCTAAGGTGGAAGGTTTGCCCGCCCCAGCTAAAGCTTTGGCCAAAGGGTATTATGGCGAACCCCATCATCGCAGGGACAAACGCCAAAAGGGGGGCTATCCAGAAAAGGCCGCGTGAAGCTTGGGTTGGGACTAAGTCCTCTTTGAAAAAGAATTTCAGCCCATCGGCGGCAAGGTGCAAAATGCCAAACAGCCTGAAATTGCCTATCACCTTGGCCCTGTTAGGGCCTATGCGATCCTGTATAAGCGCCGCGCCCTTGCGCTCGACCCAAGTGAGCACGGCGGCCAGGGACATGACCCCGCCGAAAACCGCAAAAATCTTGACGAGCATCCAAATCGTTTGGACAATCGGAATGTCAATGCCCCAAATGGTCAGCGTTTCATTCATGTATTGCATCTATTGTTCGACCCGGCAGGAACCAGCCTCCCGCGAAATAGAATACCACCAACGCGCCCAAATCGAACTGAAATTGATTTTTTGGCATCATAAGGAAACAATTTTCAGAAAGAAGGGTCCAGCCAGGCCAAAACGGCGGATGGCTCGCCTGCGATATCCCCAGCCCTGAAAGGCACTACCACCAGCCACCCTGCGGGCCGCCCAAAGTGGGAGAGGCCCAGCCTGACCGCATTTCCTGGCAACGGCAAGTCCTGGCGGCGGCGTTCCAGTATGGGTTCCCCTTTTACAAAGACCTCTGTTGAGGTTGGTAACTTATTCCCAAGCGGTAAATAATAAATTTTTACCGCCTCGACACCAGAAATGCTATTCCCTTGCACGTCTGTCTTTGGCAAGACTACTTCTATGGTCCTTGGATCAATGGCCCTAACGGCGCAGGCCGATGGAGCAAAGCGCTGCGGCGGCTTCGGGTCGCCCTTGGCGCCACAGGCCGAAAAAGCCAAAAGTGCAGCAAAAAGGCAGCAGGGCAGCCAAGCTGCTGTTAACGGCTTGCAACCAAGAGTACCTTTTGCGAAACCCAGCCAATTTTGGGCTGCTTGGCTCCGGCTATCAAATTGACAATTGAGCTTCTTGCAAAACTCGGCGGCACGTCTGCTCCCGACCTTCCGCTGTCTCTGGCTGGGTTTTGTAACTTGCTTGTTTGCAGTGTTTCGCGCCAGAGCCTGCTCCGGTCGGGCGCAGCCTACACCTCCGGTGACTTGCAAAACTGCCGTTTTGCAAATGGCTAAATTGACAATTGGGCCTCTAGCAAAACTCGGCCAGTTTTTGTGTGCATGACTCCGTTCAGTGTAGGCACTCAATCTGTTTCTTGCTCCTGATTCTATTTTTCGTGTTCGTGTTCGGGTTCGGGGCTCGGTGGCTTGGCTCGTTTTGCGCCGATTCATGGAGCCCGCCCGGATGCTGAACTGGGGAACTCGCTTGTTGCATCGCTCGCAGGCTTGCGCTGCCCCGCTCGTTCCCCAGACCCCGGGTACTCGCCTCGCCCACTGCCCTATGTTGGGGCGGATACATGGACATGGCTCCGATGAGTGCGAAACCCGCCCTAAAATGTTCCACCATGCCGATACTGCAAGCTAGAAATCCTCACCAACGGGCTCGAACCAAGACTGGGGCTTCTTGCAGCAGGGGCATGCGCCAGGGGCCTTCGTGCCCTCGATGATGGTTCCGCAGTCCCTGCACCGCCACAGTATTTTTTGATCCCTAGAAAATACGGTGCCATTTGTCACTCTGTCCAGCAGGCGCTTAAAGCGGTCTGCGTGCTCTTTTTCCACCTTGGCGACCAATTCAAAGGTCTTTGCGACCTCGTTGAAGCCTTCCTCTTTGGCGACTTTGGCAAATTCTGGGTATGCGGTTTCCCACTCTTCTGTCTCGCCCATCACAGCGGCTGTAAGCTGCGCCTTGACGTCTCCCGCCACTATTGGGTATGTCGCGTGGATTTCAAGGGCGCTAGGCGCAAGTTCGGCCAGGTGGGCATAGAACAATTTTGCGTGCTCTTTTTCGTTAAGCCCTGTTTCGTCAAATATCCCGGCGATGTGTTCAAAGCCATCATTCCGGGCCACTTTTGCCGCAAAAGCGTAGCGATTCCTCGCCTGGCTCTCCCCTGCGAATGCCTTTAGCAGGTTTTCGGCGGTTTTGCTTGTCTTGAAGTCCATGGTTCCTCCTTGGTGAATGGGACAAATACGGTCGGTTTCTACTCCCATTATACCGAATTGGCTGAATCCATACCCCTAAATAAAATTGGCCTGCGTTTTCGGATGCCCGAACCCATTCCGCAGTCAATTCTCAACACTTGGCAAATGATTCCAAATTCTAAATAGAATCAGCCATGATTCTATTTAGAATTGGAATGCGCGACAGGACGTCGCGCCCGAAATGCGTAGCATTTCGTGAGGCCAGAACGAAGCTGAAATATGCAGTAGGACGAAAAGCTGGGGGAAGCCGACACTTCCGCAAAGCCCAACAGGGCGGCCTTGGTATCC
>JAITFL010000062.1 GCA_031281385.1 Holophagales bacterium
AACCCCGCCATCAGAAAGAACTCCCCGTTGTGCGCTTGCGGAGCTTTTGGCGTAGCCGCAGAGCAAATACATTCAACGCCAAGACGATCAGGAGCAGCAGCAGCGCGGTCATAAACACCATCGGCTTTGCGGCCTCGCTGTTGGGGCTCTGGAAGCCCACGTCGTAGATGTGAAACCCCAAGTGCATGAATTTTCGGTCTAGATGGACAAAGGGAAAGGTCGAATCAAGCGGCAGGGAAGGGGCCAATTTAACCACGCCCGTCAGCATCAAGGGGGCTACTTCGCCCGCCCCGCGCGCCATAGCTAGGATGAGTCCGGTCAGCACTCCTTGGCTGGCGCCAGGCAACACAACGTTCCATAGCGTCTGCCACTTGGTGGCCCCCAACGCTATGCTGCCCTCTCTTTGGCTTCTTGGCACCGCCGCAAGGGCTTCTTCAGTTGCCACGATGACTACTGGGAGCGTCAGGAGCGCAAGGGTCATGGAAGCCCATAATATGCCACCGGTCTTGAACGTGGGCGTAGGGAATCTTTCTGGGAAAAAGAAACTATCAATGCCCCCGCCAACTGTGACTACAAAGAAGCCAAGGCCAAAGACGCCAAAGACGATTGAAGGCACACCGGCCAAGTTGTTGACAGAAATGCGCACAGTCCTGACCAGCCACCCATCGCGGGCGTACTCGCGCAAAAATAGCGCGGCCAAAACGCCAAGGGGTACAACCACGATGCTCATTATAAGCACCATCATCACAGTGCCGAATATTGCAGGGAAGATGCCGCCTTCTGTATTGGCCTCTCTAGGGCCCTCAGATACAAATTCCCACAGCCTAGACAAATAGACCCGCATCTTGCCAAACGCACCGATAGAGTTTGACGGCACTATTCTCACTACGCTGGCCAAGGGGATGGTTTTTGTCTGGCCATCGGCCGTTTGCAGTGTAACGGTAAGCGCCTTGGATTCAGAGCGCATTCCGTCCAGCCTAGCCTGAAATTGTTCAAATTGAGTTTGAAGCTCGTTTTTCTTGGATTCAATATGTTGCAGAGCTTGGGGGGTATCCTTGCCTTTCATGGCGAGTTTTCGCCCTTCTAGGCGCAGTTTTTCAAGCTGGGCGCTCAATGCCCCTGCTTCCTTTTGCTCCATTTTTCGAATTTTGGCTTGGTTTTCTTTTGCGCTAGGGAGCCAGCGGCGGGCTATTGACAGTGCATCGGCCCCTTGGGCTATGATCGCGCCATTTTCTTCTACCCGCGCCAAGCGCCCGATAAAGGCACCATATTCCAGCCTATCTATGTAAACCACGTCTTTGGGACGTGTTTTGCTCTGGATGTCGCTTTCATTGATCCATCTGTAATCTTGGCCGAAAAAATCCCTGTTGGCCACTTTGACCTGTACTCGGTCGGGATGCGAGTGGGCTGCCTTTTCGTGCGTCTCTTGTTGACCCAAAACTATTGCGCCATCTTTGAGTTGCAGTTCACAAATATCGCTTGGCCAAAAGAACCCTAGCCCCTTGACGGCCAGCAGCAGAACCAGCCCAGCCACCATCAGCAGGCTCAGGGCCAGAGTAGAGCCGGAGAGCCACACAAACGCGCTGCCCCGCCTCCACCAGTCGAAAAGTCTTTTTTTATTCATCACATGGACTCATATCGCTTGCGAAGCGATTGCCGTATCAGCTCTGCGGCTGTGTTTAGCAAAAACGTCAGCACGAACAGTAGCAGTGCGGTAAAAAATAGTATTCTGTACAGCGTCCCTTGGTGTGGGGCCTCTGGTATCTCGACGGCGATGTTTGCCGAAAGGGTTCTCATGCCATTGAAAGGCCCCCAGTCCATCAGGGGCGTGTTGCCAGTGGCCATGAGTACTATCATTGTTTCGCCTATGGCGCGGCCAAAGCCAACCATCACCGCCGAAAAAACTCCTGGGCTGGCAGTTGGTAGCACAACGCGCCATGCAGTCTGCCAAGGGGAGGCGCCGCATGCTAGGCTTGCGGAGGATAGAGATTTAGGCACTGCGGAAAAAGCGTCTTCGGAGATGCTAAATATTATTGGTATCACAGCGAAGCCCATTGCAAAGCCCACAACGATGCTGTTGCGCTGGTCGTACAAAATTCCGTGGCCTTGATATAGCCAATTTCTGTAGTCCCCGCCAAAAAATAAGTTTTCGGCCGCAGGAGCTATCCAACTACTTACTGCCAGAGAAAGGATTATCACTGGAATCAGCCACAGCGCCTCTTTGCCACTGCCAAACTTGTCCCTAAAGGGTTTAGGCAGCTTTTGCCAAGCCAGCATCAGCAAAAAAGTTAGAATGAAGGCCACCGGTATCACCATGAGTACCGCCATCATCCAATTTTCTAACAACGGAGCCAGCACTAGGCCAGCAATGAACCCAAGAACGACGGACGGCAGCCCTGCCATGATTTCCACCGTTGGCTTGATGGTCCCCCTCAACTTGGGCGAAGCGAATTGGCTTGCGTACAGCGCCGACAGGACAGCTATGGGGAAAGCGAACAGCATGGCATAGAATGTTCCCTTGATGGTGCCGAACAGCAATGGGACAAGGCTGAACTTGGGTTCTATGTCGTCGCTCGCTCCACCAGACTGCCAAACGTGTTGAGGTTCTGCGTATCCCTCATAGTGAATTTTTCGCCAAAATAGTGACCAGCTTATTTCGGGATGGAATGCGTCCAATCGCCATTCCCTAGCTGAACCATCGCCCAAAGCAAAAATAAAATCACCCCTTGGGCTTAAAGCCGCAGTGCCTTTTATGTCGGCTTCGCGATGCGCCAAGCGCTTTTCGGTGGTCAGGTGATTCACTGAAAATTCTTTGTCCGACCACGCCAGAAAGCGTTTGTCCCTCAATGAAGCCATGAAGCCTGCGGTTATGCCTTCAAGGGAATCGAATGTGTGAAAGCATTGTAGCCTTGCCGTCCCATCCCGATGGATCACTTGGTAGGCCGCCAATTTCCCATTGCCCCCACCAACCAGCAGGCTATTGTGTCCCAGTGCAAAGCCAAGTGCGGTTATGGGTTCGCCAAAGTCGGA
>JAITFL010000099.1 GCA_031281385.1 Holophagales bacterium
GGCGCACGTTACGTTGTCATCACAGACGTCAATGAGTACAGGCTGGACTTGGCCAAAAAGATGGGGGCCACAAAGGCGGTCAACGTTGCAAAGGGCGACTTGAAAGACGCCATGCGCGACTTGGGCATGACAGAGGGCTTCGACGTTGGCCTAGAGATGTCGGGCAATGCAGGCGCCTTTAGGTCAATGATAGACAGCATGGCCAACGGCGGACACATAGCATTGTTGGGGCTTCTGGAAGACGGTGCGGGGATAGACTGGGGCAAGGTGATATTCAAGGGGCTGTTCCTCAAAGGCATCTATGGCCGCGAAATGTTTGAGACATGGTACAAAATGGCGGCCATGCTTCAATCCGGCCTAGACATCAGCCCAATGATCACCCACCGCTTTCCAATAGAAGATTTCAAAAAGGGCTTTGAAGCTATGGGCAGCGGCATGAGCGGGAAGGTGGTGCTGGACTGGGGAGTCTAGTGCCAATTACAAGGTACAGATTATTTTAATTCCAAATGGAATCAGCAACGCCAGCCCATAATTGGCGATGGAGTTTCTTGCAAACCCCCCTATCAATTTTGAACTGCGAAGCTTCGTTGCGCTGCTGAACACCTCACGTGCTCGGAGGGCGCAACCTGATAACTTGGTTCGCTCATCGCTGGGGCATGGAGTCGCCCGGATGCTGAACCATACTCCCAACGGCTTCATCGTGCCGATTGAGTGCGCAGCGAGGTCATTCGCTGCTTGGACTCGAAGGGCATGCCTTGCAGCTTGGGCGTTTCTCGCCGGATATTGGAAAAGCTTTCCGGATGCTATAGTCCTTTGACTTCAAAATCAGAACAAGATGAGTCCGTGGCTGGCGTTCAATGAGCCGACCAGATTGCCCAGAGGAAGGCGCAGGCGAAGCATACCCGTCTGTAACGATTCTCAAGTGAATTGACTATAACTGGGGATTCGCTCAGCACGGACTCGCATGCGAGTCCGCACGTTATTTTAAGCCGCCCAAGTGCTGCTGACGTTTGAGGCTGCACTGCAGCCTCAAACGCTCATTGCACTAATGCGTCTTCCCCAGACCCCTGCAATCCTCTGGCACTGTTATTTTTCGGTTCGAGGGCGGGGATGGCACCACGCGCACATTTAGTCCCATGGCCTCTAGCATGGACACGTCATCCGTGCCACGAAAATCCTGCTGCTCGGCCCAGGCAAATGCTCTCCGCCAAGTTGACAGCTTTGCCACCTGCGGGGTCTGGGCGCGGTAAATCAGTTCCCTTGGCTCGGTTGCGACTACCCTGAAATTTGCGCTGACTCGTTTAAGGGTGTCCGTAGATGCCTCGGCAAGCACTGCGCCGTCCCATTCGCCCAGCACTGCAATGGCCTCATTGACCGCCTCTGGCGGCGGGAAGGGCCTTACCGCATCGTGTATCATGGCTGGTTCGTCTGGCGGGCAGTTATCCAGCAACTTTAGCGCAGCATGGACGCTTTCTTGGCGGGTGGGTCCGCCTTCCGTACACCAATGCGGCGCGGGGAACTCCCACTTTGAAATTTCCTCAATCCTGTCGGGCGGCAAGGCAATGGCCACGCCCTCTATTTTTGGCATCCCGGGGCCAAAAAAAGCTTCAATCGTGGCCCGCAGCAGCGGCCTGCCCCCCCAGTCCATAAACTGCTTTGGTACAGGCCCGCCCATCCTGAGCCCCTTGCCCCCTGCGGGAATAACCAAGAATGGCATCGCCGCTCAACGCTTACGGTTGATGAATGGGTCTAGGCGGAGATTTTTGATGCGGGCGGCCGGCCCCCCGGCGTTTCGGAAAAGTGTCCCAAAATAATTCAGAGGCGCCTGACTGAGACTGTACTCTGCGGCTATTGCGGGGTTCAACGGCGAAGCGAACAGCGCTTTCAGGCTGGCAGCATCGGGCGCAACAACCGCTTGGTCCAAACGGCTGAAAGCCTCTGGTGCAGAAAAAATCGCCTTATCCTCTATGGCTGCGCTTGGTCTCTTGCGGTGCTGGCCGACATAATTAGTCCTAAGAATGTTTTTGGCTATCTGAACGCGCACTTGGGCCAAGCCCACACCGAGCATGCCCAACTCTCTTGCCGCCCTAAGAGAAACGTCAACAACACGTCCGTTGACGAATGGCCCGCGGTCAACCACCCTCAACAGGGCGCTTGCGCCATTGGACAAATTCTCAACGATGACAATGGTGCCAAAGGGCAGGGTGCGATGCGCGCAGATCAGCGCGTCAGGGTTCATCATCCTTCCGCTGGCAGTCCTTTTGTAGGCGAAGCCATCTTGGATTTTGCCATGCTTGCCGCCGTACCAGCTGGCGAGCCCTTTTTCGTAGTGGAGCCTGTCCTGCTCGGCCGCCCCCGCTTGGGCGGTTTTGGCAGCCGCAGCCTGTTTTGTCGCCATTATTGCCGATAGGCTGGCTATGGGCTTAACGCAGTGGATGGAGAACACCGCGATGACAAACAGGGCGAAGCCGGGCGCCAGCCTGCGGACTACCCGCAGAAAGCCGCCAGTGAAGATTGGCCTGATGATCGGGCCCAAATGGATTTGTATGTCCCTGAACTGGAACTCAAACCATCTGCCCGCGCTGACCGGGATTGCGCCGAAAAAACTCATCTGCTTCCAAAAAAGTTTACGATGGCCCACATGTACCAATCCTATGGCAACCACCGAAATAATTCAATAGAGCCAACTGCAGAACGTCAGTTTTGCAATCCACATGAACGGGTCTTGCGTGAAATATTGCAAGCAAACGAGTTGCGAAATCCAGCCAGAAATCGCAAAAGGTTTGGGGTAAATGAGTGCTTTATCAAAAAAACCATTTCGGGTGAGACATGATGTGCCAAAAGGTCTTCATTTTTTTGCTGGCTTCACTGGTTTTCAGAAATATCGCTTATTTGCATAATTTTGGGTTCGACCTTTCTCTCTGTCAGCAGCTGCATTATTTTTTTCATATCATCCTCTGCTGCGGAGCTATTCGGGAACCGCCCAACGAAGAGCTGGTAGCATTGGCGGCCGTCCCTGAAGCGGTAGGGCCTCAAAAACAATTCAAACGATGGCCCCAAGGTCTGGGCGCAATATTGGATACCGTCCAGTTGGCAAGCCAGTATCAGCCTTATCGTCCAATTGTATTTTGGCACCGTGGCCTGAAAGGCGCCGCCCTGTTCTAAGGCTCTTGCTAAATTTCCGTTTGCCAGTGCGCCATAGCGGGCTTCCTTCGTTATGTCGGAGGGCACTAGAGCTGCGGCCGGTCTCGGCCTATTCACGGGCTCGGGGGCTTGGGCTTCGGGCTGGGCTATGGCTGGTGGCTCCCCCTCTCGCACAGGCTGGCTTGGCGGCTCGGCATCCACTGTTTCTTGCCTGGGGCTGGGCAAGTCTTCCTCTTTTGGCTCAAGGGTGAAGGGCGGGACGGCTGGTTCCTTTTTCAAGATGTGATTCTTAGCCAGAGGCCAGATGTAACTATAAGCCGCGTACGCCAAGGCCGCCAGCATGACCAAAATAAGTAGGCGAGGCAATGCCTTGCTCTTCTTTTTATTTGCCCTCATTTTTTTTGTTTTGTCTTTCTTCTTTGGTTTGGGTTGTTCGTAACTTTCCCCTTCGTCATCCCCATACGAGTCCCCGTTGCTAATAGTTACCGGCGGCTCCGGCGGGGCTTCTTCCGAGGCGGGAAGTGGCAGCACTTTTCCTATGGGCGCAGGGATTTCCGGCGCACCCGACTGCCCAAGGAGAATTTGAGGATCTTCTGGTTCTAATGGCACCCCAGGCACTTCGGGCGACCCAAGTGGCTCAATATCAAGCTCTTGTGCTAGGCCCACATCGTCTGCTCCATCGTCTAGGGGGTCTGGGATGGCTTCTGGATCAAGTTTGGTGGTCTGCTTTCCGGCATCTTCGATGTCACCGAACAATTTGGAACGGCCGCTGGAGGCAGAGGGCGGCGGCATGGTCGGGGACGGATCTAGGGCCTTGGTTATCTCCTTACGGTTAATGGGGGGCAGCTCGAACAATTTGCCCCAGCCCATTTCTCTAAGGAACACAGCAAAAGCCCCGATTTTCATCGGCTCGACCCCGGATTCGCTGCTCAACTCCAAAATAGTGTGCGAGCCGTCCATCATGTCGGCGAGTTTTCGCATATCCTCCGGCAAGTCAATGTCGTACACGCGCTTGCCCTGCAACAGCACCACTTGGTTCAGTGGCCCCAGCATCTCCAGCAGGCCCTCGCGGTCTGGAATCCTGATCATGCCCCTGAACAGAAGCGCTGGCGTGTCCAAGGGCAGCCGGACGATTGTCTCTTCCAGTTCTTCCATGCTTTCAAAGGCAGGGGCTTCTTTGTCCATCATCGCAGACCAGACTATTTTCTCCACTTGGAGCCTGGCCATGTCCAGCAAGTCCCTTTGCGTGATGAAGCCCATCTCTATGAGGTTTTTCCCGACCGACATGCCAGGCTTCAGGTTGACTAAGGCATGATCCATCTGGGCCTGGGTCAGCTTGCCCTGCTCCACCATCACAGCGGTCAGCCTGTCGGCGGGGAAGGTGCTGGAAGCGAAGACGATGTCTCCGGTGTCCAGATACACCGTGCGGGCGCTGCCGTTGCCGACACGCCAATGGCCCGTTTCCTTTTCGCGATGGCGGCTGAATAGATCCTGCAAGGTTTGGAGAGCCATTCACTTGCCCCCAACTGTAGTCACTGGTGAATTTCCCGCAGTAGGCGCAGGGCCGCCTGCGGCCATTTGGTTGGACTCATCAATTTTTGGCTCTAGTTCGTCCAATTCCACGGTAGGGGCCGCCGCCTGCTCTATCGCCGAAAACAGAATAGAGTGCCGCGACTGGCCTGGGTCACTGTTCGCTGTCATTTGACCACCCACCGCTGAAGTTTGAGTTTGCCAGATCGCACCAGTAGATCATCCCCTTGTCTTAACCAAATTTTAGCATGGGAATCTGAAATTTTTTGCCCATCAATGCTGACCGCGCCCTGGGAGATAAGCCTTTCGGCCTCCTTGCGGGATGGGGCCATGCCCTTGTCAACAAGCAGCTTGGATATGGGGACTTCTTCCGTTGTAGCCGCTAGATTCTCTATCGGGGCGTCCTCGGCCTTGCGCTCGCTGAACCTTCTCACCCATTTTTCCTCGGCTTCCCTCGCTGCTGCCGCCCCATGGAACTGCGCGGCTATCTCCCTGGCCAGCCCCCTTTTGGCCTCCATTGGATGCCCCTGCTTTAAGTTTTCTATCTCGGAGGGCATCATGTCTGTAAGCAAAAGGTACCACGACCACATCGTTTCATCGCTGATGCTCATGGTCTTGCCAAACTGTTCGTCCGCATCGTCTGTGAACCCAATGTAGTTGCCCAGCGATTTGGACATTTTTTCTACGCCATCGGTGCCCACCAACAGCGGGACGGTCAGTGCAACTTGGGGCGCTTGGCCGTAGCTTATTTGCAGGTCGCGCCCGCGCATCAGGTTGAACAGCTGATCGTTGCCGCCAAGCTCCACGTCTGCCTTTAGGCAAACGGAATCGTAAGCCTGAACCAAGGGGTACAAAAGTTCGTGCATGGCTATTGGTTCTGCCGCCGCCATGCGCTTGCTGAAGTCGTTTCTCTCAAGCAGTTGGGCCACCGTTATTCTAGCTGCTAGGCGTATCCAGCCCTCTCCTACCAAGTTGCCAAACCATTCGCTGTTGAAGCGGACTTCGGTCATTTCTGGGTCTAGGATTTTGAATACCTGCGCCTTGTAGGTTTCGGCGTTTTTATCGATTTCTTCCCTAGAAAGCGGTGGCCGGGTGGCTTTTTTCCCTGTGGGGTCGCCTATCATTCCGGTGAAGTCGCCTATCAGAAAAATGACCGTGTGGCCCAGTTTTTGGAATTGCGCCATCTTCCTGAGCAGCACCCCGTGCCCCAAGTGCAGGTCGGGAGCAGTGGGGTCGAAGCCTGCCTTTACCCTCAATGGCCGGCCCGATTGCAGACGCAGCTCCAAATCTTCAGCCGTGTGGCAGGAGACGGAGCCTTTTAGCAGAAGGTCAAGCGAACCTTTTATAGAAAGAGTACTCATTGAAAAATAATGGCTTAAAAATCGTTGAATTTCCAGAGGGAACCAAAGAGTTTAGGAAAATGCCTAGCGGACTTCTATCCCCACAAGCTCATCGTCCTCCCAACTCAATGTGATGTATGTCATGTCAGGCAACTTGTAGCTGATTTTGAGGAACGTGGTTTTGTTCTCCTGCCGCTTGTTGAATTCAAAATTGCCGGAACCGAGCGATTCAATAGGAGGGGGTTCGGTCGGAATCTCCGAAAATGCAGGGCGCCAAACCTTAGCTTGCTTCAAAAAGACCTCTTTGGATGGGTATTGAGCTATAAGCCCGCGGTTTTCCTCGTACAGCTTTAGGGCTCCCTCGTCTGTCTTGATGGCTTCGGCCACTTCGACCATTTTTGTCCAAGGGGCTTCGAGCCAACCATTTATCTTGTCCGCAACGAATTCCTTTCCCCTTTCAGAGTGCGCCCAATAAGCAAGCCCGATGCAGCTGCCCAGCAAAAGCAACGCAACAGCGCCGCAGCCCACGGAGAGTTTGGCCCAGAGCCCCATACCTTTTTTCGGGGGTTCGGCGTAAGTGTCCCAGTTTGATCCGTTTGCCATATCAGCCCCACTACAGCAAGGTGCTTGCCAATTCGGCCAGCCTGCTGCGCTCGCCCTTGGTCAATATTATGTGCCCAAACAATTCCTGGCCCTTGAAATGCTCGGCCAGAAAAGTTAGCCCATTGGTGTTTCCGTCCACGTATGGGTTGTCAATTTGGTATGGGTCGCCCGTCAGCACGACCTTGGTGCCGTTGCCGGCCCTAGTCAGTATCGTCTTTACTTCGTGCGGGGTCAGGTTTTGCGCTTCGTCCACGACGATGTACTGGCTGGGGATGCTCCTGCCCCTGATGTATGTCAGTGGCTCTACGCTCAAATAGCCGCCTTCTTCTAGCTGGGCGACCGTCATGCTGGATCTGCGCCTCATTTCGGTGTTTGCGGC
>JAITFL010000149.1 GCA_031281385.1 Holophagales bacterium
CAGACTTTTACAATCAAGCTGACAGTTGCACCGGAGGACGAGGATTCCAGCATGGGCAAGGACAGGCTGACAGACATTGCGCTTGTCGCAATCTGTGACGGCATAAATGCCATGTTCCCCGCCTCGGTGACTGACGGCAGGGACGAAATCCCAATCAAATTGCTGGATTGGGAGTTCGTGTAAGCAAGACAAGGCGGCAAACCAACGCGCCCTTGGCCATTCTGTTGGGGCGCGGTGGTTGCACCACTCGCGTTTAAAACGCGAGTGGGCCAATCAAGTAACCATCAATAAGGAGAAACAGAATGACACTGACACCAGAAGAAATCAAAGAATGGCGCAAGCCACTGAGCGACACATGGCTCAACCCGGCGCCGACACTGTATCGGCGGCTTCAAAAGGCCCTCGATGCGCTGGAAGAAGCCCAGCGGAAACGGAACGAGCGGTAGTCCGCTGGCCTCCGTCCTCCCCCCTCTCAACTGCTCATGGGGCAATGCCGTGATAATGGGCCTGAGAGGGGGAGCGGTGGGGGTTTGAATGAAGATGAATCATGTCAATTATTTTTTTCACCCTTGCCCAAAGTTTAGACTATAGTTGAACGTATGAGCGAAAACCAAGACAATGAACAGTCATCGGCTGTAGGGCTGGGTGAAAAGCTGTATGAAATGCTGGGTGAAGAGCAACTTGAAAAATTGCGCGAAAAGGTACGTGAAGAGCTGCGTGTAGAGATACCGAAAAAATTCGAGAGAGAGCTTGATGAAGACGAAACCAAGTGGTTTGTTGACGTGACAACGAATAAAAGGTATTTTGCCGTAATGCCGAATGAAGAGTTGGTTAGTTTGCTGGCCAAATCACTGGGGGAAAAAATAGTGAAATATAGGGTGGATTTCCTGCGGAAATTTGATATGGAGTCCTACGAGTCAGAACCGTTCATGCTATTTGACTGGGCATCTAGGTATGATGCTGTTTTTACTGATGAGCCAAATGAGTTTGTATCCAAAAAATATGACTTCGATTCCTTTCTCAAAATATTGAGTAATCAAAAAGAACTGGCTTTGATATTGCCGAAAAATGCCATTGCCAGTGTATTGAAAACAACGAAACAAATAATTGAGGACGAATGTAAGACATACGAATTGCAGACAGTTGCTACCAATTATTGGAATTCTTTTGATGAGAAAGAGCAAACGTCAGCACCGACATTCAAAGAACAGATAGAATTTTGCGATGCTTGCTTGAAGAACCTTGCCAAGTTCCAAGACAGCCTGAATGTCTTTCCAGACCTTCTTGTTAAGAACTATCCTTGGAAAAGAACTACTTTGCTCGAGATGGCTGGCCCACATCTGGAAGAAATTAAAGTGACTCTTGAGATGCTGATGCAAAAAGCAATCAGTTACCGTAACATGCAGAAAGAGGCCAGCGCGAATCATCTTCCCAAGTCTATCAATAACGCGCCATATCGTAATCAGCCTCGAAACAGATATTTCGACCTTATGTTTGGCATCTGGAACATTCTCCATCTTGAATTTCAAGAGGAAGACTCCCCTCCGTATACAATTCCAAAAAAACATGCCCATCACATCGCCCGTGTGATCGAACTATGGAGGTTGGGCAGAACTTCTGATATACGGACATTAGACAAAAGCCTAAACGAAGATTGGCCACACGAAGATTGGAAGTATGAGGAATTTAAGGCGGCAGTGGGGTGGAGAGGCGGCTGTAGCGTGAAGAAAAAAACTAGTGGGAAGAATGACCCCATGAAGCGCAAATAACCCCACTAGTGGGAAGAATGACCCAAAAAACTCAAAAAGCCCCATCAAGACAAGGGAAAAGAACAATGGTCTCCTGACAGTGTGACGTGCAATTCCGCACGGCATTGACTAAAGGAGGCTAACAAATGCCCCGGAAATCCCAAAAAACTCTTGAACAGCCGCCTATAGCAACCAAACAGGTGCAAGCGGCCCGACTCATAACCTCCCTCGCCGCTTCTATAGCAGCAGGGTTTTCAGCCTTCGATGGGGATCATCGTGAAAGTCAACGCCAGTTGGCAATCGAAGGAGGTCTGCGATGAGCAAGATGAAAGACCTCCTGATGGACTTAGAAGATCAAGCCTTCAGGCCCGACCGCCCAAAACGCCGCCGCAACTCAGCTTGCGACATGCCCGAAGAGCAGGGCTATCCAATAAGGCCCTACGAGCCAGAAGATGAGCTTAAACTCAGGCTCGCCATCGGCGGGGCATTGCTGTTGAGTAGCTACGATGCGAGAAAATCACCGCATCAATTCCAGACCGAAGCACCGTATCAGTTCTTAACCATTGACGACCGCAAATGCGGGAAGGCGGGACTCGTAAAGCAAATCTACGGCCCACTCCTTAATGTCGCTGAAGAACTGGAAGCCCAGAATCTCAAGGGTGCGGGTATCTTGTTCTACCCAAATAGAACCAACGGCAAGACAGGCAGAAAAGAGTGCATCCTGTTCTTGCGCTCGTTCATAGCGGACTTGGATTTCAAGCGGGCTACTCAGGAGGTTTACCTAGATTCAATCCTAGAATCAGTACAACCGACACCCACAGCGATTGTCCATACAGGCAACGGCCGTCATCTGCATTGGGTCTTTGAAGACTGGGTAATCGCAACCGAGGACAGCATCAGAGAGCATGAAGAGTGCTTGCGCCGCATTCAGGCCAAACTAGCTCGGATGGGGGCAGACAAAGGCGTTTGCAATGTCAGCGCATGTATGCGTCTGCCGGGGTTCTACAACCACAAGGGCGCGCCGATACTGGTGAAATTGGAAGATTTCTTCGGCAAGAGATACAGCCCCGAAGAAATCATGCAGCATTATCCACCATTGCCACCCAAGCCCACGAAGCGATACGAGCCGCCAAAGGACATGGGCAACCTGACCGCCTATGAGCGTCTGCGAAGGGCAAGCAAATACCTAGCTAAACTACCCCCAGCAATTCAGGGCGAAAATGGCTCTAGGACAACCTTCATCGTCGCCAAGAAGCTCCTGACCCAATGCGGTCTGAGCGAGAAAGAAACTTACGATCTGATGAGGAGGGAATACAACCGCCGTTGCGCTCCGCCTTGGACGGATAGCGAACTGCTAAAAAAGGTGCAGGACGCCGCTGGAAGGGAGGTGTAGCTATGGCAAAATCCAAAACTTCATCAAAGCGCGGCAAAGTACGCAAGGAGGCAACAATGAAGGTCAATTCCAAAATGGTCAAGTGCGGTTTGGCGACCATCGTCAAGGACGATCCAGTGGTCGAAGTGGCTGAGGACAGCGCGACCCCCTCAACTGGCCTTGTTGAAGTCAAGGTCGGAATTGTTGAGGATTGCATCAATGTCGGAAATTTTTTTATGCGGCCAACGGGACTCTGGTTGGAAGTACCCGATTCAAAAAATGAGGGCGTTATCGTGAAAGGGTGGATTTCCGAACCCTTCGATGTGGAAGGAGTCGCCTACGATGCGGTGAAGAACAACCCACACTTTGTGGTTACTTTTCGTGTTAAGCAATATCACAAAAATGTGATGGTTCCGACCGAGCTTATTTTCAAGCCCATTGATTTAGCTTGCAAACTAAATAATCACGGCTTGTCAATAGCACCCGGAGCCGTAGACTACCTACCCAGTTATTTTTCGCTGATCCGTAAGACCCTTGACAAAGACATTGAACTCGCCTACTCCTGCGGTTGGCAGGTCAATGGTGTGTTCATGTTGCCCAGCGGCAAACGCTGTGGGAATGACAAAGAACTGGTCTGGCCCTCCAGCGAGCTACAGGGCAGCCTTGTCGAGCAAAGCAAAAGCGGCATCATGAGGGGGCAAAAAGAAGCGATGAAGCTAATTTGCAACAACCCGTGGTTCCAGTTCTGCCTGGGTGTGGCTCTGGCTGGAGCACTTGCCAAGCCAACGGGTAGCCGGAGCGTTGGCTTCCACATTTGGTCTAAGAGCAGCCGGGGCAAGAGCATAGCGGCTGAACTGGCCGCCTCTGTCTGGCAGAAACCTGACCCCTTGCAGAATTGGCGCAGCACTGCAAATGCCCTAGAAGGCTTGGCAATCAGGCACAACGATGGATTCATGGTGCTGGACGAGATTCAGACGGTTGACACTGCTAACGCGCTAGATGAAGCGTCCTACCTGCTGGCCAACGGCAAGCAAAAGGCGAGGTGCAACGCTGACAGCACTCTAAAAAAGATTCGCAGTTGGAATATTGTTTATCTCAGCACTGGGGAATATGACTATGCGACCGCGCTGAAAAGAAAGTCTAGCAACAGAATCCAGCAAACCCAGAGCGGCCAAGAGGTTCGCCTCATCAGCATCCACGCGCCGGAAACGGATATGGGCTTGGTGTCGAACTTCGCAGTACACGGTTTCGGAAGCAGCAAGGAATATGTGGAGAGAATCCGAGAACTGGCCAGAGGAAATTTTGGCCACATTGGAGAGGCCTATGCCGAGATGCTGGCCGAAGCAGTCCAAAAAGACTTTGATGGTTTTAGGGCCGAGTGTTTGCAGTCAATGGACGCTTGGAAGGCCAAAGCCTACTCTGGAGGCAACCAAGTGAATCGAATACTTGATTCATTCGCGCTGGTTGCTTGCGCTGGCAAACTGGCAACGGACAAAGGAATTCTGCCTTGGGGCGAGAATGACGCTTTTGAAGCGTGCTGGATGGTTTACAAGGCATTCCTTGAAGATCGTGCCTCCGGCATTGACGGTGAGGACTTGAAAAACCTGAAGTCAATCCTCAAGATTTTGCAGACTGAAGGCAATCGCTTTGCTGCCCCAGGTTGCCAGTTGAACAGTGTCCCGAATTGCTTGGGGAGGCTAGTCAATTCGGGCAGAAACGAAGATGGCGAAACCATTTACGATTTCGACTTCACTTCCGAGGGGTTGCAAGAGGTGTGCGAATGCGACATCAAGCGCATAATCGCTACCTTAAAGGCTCAGGGCTGGCTCGTTCTCACAGACAAGGGTGAAAACCAGCATCATACGAAACTAAAAAAGAAGCAGTGGAGGTTCTATCGCATCCGCCATGAGAAGGTGCGCGAGTTTGAAGACTCACTTAACCCAATGGACATCGAGGCCGAAGTCAAAGCCGATGCCGATGCTGGGGAGGGTCAAGATGACTGATGCGATGGCGCACTCTTCCAGCATGTGTACTTTCAGGTGTACTTGGAAAAATGGCGTGGCTATTGAAGCTATGGCAAAAGTACACGAGTACATCAATTATCAGCAGATTCCCCGCCCTCCGTGAGCGGGGTATTCGTCCAGTATCGTAAACCACTAATATTTGAAAGTGTAAGTGTAAAAATGTGTAATCAAATACTATTATCACAAAAGGAAGTGGCAAAGATTCTGGGGCTATCTCCAGAAACAATCAGGGATTGGAGGTGGATGCGGATCGGCCCCCCGTTCCAAGCAATTTCGCGGAGGTGTGTGCGATACGACCAAGCGAAACTGTTAGAATGGATTGAAAAGCGGACGGTGAACCCGATCCCAGACTTCCAATTAGCTTGACCATGCCACGAGTTTGGCCCCTCGACTTTGAGGGGCCATTTTTTTCTCCATCTGTTAGATTGGTGTTAGATTGAAAATTGGAACCAATCACCCGACCGACTTGCCAACTGATGCCAAGAACGGCTCAAACATTAGCTTTTTCGACTGGAGCCAACTACAGGAGTTGAACCTGCGACCTGCTGATTACGAATCAGCTGCTCTACCACTGAGCTAAGTTGGCTGTGTTTTGGCTGGTTTTGACAGCCAAAGGTGCGCCGCCTTGGCATTCGTGAAAGGAGAAAGACAAATGGACTAAGGCGGCGCACGCAAGATTCAATTGTCCATTGTCGCCAAGCAATTGTCAACTAGCGGGCGGCTCATACCGAAATGCAATCACGCTCTGGCCAGCAGCCAGTGCAGCAGATAGCCAAGGAATATTGTAGGCCCTACAAAACTGTTCAGCGAGAAAAAGGCGTGGTCAAGTCGCTTCAAGTCGCCACCTCGCATGACCCACTGTTCGCGGCACAATATCGCAACGGCGGCGGCTAGGGCCAGCCAAGCAAAAAATGTGGCATGCATCAACAACAGGAAAATTGCCCAAGAAATTGCTGCAATAAGGTGACAGGCCCTTGAAACCACCAGCGCGGCGGGTATCCCTAGTGCGGCAGGGACTGAATGTACCCCCCTTCGCAGGTCAAACTCATGGTCTTGCAGGGCGTAGATTATGTCGAAGCCTGCCGTCCAGGCAATCACTCCGGCAGAAAGCCAAAGCGGGGGCATTTCTATCTTGCCCGCTATCGCTATCCAAGCTCCAGTTGGGGCGATGCCCAGCGCCAGCCCCAAGAATGCGTGTGTCCAAGCAGTAAATCGCTTGGTGATGGAATAGCCCAATAGCACTGCAAAGGCCAACGGGGCCAATTTGGCGGGGAGGGGCCCCAGCTTCATGGCCGCTAGGCCAAAAAGCGCGGCGGCGGCACCTGCCATCATCCACGCATGAAAGAGAGTTAAGCGCCCAGCCGGCAGGGCCCTTGTCGAAGTCCTTGGGTTCTCAGCGTCAAGGTCAACATCGGCGACGCGGTTGAAAGTCATCGCAAGAGTTCTTGCCCCCACCATCGCCGCCAACACCCACAAGTACTTGGCCCAAGGGAAAGGGCCCACTGTAGCCGCCAGAGCGCCGACAAAGGCAAAGGGCAGCGCGAATATCGTGTGCTCGAACTTTATCATGTCCAGCAGCTCGCGCAGCCGCCCAAGAAAAATTAGGGGCTGGTTCAAGAGCCGAGATGTGCCGCTGTTTGTTGACATAGGTCAATGATAGCAAAGGCAAAAGCAGCATGAAGCAATGGAGGCGGAGATAGGAGCACTTTATAGCCATTCCCTTGTGAATTGGGCATGGCTATGAAGTAGGCGTAACAGGCGGAAAGAATGTCAGTCCATCGCTGAACGCTCAATCCGCAAATTAAAACATTAGCGCGGCGCAGGCCGCATCAATACTTATCTTTAGCCCCTAACCCCTACCACCTGACCCCTATTCCTGTTATAGTAATCGTCTGACAGTTCTGGATGTCGGGAAGCCGGTGAAAATCCGGCGCTGCCCCGCAACGGTGAGCAACGCGCCTAGCAACATTTGCATCAGGCGCGGGACCTCGAAGCCAGTGCCACTGGGAAACTGGGAAGGCACTGGGGGATCAGTCGGTCATTTGATCGCTGATCCAGTCGAACCTGCAAGCCCGGAGACCGGTCCAGAAGCACATAACCCCCGCCGAGGGAGCGGACAGGTCTGCTGGGCAGGAAGGCTCCTGCCCCATTCTGCCATGCCCCCCGGCCACATGCGTGGAGGCATGGATGGTTTCAAAACTTACACTTCTCTTTCTTGGCGTGGCGGCGTTTGCCAATGCCCAGTCTGCATCTATCACAGACGACCAAGACAAGCCCAAGGCCCAGCCCAGGGCCGTGCCCAGCGAGACGGTGACTATCACCGCCGAGGCGGACAGCGTCGAAATTGCCAAGACGCCCAACCAAGTAATCGTGGTGGACGCCGAAAAAATAGCCAAGGCTGGCACGAACAGCCTGACAAGGCTGCTGGAATATGCGTCTCCGGGCCGCGCAGTCCCGATGGGGGGCATTGGCGCACAGTCGAGCCTTTTCATAAATGGAGCGCGATCCAAAGACACTGTGGTGCTTATGGACGGCATTCGAATAACCGACCCAAACCTGGGGCTTAACATGTCAAACTTTGGCATTGTGGGCGTTGACAGGATGGAAATCCTGCTTGGGCCGGCCTCTACGCTATATGGCTCCGACGTCCACGGGGGCGTTGTCTCGCTGTCCAGCGGGGTGCCAAGCGAGGCGGGGATTTCTGGCCATGTCCTTGGGCAGGCTGGCACGCTGGGGCAGATGCGCGTGGGCGCACTGGCGGCATACAGTTGGGGCAGCGGCTGGTTCCAGGGCGCGGGGGACGCAGACCAAAGCCCCTTGTCCATTAAGACCGCCAACCCGTACAGGCAGGCGGCGGGCTTCGTGGGCTTTGGCCAGCAACTTGGCGAGAGCTGGCTGGTAAAGCTGAACCACCGCTCCAACTATGTGGGGGCGCCGACGCCATTCTATACGGATGGGTGGCCTGCCGTTAGGGTCTTTGTCCCAGAGAGGGAGGCCATTGTGTGGCAAAAATTCACAACGGCATCTGTCAAGGGCTACTTTCCCAATGGCCTGCACTTGGACGCCAATTTTGGAAGCATCGGCCAAGAAAACCTCGACGACGCCAATACAGCCAGCGCCAGCACCCCCAAGCTGGACAGGACACAGGGAAATGTGCGGGCGACTTGGAAGGGCGAAATGGCCAGCGTTACGCTTCTGGGCGACTACATTGACGAGGAATTGAGGACTAATTTTTATAACGCGCAGACTTACGGAAGCGACGTCAACGTGATCTCCTCTGCAAAGCACACGGCCTTTGTCTTGGAGGGCAGCATAGAGCCGCTGCCGGTACTGCGCTTTGTGGGCAGTGCGCGGCAACAACTGGACGCGCTGAATCCGTACAACAACGCCGAAAAATCAATAGACCAGACAACGTGGAAGCTGGGGGCCAATGTCCTTCTGCCATCAGGCTTCCGCGGGTATGTAAGCGCGGGTACGTCGTTCAACACGCCAAGCCTTTCAGAGATGAACACGAACATAAAACTTGGTTTGGATGTGCCAAAAAATGAGAGCAGCCGTTCCATCTTGGCCGGCATTGGCTATGAACACAACAAAAAATGGTGGCTGAGGGCCGATGCGTCGCGCATCAGCTATAGCAATTTGCTTAAATGGGAGACCACGCCGACATGGGACTATTATGTGGTCAATCTCGACGAAGCTCGCATCCAGGGCCTCGAACTGGCGGCAGGCACGAGGGGCAGCAACTGGGATGCAGAGGTTTGGGTGAGAAGCCAAGAGGGCCGGCAGTTGGGCGTGGCCGAGGAAGATCAGCTAAGGGATGGATTTCAAAGGCGCCCCTTTTTTTCCGCTGGCGCCAGGACCAACTGGGCAATGCAGAATTTAAATTTTGGGGCAAATATTTCTTACATTGGGCACCGATACGACTACCCAATAGACGCAAGTGGGCCAACAGCCAACAAAACCACGTACATAGACTTTTCACTGCATGCTGGCATGCACTTTGGAAAATCCATCGCAGCCACGTTGAGGGCGGAAAGGCTGCTGCAAGGCCGCCTAAGCCGAGAGGAGTGGGAAAATGGTCTGGACAGGGGGCGCAATAACGTGGGCTATGTTGAAGGCTTCCCATCGGATGGACGGGCCCTTAGCCTAGAGCTTAGATATAAGTTCTAGGTGCGTATGGCGTATCATTAAATTGGGCGCGGCACAAAGGGGGGGCCTGAATGACAGGAGAAAAAGAATCCAAGGGCAAAAAATACATGTTCTTTAGCCACAGAGAATGTGAGGCCTTCCCCTGCCACCCAATGAAAGACTTGGACAATTTCAACTGCCTCTTCTGCTACTGCCCCCTGTACATTCTGGGCCTGGAGTGTGGCGGAAACTTTGTGTACTTGGACAATGGCATGAAGGACTGCACCAACTGTACGCTCCCGCACCAACGAGAGAACTATGGGGCGATTGTGGCTAGGTTCGAGGATATTCGGAGAAAGATGCTGGCTTCGCCCGCGCCATAATTATGGCCGACTGGTCACACGGCGGGGTCAGTGGTTCCGGCCCAGGGCCGCGCCAAATAACTATGCGCCCCAATTCCCGGCTATCCCCAACCCACAAAAGGCTATATCATTAAATAATGTTCAGGGATTTGCGGACGCGTGTATCTGAAGGGCGGCGAGTGCTGGCTTGGGGCCTACTCGGCGGCTTGGTGTTGGCGGGGGCCATTTACCTGTCATTTTCAAGCATCGAGGAAGTGGCTGGATGGGGCAACCTGATAGCTTGGGCCGTTGGCCCCTTTTTGTGCATCTACCTGTTGTCCTACCTGTTGCTGGATCCGCTGCTGCGCCAGAGGCAGACTGAGACGCCAGGCTTTGCGCGGGACATCATTGTTTTTGCACTGTACTTGCTTGCCGCAGGGCTTGTGCTGAGGAAGGTGGTTGGCGTCACCCCTACCGCCATCTTAGGCACCGGCGCCATTGCAGCGGCAATCTTGGGCCTTTCGCTGCAGCAGACTCTGGGCAACCTATTCGCTGGGGTGAGCCTGCACATGTCGCCGGCCTTTCAGGTGGGAGATTGGATAGAGGTCAGCGGCAACATTAGGATTGCCAGAGCAAAAGAGACATACATAGGGCAGGTTGAGGCCGTGACTTGGCGGTGCGTCCATCTGCGAAACGAAAATGGCGACACAGAAATAATTCCTAACTTGGTGATCTCCCAAGCCGTGCTGACAAACCTATACGCCCCGTCCGACCTTCATCGCCGCACAGGGCACATTGTCATAGACCCGAACCCCAACACCCATCAGGCTCTAAGCATCTTGGCCATCGCGCTGGCCGGCATCCCCCACCTGCCCACGCACCCGCCAGAGGTGGTCGTCTCTGGCTTTGAAAATGGCGGCGCGATTCTAGAGATGCGCTGGTGGGCTTTGGGCTACAGAAGCGGCAAGGCGGCGCAGTACCAAGCGTATAGGCTCGCCGCCACCTGCCTGCCCCGTGAAGGCTTCGCGCTGGTGGGGCCCCGCGGCCCGACCACATCTTACCCAAAGCCAGGCCCCCTTGACACAGAAAAAATTAAGGATTTGCTTGAAAAAATGGAACTGCCCATCCATTTCGCCGATGCTCTCGGGGGCCAAATAAGCATCCGCCGCGCCGCGCCCGGCGAAGGCATCATAAGGGGCGGCGACCCAGGCGAAAGCCTTTTCTGGATACTGAAAGGGACACTTTCTATAGTTCAGCCTGAATCTAGGACAGAACCCTACAGCGGTATTTACTGGCGCACCACGGCAGAGCTGAATGCTGGCGACTGGTTCGGAGAGGCCAGCCTACTGACGGGGGCCCCCCGCAGGGCAACAGTGGTGGCCGTCACGCCATGCGAGCTTGCGGAGATACCCAAGGAAGCCTTTGAATCAGTGCTGCGCTCCGACCCCAACTTTATTGAGCATTTGGCGGGCGTCATGGAGAGGCGCAACCATGAATTGAACATAGAAAAGCCCAGCGCCCTGCCGCCAAAGGATCAATGGCGCGGAGCTATAAAGGCCTGGTTTGGGCTGGGGTGACAGCGAAAACAAGTATTTGCGGGCTTCAATTTGGCAGGAGGCTACTTGGTGCCGCCCGGCATCGGAACCCGAAATTTGAACGACAAATTCACCCAGTTGCAGTTGTAGCCGTTGTGCCTCGATGTTTAAGAGAGGGACGCTTCAACACCCAAATATTTCAAAAAGTTGTATCCTAGCCCGACAGAATAAACGAAGTCATATCCGCTTATAGAGTCGCCGTACTCTTCCCTGTTCGGCTTAAATAATCTATTTGCAAGCCTTGCTCCTACAAGACAAAAAGGCCCTTGTCAGATGAATAGCTCCAAGCCGATTCTGGCTGGCGAGCCGCCGTTGGCTTGGAGCTAAGCCTCAGCGGCCAGTGCAGCGACAAGGCCGATGCAGGCCGATTTGACCAGAGAAAATTGAAATCGCGTGGCCCTCCCGAAATAGTTTGTCGTTTTGATTTAAAGTCGGAATTTAATCGAAATCTGTTGCCAAGTATAAATGTTAATACCTGAACCTGATGGGTTATAGGGGGCAGCTGCAATGGCTGATGCCTCGATTCCGAAATTTTTGGTGAAATTGAATCCAACTCCAGCAGAATAGCAAGTCCCTGACCCACTTATGGATTGACCTTGCCAATCAGAATCAGGCTCAACCGAAATATTTCCATAGCCTACTCCGATAAATACAAAAAAACCACTGTCATGAGAAACAAATCTATGAACATAATCCAATATTCCAACTGCGGCATTAGCCTTCCCCTCTAGTTTGTCTGGAGGGTAATTTGGAGACCATTGGTAGCCGTCAAATGTTTTATTGCCAAATTTCGCAATTTCAAGCCTTGCCCTGATGCCATGTTTCTCCTTTAATGCCCACTCACAAGAGAGAGAACCGCCGAAACCCGAACTAGATCTGTTTCCGAGTGTCCCCATTGGCATCGCAACTGAAAGCCCTAATGCGACAACACCTTCCTTGGATGGATCATCGGCTTTCATTGGTACAGCGGTCAAGAGCGCGGCAAAAAGGTAAAAATAGATACACTTGGCAGAAAACACACGAGTTCGCACGCCACCTCCTAAATTGCCTGACAAAGTTTATTGTCGCACAATTCAGACAGGCATTGCATGGTTTGGGTCGCATGGCAGAACCCATACTCCCTAGCCCCTGCCTATCACTCTCCAATAATCTTTATCAGTATCCGCTTATCGCGCCGTCCATCGAATTCGCCATAGAATATCTGCTCCCAAGGCCCAAAGTGCAGGTTGCCGTCTGTTATTGCCACGACCACCTCTCTGCCCATTATCTGCCTTTTGTGGTGGGCATCGCCGTTGTCTTCGCCAGTGCGGTTGTGCAGGTAGCCGCCCTTTGTCGGGTCGCTGCCGGGGTTGTAGGGCGCAAGCTGCTCCAGCCAGCGTTCATAATCCTTGTGCAGCCCGCTTTCGTTGTCGTTGATAAAGACGCTTGCGGTTATGTGCATGGCGTTGACCAAGCAAAGGCCCTCTTTGACGCCAGATGCCTTTAGCGCCTGCTGTACTTGCTGGGTGATGTTCACAAAGCCTATGCGCGATGGGATGTTTAACGTGATGGTCTGTGTGTGGGATTTCATGGCTGCTCCTGTTGATATGCTTGCCTCTATAATTTAGCCCAGCCTCTCCACCCTTTCGCAGCTATTGGCCAAGGTTGGGTTGTGCGTGACCAACAGTGTTGTGGGAGATAGCTCTTGGTGGAGGGCCAGTAGGACTTGGAACACTTCCAGCGCGGTTTCGGGGTCCAGGTTGCCTGTTGGCTCGTCGAGCAGCCAGAGCGCGGGACGCCTGACTAGGGCGCGGGCCAGGCCAACCCTGGCCGCTTGGCCCCCGCTGACCTGCGACGGCATGCGGCCCATCAAGCTCTGCAAGCCAACGAGTTCCAGCAGCTGTTTGCACCATTCCGTGCCTTGCGCGTCCAGCGCGTTGTCAATCCTCAATGGCATTTCCATGTTTTCAAGCAGGTTGAACTCTGGCAACAGGTGGGGCGATTGGAAGGCCATGCCCACTTTGCGCCGCCGATACTGCGCCCCCTTTGCGGCGTCGTTTTTCGGCACCCCTTCTCCGCTGACCATGATCGCGCCCGAATCCCAATTGTCAAGCGCGGCTATGCAGTTCAGCAGTGTGGTCTTGCCCACGCCGCTGACGCCGACAATGGCGCATAGCACCCCTTGGGCCACATTTAGGGAGTAGCCGCTGAACACCGGATGCTCGGCACCCGGGTAGGTCTTGTGCAAGTCGCTGACAACAAGGGCTTGGCCCGATTCTTGTGCCTGATGTGGCTGGGGCGCGTCCATCTATTCGGCCCTCAGACTTTCTATGGGGTTCAACAATGATGCCTTTCTGGCAGGACCCCTAGAGGCAAAAAAGGCAACGACAATTGGGAAAATGGCCGCGATTAGCATATCTGCAATTTTTAGCTTGAACGGGAAATATGGCAGAAAGTCTATTAGGGCTGCGGGCGTCTGTATTATGTGGAAATAGTCCAATATGGCGCAGAGAGGTATCGAGACCGCCAAACCAGCTAGGGTGCCAGATATGGCCATCCGCAGGCCGTGGGCCTGAAAGATGCGCTGAATCTGCACCGGCGCGGCCCCCAGCGCAAGCATGGTGCCTATGTCGCGCCGCTTCTCTGCCACAAGCAGCACCAAGACCGCTGTAATGCTTGACGCGTTGACGATTATGATTAGGCTGAGCACTGCCAGAAATATCCACTTGAGCATTTCCAGCCCCGCAAAAAGCTCGTTGTTTCTCTCCAGTTGGTTCATCGAGAAAAATTGCTGCCCAAATTCATTTTCCAGAGCCGCTACCACTTCGGCCTGTTTTGCGGCAATGCGCCCCACGTCGTCCAGCGTGACTTCTATGCCATCGGCCTGCTCGGATTGCGTCCAGGCCTTTGCATCGTCAAGGTGTACGAAGCCCCAGCCCCTGTCGTATAGGGAGTTGCGGCTGTTGAATATGCCCGCGACTGTGAAAGCTTTGATTTTTGGCATCATGCCCGCCAAGCCAAGGTCAACAGTCTGCGTCAGCGTCACCTGCAGATCGTCACCGACGCGCAGGCCCTGCTGCCTTGCAAAGTCGTGGCCGACTACGGCCTGCCCTGGCTCCAGCGACTCTATTGGGCCCGGCACTAGGTTGTCAAACAGGGAAGACGTGCCTCTGGCCATTTTCGGCTCTATGGCCTTGAGCATCAGAGGCTCGACACTTTGGCCCATTCTGGCAGACCTAGCCAGTGTCATTTCCATGCGGAAAGGCCCTGCGGCCTTTACTCCTGGGATACCCATAACCAGCTCCAGAGCTTTGCCGGTGTCCCAGG
>JAITFL010000155.1 GCA_031281385.1 Holophagales bacterium
AGCGAAAAAAAAGCGAAATTGTCAATATTCGTCATTCACCAGCCTTTGTGTCAATAGCGATGTCAAAACTGGTTGGCTCTGTTCTGGTGAAACCAGCGTTTTATGCGTGTTCCAGTGCCAACCGGTGTCAAAGCTGCTGTGCGGACAGTAATGCCCGGCTGCCCCCGTCTGGATCGGTCATTGTGTGCATCGCATCCTTTCCCCTTTGGCTTGCTTGAGAATCCCCAGCCTCGGCATTGCCCTCAAAAGCTCGTCCCTGACAGTGTTTCGGGATAAGTGGCCGTAGTGCTTCTCAACCATTTTGATACTGGAATGCCCAAGGAGTTCCGCGACCACCGACAGCACGCAGCCTCGGTTGACCAGCATGGATGCGTATGTATGCCGGAGTTCGTGGAAGGTGGCTGGCTCGATCCCCGCTTTCTTGCAAGCCTCGCGGATTTTCAGGCACTGTTCTTTGCTCCGCCATCTCCGCCGACCCAGACTGGGCTTTCCGCGCCCTTCGGTGCCATTGGTGAACACATAGTCTTCTGGATCAAGGTTGGCGGTCAATTCGTCAAAGAGTTCGCTGCCTTCCTTTGTTAAAAATACGTGCCTTGGCTTGCCGCTCTTAGATTCGGCCACAAAGACGCTGCCGCTCAGATGGTCATAGTCCTTGCACTGGACCCGCGTCATCTCGCCGTACCTGCATCCAGTGAGGAGCGCCCCGCGGACGAGCTGCCCGAAGTCATCCGGACAGGCGTCAACCAGACGCACCTGTTCTTCTATGGACAGAAATCTGATCCTAGCCTTGGTGGTGCCCTTGAAGCGTTTGACCAACTGCCACGGGCGGTCAGATGAATCTGCGAGTTTCCTGTCCATGCAGTAGTTTAAGGCCGCCTTGAAAACGGACAGCACCCTGTTTGCAGATTCCTTCCGTGCCCGCTTTTGTTCGTCCGTGCTTGGCGGCGGATTTATTTTTGGTTCGCGCCCAGCGCCCGTGCGCACCTTTCTGGGGGAATTCGCCATCTCGTCCAGCCATCTCTCGATACCATCCCTTGTGAGCTCTGAGATTTGCACAGAGCCAAACGCGGGCAGAATCCAGGCATTTGCGCGGTATCTGTCCTGGGGAACCCCCTTCACGCCCCGCCTCTCTGCATCTTTGAAATACGCATCCATCCCGTTTGCAACGGTGAATGGATCGTTTGACATCTGCCCGCTAGTAGCGTCAATGTTGTTCATTTTCTTCTGCTCTCCGAACCAAGCGAGCGCGGCTGCATGTGCCTGATGGAAACTTAGGACGGTCTTGCCATCGGGTTTCTGAAAGTCGTCTGCGAGAGCTATCGTTTCCCTTGTTTGCTTCTTCGTCTCTGGATGCACAAAGCATGTCTGCCAGCTTCCGGCAGCCCCGCTCTTTGGCCTGCGATAGACCAGGTAGCAACCAAGGGATATTTGTTCCATGTGCCGCTTTCCTCTTTCTAGCTGCTGTCGAACCCTGCGCGAGTGCAGTTTCCCGCCGTGTTTGGTTTTTGCCATTGTTCCCTCCGTCAAATGGGATGAAATATCCTATGACACCAGCGGCATCGGAACCAGACAAGACCGGACGTGAAGCGGGGAAGGCACCCTACAGACCCAACCTGCTTTTGTCAATGATCTCGCTCTATGCAAAAATTAGCGAAACACCCATTAATAGTGGATTTCTATTGTCAACTTCATTAAGGCTTCATGCGCCACATAGATGGTTCATAGCCCGAAATCCGCAGGGAATGAGGATTTCAGGCGGTTTTTCCGACAATACTCTAGGTTTGCCAAAGCGTTATCGCGCTGCACCGAAAATGGTGCAGCAGGTGGACAACCTGCTGGAACCTCGCTGACTCTGGGCGCAGCTAGTCATGTTTTGGGCATAGTCGGCTGACAAACAATCTAATGCCAAGTTGCGTTCATCTGAAGGCAACTTGGCATAAACCGCAAAAATATCGTATGAGGAAAGGCTAACTGAGGCAAGAGACACCAGAGACATGCTGTCTCGCGTCCCTTTTGACAGGCGCAACTAATGGCAAACGACAGCCGTCAACGTCTCTGCCAGTGTTGAAAGAACCGTCGTGTTGACTTGGAATCTCAAAAGCGAGAACATATGCGCGTGTCATGTGTCGCTCCGGCTGCCAATGATGGCGTTGTACACATCCCGCATGTCCTGTTTCCTGAAGTGTTGGGAGAGCGCGCGCATGGCGGCGATTTTGTCTTTTGTTATGGACAGGCCGAGGGAGTCGTACAGGGCGAGCGCGCGCTCCTTGAGCTCCAGCTCGTCTCGCACTTGCTTAATGCAAATTTCGATGCTCTCGCGGAATTTCCTTATTTCGGCGATCTGGTACTCCTCCAGCAGCATCGGCAGCAGCGCATCGTAGGTCAGGTCGTCGCCGGTTTCGAGGTAGTTCCAGCACGTCGCCCTCACGGCCTCTTTGGTGATGCTGGCCGCCCAATGGATTGTCTCCACCGATTCGGGCTTGCACTTCCACATCGTCACGCGGCCCCTCGGCGTCTCCACGTACCACACTGCGCCTTCGGTCCCAGATATTTTGTCGCCCTCTGCGGGGCGGTTCCGCTTCTCCATGCTCTCGCGCATTTCGGCGTAATTGGCGACCGGGTCCTGCCCTGCCTCCAACTGCCCGATCAGCTTGGCGGAGGGGACCCCCATCAGGTCGAGCTGGCCCGGCGGCACTACGCTCCCGTCTGCGCGGACTCCGAACAGGACCGCCGCGGCCAGGGGCTCTTCGTAAACGATAAGGTGGGTGTTGAGCCTGCCGTACATCTCGAAGCTGACGCTGCAGTCGTTTCTTTCTGCCAGCTTGGGGATGGCAGGATGCTTTTCGATGAGCTCCTGCCACATGTCGAAGAAAGGCCCCCATTTGCTGTTTCGCAGCACTGGCGAGAGGCGCAGCTTGTAGGTTACGTGCGGCTTCCCGGCGGCGTCATGGTAGCGGTAGGCGAGTACGTTAGTCCCGTCCAGCTTGTCATACATAAGTATCTGCTTGACGGCTGGGGGGAAGTGGAACGCGCCGTCCCTGCTCAGGGGGTAGTGCAGCTTGGGGGTTGCGAATATCGCCTGAGGGGCCTCAGCCCCGTCCACATGGGTAAGGGCGAGCGCCCCGTACCGATAGTTGGGCTCCTGGCAGATGAAGCCGCGCAGGCATTTGTTGCCGTTGAATGGGTCCTCCGCGCTGAATCCCTTCAGCCATCTTGCCTCCGCCTTGAGGAGGCTTTCCGCCAGTTGCATGTCGTGCGCATCTGCATTGCTGGTCATGCTGACTCCTTAACTTAAACTGTCGTGGTGTTTGGTTGCTGTCATTGCCGATGTTGCGAGTTTTCAGCCTGGAACCTGATGGTGGCTGTCATGATGGAGCGCTATGGGCAATTGGCTGAGGCGTGACACCTGCACTGGGTACCATTTTTGTGGATGCGCTCTGCCACGCTCAGCAGGCAGTTCGTCAGGCAGTTCGTCTAAGCGGTTCCCGCGCTGATCGTCCTGGATTTCGCAGACCATGACTGCGCTTTCCGTTTCGCTCCTCGCCACAGGCAGCGCGCTGCACTCCTGAAGCAAATAGGCTTCGGGTTGGCCCAAATGGGAATGGGTATGGATCAAGCCACCGGGGCTTGTCTTCGGCAAATGCTTTTTTCTCTTGTTGACCTTGTTGCTGGCTGCTTTCGGCGCCGCCGCTTTGCTCCCCGCGCCCGACACCAGACACGCTTCTGGTTGGCCCAAATGGGGATGGCCATGGATCAAGCAATCTGGGCTTGTTTCCAGCAAATGTTTTACCCTGCGGATTGTGAACCTGCTGACTCCGTACAGTTTGGCCAGCTGCAGCGCCGGCTCTTTCTTCATAAGCGCCATGGCTATGTCTCTCTCATCGTCGTCACTGAGCAATTTTTTCCGTCCACATTTGACTCCTTTCGACATTGCCGCATTGCGGCCCGCTGAGGTCCTCCTGTTTATCAGGTTCCCCTCGAACTCAGCTGCTATGGCCAGCTGCCTTGCCATCAGCTTCCCAGAGGGCAGGGAATAGTCTATCCCCTCAGACAGAGACATGAAGCCCACCCCGGCCTCTTCCAGGGCGTCCCATGCCCTGAGCATGTTCGCAGGGGAGCGCCCGAAGCGGTCCAGGCGCATGACCATGACCGTGTCGAAGCCCGCCTGCCTTGATTGCTCGGGGAGCGCGTCCCTCTTGGGGAGCCGGCTGGCGAAGCCTGAGACTATCTCGGACGCCTCCAGCGCAACCTCCATCCCCAGCCGCCCTGCGGCGGCCCTGAGGTACTCGAGCTGGTATTCAAGGCCCAGCCCTGGGACTTTTGTCGATTCCCTTGCGTACAGGGCGACCCTGCGCGGCTCCTTTGGCTCGGCGCCCAATTGCGTTTGGGGCTTGGGTCCTTTTTCGCCGGGATCAGTCAAATATCCTCGGTTGTCCATCATGACGCCCTCCTGCTTCTTGTGAACAGGGGCTCCGCGCCGAATCTGGCGTGGGGCTTTTCAGGCGCGGGCAATGATTCCTCGGCGACGATTGGCCCGCCCCCCGCGCCCCTTTCCAGCGGCTTCGGCGTTGGGCGGTAGTTCCTGTCGCTTCTGAGCTGCGGGCCGTCCAAGGGCCTGGCTGTCTCTTGTTGCCATGGACGCCTTATTGCTTGGCCTATGGCCGAAACCGCGCCATGGCAGAGTTTGCACAGCCTGGCTAGATTCGTCTGTTTCACTACCCTCCCGAGGGCCAGGGCTATATCCCTTTCCACGCCGTCTTTGGGCGATCCGGGCCATCCATGTTTGACCCCTCCCGCCGCCGCTCTTAGGCCCGCTGTTCTCCATTCATCTATCAGGCCCTTCTCAAAGTCCGACGCCGTGGCTAGGCTATGCGCCGCCAGCTTGCCGTGGGGCCTGGAATAGTCCAGCCCCTCGAACAGCGAGATGAAGTTCGCCCCTGCCATTTCCAGGGCGCGCCATGCTTTGAACGTGTCCCCGACGGAGCTGCCGAACCTGTCGACGCGCGTCACCATGACCGCGTCGAATCCCACGTGTATTGACTGTTCTGGGAGCGCGTCCCTCATGGGCATGGCGTCAGCCGCGTCAGGGGCGACCTCCGCCGCTTCAAGGACTACTTCCATCCCGAGCCGCTCTGCGGCTAATCTGAGGCACTTGAGCTGGAACCCGAGGCTCTGCGCCAGGCGGCTTTCTGGCACCCTCGCGTAAAGGGCGACCCTCGCCGGGTTCTTTGGCTCCGCGTCCAGCCCCATTTGAAGCCTGAGCGCTTTTACGCCCGAGTCTATCAAGTATCCGCAGCCGTTGTCCATCATGACGCCCTCCTACCTCTTGTGGGCAGGGGGTCTGCTTGCCCGTCCGCGCGGCACCTGGCGTGTACTTTTTCAAAAGCGGACATCTGTTCCAAGAAGTCCGCGGCGTCGATGGGGCCGCCCCCCGCGCGCCTCTCCAGCGGTTTTCGCTCCGCGCAGCGGCGGCATGCGAACTCCTTGGTTGTTGGGTCGATGTATGCCCAGTCTGCATTTCTGAGCAACTTTGGCAGCTTGGCCGGCTCAATGCTCCGGCCCTGAATGGCTGCGGCGGCCGCGCCCTGGTCGATGGCGCCTCCCGCGCCCTGATGGCTCGGCACTGCCGCGCCGCGTAGGGCTCCGCCCCGGTGGTTGATGGTTCTGGCCTTCATTATGTCTCCTAGCGTTGAAGCGGATTATCAGCCCGCCTTGGGTTGTTTCCATGGTCGGCATGGAGCCGGGAGCTGATAACTGCGCTAGGCCAGCCCGATTATTCCCTCGCACTGAGGTGTTTTATTCTCGTGACTCCCGACATGGTATGCCATTCATCCTAGCAACGGGGTTATCAGCCCCAACCATCAATCTAGCAGGCTTTAGGAAAAAAGCAAGGGAATTTTTAAGGAGCGTGTTGCGCGGCGTTTCCACTGCATGGCGTGGGCCTCCCCGTGCGCCCGCCGCGCGCTCTGCCAAATCCATGCCCCCCTGCGCAGCCGGGGCTTCAAGCTGACCGATGTGCGATGTGCGCTTTCCTTAGAATGATCGCGGTCTGCATTGGAACCGGCGAAACGCCCATTCATGTGGATTTTCGTTGTCATCAATACTATTGGGCTTCATGCGCACATAGATGGTTCATGGCCCAGATTCCGCAGGGGCTAAGGATTTCTGGGTGTTTTTCCGGCAATGCCCTTGGTTTGCCAAAGCATTATCGCGCTGCACCAAAAATGGGGCACCATGCGGGCGGCCATGTGTGACCCAATTTGCCGAAAGCCATCCAAAAAGTGGTGAACTAAACCAGCGGTCACTGATTCGGCACTGCTTTCTATGACCATGGCGAGAGGAATTGACCCTGGGTGGGCTCCGAAGCCACGGCTGTGCTTGGTATGCGACAAACCCGTTGCCACCAGCCAATCTAGGCTGAATTGGGCAAGAGCCGCGACTGGTGCGGGTCTGCGGCGTGGGTGAAACTTATAGTCAACAAAAGAGTTCTTTGAAAAATAAGGATTCCGTAAAGATCAATGGGTGAAAATGTGCGGAAGCATCAACTAAACTCCGAACCCTGTTTATCTGGAGTCTTCCCCTCTGGAGCCTTGCCGAGACGGCAGGTGTTTCATAACCCTTGGCGGGGAGTCCTTACTCGAATGAAATTGTCGTGTCGGCTTGGAATCGCAGAATTGCAGCCAAGCCGGGCAAGGATAGCCGAAGCGGCATTGCAGCCAGGAGCGCGCCTAGGCGGCCTAGAATGGGGTGGCCCAGGCCAAGTCCGTGCTGCATCGGGGCCTGTCGTTCTCCCCCGTTTTCCCGCGTTTTGCTTTAGCGCTTCGGGCAGGGCGCTATTCAGATAGACGGCCATGGGTTTGTTGTTCTCTCGCGACTAGGTGGGCCTTGAGGTAGAGGCCCGCGCACCCCTCCAGCACTTCTTGGTCGGAGAGTCCGTTTTTTTTGCCCATCGCCTGGACTGCTTTCAGCTGTCTGTCGTTTAGCGCCACGGTGGTGGTCTCTGACCCCGCTCCGCGCCTTTTCTCTTTGAGCTCCGCTGCTTCCACTGCCACCCATTCTGTCGTCACCTTGTTGTCCAAGACGAACTGCACTCCTTTCCTGACCCATTTCGCCATGCCCCTCTTCTCGATGAAGCGGCGCATCTCTTCCATTGTTTTCGGGTCGAGCTTTAGGCCCCTTACGTGCGTCGCTTTGTCCATCTCGGCTCTTTGTGGCGGTATGTCAATGATTTTCCGAAGCGCTTTTGCCAGCGCCTCGGGCGGCGGCGCGCCGGCCTTTGGCCCTGCCTCCCACGTCGCATTCTCTGGGGCGGTTGCCTGGGTTGCCGGTGCCGGCGGCGCGCCTTGCCCAGTTGCTTCGGCATCGAAGAACGGCCTTCCAGGCGCCCTCAGAGCTGCGTCTGTGCCATTGAGCACATCCGGTTCCTGCGACACCCGTGCTAGAACGTCAGCATGTCTAGGCATTTTGCTCACCGTCCCTTTCCATTATCATTTTTTTGGCCTTTTCCAGCTCCGCCCTGAATTCCTCGTCCTTCAGGAACGAGTTTTCCATTATCGTCACGGCCACGCGCTCAATCTCCTCGATGGCCGTCTTGGTCACTTTGGCTACGCTGGGGCTTGGCTTCTGTCTGCCCGCGCCCTCCATGATCCTGTACAGGCCCATGTGGAGCCCGCCTTCCGGCAGCTGCCAGCGCGCGCTGGGCATCACCGGCTTCCCGTCAGCCGTGAATGGGCGGTTGCTGGTCATTAATGTCGGCATGTGCCTAACCTGGGCTATCACCGGCACATCGGTCGCAATCTGTATTCTAACCAGCTCGTCGAATGCGTCCTTGCCCGCCGCCGACTTCTCGTCCACTTTGTTGGCCAGGAAGCCCGTCACCTTGATCCCGCTTGCTTTCAGCTGGTTCACCACATCAGTTTCCATGGACAGGTTCTCGGCCTTTTGGCAGTCGCTTATCACGACGACGGAGGTGCAGGTCGGGAGCAGCGCCATGACCAGGGAGTCACGTATGGCCCCAGGCAGGTCCAGCATGGCTATGTCCCAGCCGAGCAGCCGCCCGATGTCGTCCAGCATGGGGTCGCCCACCATCCTGTAGGATTCGGGGGTACCCATCGGATATGAGGTCTGGAAGCCTTTTCCAAGCTCCCCGGCGCAGGACATGAATTCTATGCAGCCGTCGTCGCCCTCCCAGCTTGGGATCACATGTATTTTTCTCACGCAGTTCCGTATCGCGTCTTCGTACAGTTCAAGGTTGCTTGCCGTGCGAGGGTCCAGCTTGGTCGCTATCGCGTTCCAGATGCCCTTGTGCTGCCACTCGAAGTCAGGCGTGTAGCTCCAAGCCAGCGACCTTTGGTCGGTGTCTGCGGCTATGACTCCCACTTTCAGGAGCGGGAAGATTTTTTTGATGGCGGCGGCGATGATGGGGGTCACCGTGCTCTTCCCTACTCCGCCTTTTCCGTTGTAGACTGCGATGGTTTCTAGTTTTCTTCTCATTCTGTCTCCTTGTTGTTGATCTGGTTTGTTGGTTTGTTTGTTGGTTTGTTTGCTGATTTGTTTGCTGGTTTGTTTGCTGATTTGTTTGCTGGTTTGTTTGCTGATTTGTTTGCTGATTTGTTTGTTGATTTGTTTGCTGATTTGTTTGCTGATTTGTTTGTTGATTTGTTTGCTGGTCGGCAAGTAGGTCGATGTTACTTGCCAGCGGGAAGCCCCCCATTTTTCTCGGCCCGCCCGCCATAATCAGTCGGGGGCCGCCAACGTGGCATTGATCCTCGCCAATTCTTTTGAAAGACCTGAAGCGGAGAAACGACGCGTTCCTAGTTCGTCACGGCCGGGGGATTCTGGTTCGTCATTGCCCCGCTCGAGGAGAAATTTTTCTGAATGAGAGCGGCTGCATCTTTGGCTACCAAAGATATGAGTATGCTGACAGGGTTTTTTCGTTGAGCATCGAAAACAGGCTTTTTCCGATTCGCGACTAGCCAGCGGACCAGGGCCCTTAGCTCATCGCCGTCCCAGCCAGCCAAACACCCTCGCATCCATTCGTCCACCTCCCACTCCGACCAAACCACCCTTTCCCCGTCTTCGCGAAGGCGCGCTTGGGGCGGGAAGATGCCTTCATTGACCATCGCATGGATCGTCGTTTTGCAGATGGTGGTTTTTTTCACCACTTCATAGCGCGTAAGGAATTGCTCTTTTTTGCCCATTGTCTTATGTTGAGCGTCCTCGAGGCTTTCCCCGCGATCACCGCAAGCGGGCGGCTCTCGCTGCGCGACGAGCCGGCCAACCAGGGCCCTCATTTGGTCCTCGCTGTAGCCGCCTTGGCGTGCGAGCTGCCACTCGCGGACTTCAGAAGCGACCCACGCAACCTTCTTGGGGCCGGCGTGTATCTGCGGGGGAAAGAGGCCTTCCTTGATCATTTTGTAGATGGTCTGCACGGAGAACGCGACTCTCGCCGAAACCGATTTCATTTCAATGAAGATGAGCCCTTGGTCCATCGGCGCCTCGGGTCCATGGGTTTTCGATCTGGGCTTTCTTCGCGGCGGCCGTTCCGCGCCGAGGTCATTTTCTCTGGGGATGATATCTTCGGGTACACGGCTCAGGAGCCGGTCGTCTTGCGATGGCCTCATGGCTTCGCCTCCCCGGCCCTGTCCGGCCGGCCTGCCCTGCTTTGGTCTGTTGCTGACAATGGCTTGTCCATTTGTCCACCTCCTTGGGAATCGCTGCTGCTGGCGCCGCTGGCTTGTGGGATCAAGAGTTGCGGCCCCGTTTCTTTTTTGCGGTTGATTTTTGGCTGGGCCATCGGGCCTCCCTGGTCTTTGGCGGTATCTCGATTTGAATTTCTACAATGTTTTCTAATGTCCTTTTGATGCCCATTGGGGAAATTGTTAACTGCCTCTTGAATTTTCCTGTGGCTTGTGGCATCATAATGTACTCCCACCCTGATTAGAATTGTAGGGTAAATTTTCTACCAATGCAACACAATTTTTAGAAAATTTCAAAAAATATGAACACAACCGTCTCTGAGAGGCTTGCGCAAGCCAGGAAAGTGCTGGGGCTCTCCCTTAGGGAGTTCGCAGCACCATTGGGTGTCCATCTCACCGCCGTCCGCTATTGGGAATCAGGGCAGATTAAGAAATTTTCTAAGTCCCATGCCCTGGCCATTGAACAGGCTTTCAACGTTTCTGCCGAATGGCTATTGGAGGGCAAAGGCGAGATGATGACTCCGGAAGACGAAGAGCGGCCTCCCGATAGTCCAGAGCCTCCCATGGTGCGCATCAAGCATGTTTGCTTGTACCCAAGACAGGCAAACGCCACCGGCGCTATGGAGCCAAGCCCGGGGATGGCCAAATTCATTGCCTTCCCGGTTAATTGGCTCCAAGAAAAAATAGGCGTCCACCAGAAGAAACTGTGTCTTGTCACAGTGGAGGGCGACGCCATGCTGCCGACGCTTGCGCCGGGGGATATGGTCATGATTGACACAACCGCATCGGAGGCAGAGTTTAAAGAAGGCATCTGGGCCTTCCAGCTGCAGAAATCATCTTACATCAAACGATTGCAGCAGGTCGGGGAAACGCGATACCGCGCAGTAAGCGACAACCAGCAATATCCGCCAGTAGAATTTGATAGTGCGGAAGCGAATTTTCAAGGCCGTGTCGTTTGGTATAGCAAATTCATTTGATCCCCGCCCCGCCTGATGGCCGACCAGGTCTTCCACCCTTTCCGCAGGCCGCGCTACTCGACCTCCCCCCTTTTCAGCTTGTCCAGGTAGTCAGCCCAGGCTTGCATCATCTCTTTTCGCTGCTCTAGGAATTGGGTGCGGTCGTAGGATTCACCGAGGTTCTCGCGGGTCTTGTGGGAAAGCTGCCGTTCGATAAATTGAGGATCAAAGCGCAACCGCTCAGCCAGAATCGTCCTAGCCATCGCCCTAAACCCGTGCAGGGTGATTTCCGTGCTGGTGTCAAAGCCGAGCGTCTGTAGGGCTACGTTGAGGGCCGGCTCGCTCAGGGGCCGGCCGGAGCGCATGCCGGGGAAGACATACTCTCCGTCGCCAGTCAATTGCTGTATGTCCTGCAATATGGCAAGCGCTTGGGTGGACAGTGGCACGACCAGCTTGCGCCCGACAGGGGAGCTTTTCTTCTGCTTCGAGTAGATGAATACCCACTCTCTGCGCTCTAGGTCGATGTCTTTCCATCTGGCGTGCCTCAGTTCGTTGGGCCGGACGAACACTAGCGGGGCTATGGCCAGGGCGCAGCGGACTACGTGGGTCCCCTTGTAGCAGTCTATGGCCTTCAGGAGGCCGGCCACTTTCTCCGGGTCCGTCAGGCTGGGGAACGGCTTTGAGGGGTGTGGCTTCAGTGCGCCACGGAGGTCGGGACAAGGGTCTCTCTCAGCCCTTCCGGTTGCTATGGCATAACGCATGATCAGGCTTATGGAGATGTTTATCTTGTGGGCAGCACTTATCGCGCCCCTGGCCTCTACGCGGCGGCAGACCGCCAGAACGTCAGGGGCTTTCAACTCTGCGACTGGAATGCGGCCTATGTACGGGAACACGTCCCTCTCAAGCTGCTTCATTGCTTTTACTGTATATATCTCCGACTTCTCCAGCCTCCAGTTCTCGTGCCACTCGCGGGCCAGCACTTCAAAGGAGTTCTCGGCAATGCCGCGCTTTGCTGACTTGGCCGCCTTTTTCGCCGCCGACGGGTCAATGCCGTTGGCCAGCATCTTGCGGGCCTCAAAGTGCCGCTGCCTTGCGTCCTGCAGGGAAATTTCCGGGTACCTGCCTATGGCGAGGCGCTTCTCCTTGTCGTTGAAGTGGTATTTGTAGCGCCAGAGCCTGCCCCCGCTCGGCTGTATTTCGATGTACAGCCCCCCTCCGTCGAACAGCCTGTATGGCTTTTCTGCCGGTTTGGCGCGTTTGATTCCCAAGTCTGTCAGCCCCATGCTTGCTCTCCCGTGGTTTTGTGTGTTTGGGGGCATGCCGATTTCTGATTCCGAAAATGCCCCAAATGACGCCCCAAAAAAGGTGCTATTTTTAGTATATCAGAAAGGACTGGGCTGGCCCGCAAAATGGGAAAAACCTTTGTGCGAGATGCGTATTTTGAGTTTTTCGGATTCGCTTGGACAGCCATTTTATAGCCCGCCCGAATGCTGAACCATACGCCCGACAACCCCATTGTGCCGATTGGTCACGCAGCGCGGTCATGCGCTGCTTCAGCACGGGAGAAAGACGTTGCGGCCTTGGGGGTTTTCCACCGGGTCTTGGAAAAGCTTATTAAATGCTAACTGGGGATTCATTCAGGGCGGCCTCGCATGCGAGTCCACCCTTCATTACTCCCCAGACCCCATGTACTCGCTTCGCCTACTGCCCTATGTAGGGGCTGATACATGGGCATGGCTTCGATGAACTGGTGGTATTTCGGAATGACATTTACATCCCCTTTAAGCAGGTACGAAACAATGTTGCTGTCGAGGGCGTAGATCATATATCCAATTCCCTAGTGATATTCACCCGCTTGGCAAGCATCGCATCAAACTCTTCATCCAATGTTTCGTCTTTTATCTTGGCTAGGTCAGCAAGAAATTCCTCAAAAGCGTCTATCCGAGCCTGTTTTCGGTCAATCGCATCATCGTGGGTTTTGCCCTGAGGTTCGCTTGATGTAATCGCGCAAAGAACTGTAACGAAAATACTTGCGTTCTCTGGCAGGACAGCGTTTCCTAAAATCACGGGCTGGCCGTTGCGGATCTGCCCCGCATACGTTTGATAAGTTTCCATTGCGCTCCCCCTTTTCTTGTATTGTGCTGGGCCAAGCACAGCCAGCGTGTTTAATTATAGCCAAGCGGCAGGAAAAAAAGGCGGGTCACGCATAAAAGCGGCATGTAGGGGCTGATACCCGGGCATGACTTCGATGGGCGCGGGGATAAAAATGGCTATATCGGCATTTCCACCCATTCGCCGCTCTTCAACAGGACTAGCCAGCACTTGATCGGCATGCCTT
Organism: Holophagales bacterium; assembly: GCA_031281385.1. The sequence goes on from JAITFL010000155.1 coordinate 12,993, forward strand.
GCGGTAGCAATGCCTTTGCGTATCTGGACAACTGCTGTGAGTATTCAACTCTGCTCTCGGGCGTGAGTTTGAAGATATTTTTGAAGTCTATTATGTGTATGCACTCGTTGTCCCACACGACTAGGTCGGCCCTGCCTTTGACTTCGCCCTCTATGTTCATCTCTGTGCGCCTACGGGCGTGCCTTAGCCCCTTGGATTCAAAATCACTCAGGAATCGAAGGGCATTTTGTTTTGCATCTTGCAAGGGGGGCGGGCTGTTGAGTATTTTTGAAAACGCGTCGCTGTCTTCCCACCTGACCAGCAGGTTTTGAAGATAGGCGTGCATTTCTATGCCCTCAGACCTGTAGCGCATGTTTTCGGCCAAGTCTTGTGTGGCAAAGTGTGGCTGGGAATCATGTGGCGCTGGCAAACTTGGCAGCCTCGCCGCCGCACTTTCACACATCTGGATTTTGGTGCGCTGTGGCAAGCTATTGACGGGCGTGGGGGGCAATTGGCTGATTTCCACAATTTTTTGGTGGCTTTCTATCAGCCCAAGCCCAAGCCGCTGCCAAGGGTAGTGTTGGGCATTTGCCGTGGCTTTTTCGGGTGTTTTTTTGTTGGGCGACTGTATCAGCAAGCACAGGCGTTTTTTTGCCCGCGTCAAGGCGACATAGAACAAGTTCATGTCGTCGCGGCGCTGCTGAATATCTATCAGGCTAGATATTATTTGGTAATTTTCCCCTGGCTGGGCGCCAAGTTTCCAAGCAAACAGAAGCGACTTGCTGTTTGGGCATGTCAGCATGCGCCCCCTTTTGATGGGGGACTTGGGGTTGTTGAGCAGCGGCAGTATCACGTCGTCGTACTCAAGGCCCTTGCTGCCATGCACTGTCTGGATTGTCAGGTCTGCGTTTTGGCCTGGCGATGGTACATCGCCCTTTGGCGCGCCTTCCTTTAGTTCGTTCAAAAACGCAAATGCCGCGCTGGGGCACTCTGGCTGATCCTGAAGCATCGTCATGAACGCAGACAGGTTGCGCCTTGCCCTTTCGGGCTCTGCCGCGCCGTGCGCGTCGAGAGAGGATATTATCGCCAAAAGATTGCCCTGCGCCAAAATGGAAGCGGCTATCTGCTGTGCGGACGCGGATCTAAGGCTTTGAAGCCACTCTATCAGATGCAGTTTTTCCCTTGGCGCCTTTTCCATGTTTAGGCCGCCAAGGCCCCTGATCCTTCCCATTTGGTTTAGCTCAAAGTCCGTAAGGCCGGCTATGTGCCTCAATATTGCCGCGCAGGGCAGGGGGCGGCTGGGGTGCGCCATGGCTTCTAGGGCCGCCATCATCAAGCGCGGCCCTGGGCTGTCCCAAAAGCCCTCGACGGCCAATACATACGGATTGATGCCCTTTTCTTTGAGGCGCAAAAGCAGTTCGGGCAGCTTGGTTCTCTGGCGGATGAGCAGCGCCCTACGCCGTTCTTTGTCCGCAGGGCCGGTATCGCCTACCGCGCTTTGCCAGCCCGATTCTTGGGCCAGAGCTCCTATCCAATCTGACAGGGCTGGCAAGTTTGTGCCCAGCGCTGGCCCTGTGGTGAGGACGGCGCAAACGGGGCAGTCGCCCTTTGCCCTTGGCGATTGGCACCCATCTATGCCGGACATTGAATCGTCTATGCTCGGCCATACATTGGAAACATAATCGTTGGCCAGGTCAACTATGGGCGGCGCAGACCTAAAGTTGTCTGGCAGCCTGAATGAGCTGTCGCCCGCAGTTTCTATGTGTTTTTTCAATAATTCTGGACTGCCCCCGCGAAAGCCGTAGATTGCCTGTTTGATGTCACCAACGCGCACAATCCTGTCGGCTTCCAGAAGCCCCAAAAATGCGTCTTGCGCTATCGAGGTGTCTTGGTATTCGTCTATCAGCAGCAATTTTGGCTTAGGGGCGGCGATGGAGTGATTTTCCAAGCCGTTGATGGCAGAGCGCACCATGTCGCCAAATGTAGCCATGCCGCGCTTTTCCTTTAGGTCTTCAAAGCGCGCCAAGGTTTTTTTAAGTATCAATCCCAGCCATGCCTCGTACAGCGTCGCCACCGGGGAAAATGTCTGAACGGCTTTTACAAAATCGGGGGCATAGTAGGTGGGTGCGCCTCCCTCCCAAAAGTCGAGAGCCGCGCTTTGGCGCTGGGCCCAAATAATTTTTTCTGATAATGTTGCAGACTCTCTTGGAATGGGAAGTATCTTGTTTGGGTCAAAAAACCTTTTGGTTTTGCTGGCTGGATTCAAGGCTGTCATTGGGTCGGCCGCAAATGGCGCCATTTCTGTTATTGCGGCTTCTAGTGCAGGCAGCAGGCCATCTTGGATTGTTTCTGATGAACCAATTGAATCATCCCCCAGCGCGTCCCTGTGGGCGTCATGGCCTGCGGAAATGTTTTGCCAATTGTATTCGGCCCATGCCGCCAGTTCATCGGAAGGGAAAAAGTCTGGGCTGTTTTCTTCCACTTCGGCAACCTCGCGCATGGCGCGGCGCAACAGCCTAAGCAGAGCGGGGTGGTTGGCGTCCATGATTCTGTCCGGCGCCCCTCCACCAGTTCTCAGCAGTCCAAGCGCAAGGGCGTGCAGGGTCGAAACGCGCATCAATTCGGCCTCTCTGCGCGTCCTTTTCCAAAATGCTTTGGCGCTGCTGGGCGAACCCATCCAGCCTGTGTTCTCTCTGCTGCCAAAATATTTGAAGGCTTCTGTAATTTCTCCAGAGAACACGTTTAATTTGCCAAGTTTTTCGCCTATGTCGGGCCCGATTGGCAAAATGCGGCCCCAAGTGTCGAGGCCAATTGAGTTCAGGCTGTCCAGAGGCCGCAGCAGGCGCTCCCTCAAATCGGCTGACGCGGCTTCACTGAACGTAGCCGCAAGAATTTCGTGCGGCCTCACGTCCCCGCTTCCCAGCGCAGCCAATACGAGGACTGTAAGGGTAAATGTCTTGCCCGAACCCGCGCTGGCGCTTATCACCACCGAAGGCTCCAAGATGCAGGGGTCGTATAGCGAAAAGTCTTTCATGTGTCCTTTAGGCATTGAGTTTGTTGCAAACTACCCATACGCTCATCGGAGCCGGCAGGGGTCTGGGGAGTAGCGAGGGGGGGCCGCTCGCATGCGAGTGGGACTCGAGCGAATCCCCAGTGAGCATCCGGAAGTTTTTCCATGCCCCGGCGCGAAACGCCAAAGGCCGAAGAACCACAATCCCGAGGTCAAGCGGCGAATGACCTCGCCGCGTGTCAATTCGGCGCGATGGAATTGCCATTTGGCGGCAAGAAAAAAATTGGAAGTTTTGCAAGTGGCTCCATTGTCTAAATTGAAACTGGATCGTGGATCAATCTTCATCGTCGGCCTCGCCAGCGGATTCGTTCACGTCAACCGGCCTCATGCAGAGCGCGCCAAGGATGCAGTTTCGGCAGTGGCCGCCCGGTGTGGGCGCATAGTCGCCCCTCTCCATCCTTTCATCAAGCCTTGCCAAGGTCCGCGCCAGCGTTGGCTGCCAACCAGTTGTGCCCCTTTCACATTCGATCAGGCGGAACAGGTGGCCGGCCCAAGACTCCGGTTTTGCATCCCTTAGGGGAACCATCGCCGATGCGACTGGCGCTTCGTACTTCTCCATCGCCATCCACATGTACAGGGGAACTTGGAGATATGCCCCAAAGGGCGCATCATCGGTGGCATATTCTCTCAAACGGCTCTTGGTGCTGGTTTTGTAGTCAACGACCCTCAAAAATGAGACGCCGTGTTTGCGGTTGTCCCAAGCCTCTATGCGGTCAACGATTCCAGAAATTGCCATATATTTACCATTCCAAAGTGGAATGGCGATAGGCCCTAGCCCTTGCTCGAGGCCAAGAATGGTGCGGCTCCAGCCTTCTGCATATTGGTGGTTGGAAGGCGATTTTGATGCCATGTCCGTTTTGTCGGGGTAAAGAAAAGCTAATTCGGCCACAGTGGGGCAGTTTTCTGCCAAGTCGTTGGAAATGTAGGACGCCATTTTGGGAAGCAGCGGCTCCAACAATCGCCGCGCTTGGCGAATTTGCTCTACGCTGTCGCCTATCTCGTCTTTTATCCACGCGTCGCAGTTTTCGAGCCATATAGAATTGACCAAACTCTCCAGCGCGTTGGGCCTTGCGTCCACAAGTTTGTAATGGGCCATGAATGACTTTGGCCAATCTGGTGTGCCTACGATGGGCGAATATGCTTTGTGGAGCAACAGGTGGGTGAGCCTGCCAAGCGCTTTTTGCGCCGCGCCCATGTCATCTTCCGCTACCTCTCCCAGCTTCCAGACGCGCTCGGCGATAGTCCTAAAGGGGCATCTGGCCAATGATTCCAGTGTGGTAGGGCTGTGGTGTCCATCTTTGTTTTGCAGCGACTGTGTTAGCCCTTGAACCCTGTCTGCGGCGGGGGCCTTTGACCTAAATATTGCGTCAGTCCCTCTCACTTGGACTGTTTTTGAGCGTTCGTCGCATTGTTCTGTGCGTTGCCCGCCATCCCAGCAAAAGCGCAGATTGCTGGAGCAACAATTTTCGTCAATGCTCCAAGGCTGTGCGCCATCGAGCGCGGCCCAAAATGGGCCTTGGGCCAGTTTTCGCCCGTCGGCGTCTTGGGCGGGGCTAAGAGCCACAAAGCATTTTTCTGTCATGGCTAGGGCTTTGTTGAAAGCGTATGCGTCGCGCTGGAAAGAGCGCGGGACTTGCTCGCTGTGTTCTGCCCTGGGCAGCCAAAAGCGCTGAAGGGCAGGGGAGAATGGCCCACCATATCCCTGCGAAGCCTTTAATAGCGCGGAGTTGATGGCTGCCTTGCGCTCCCAGTCCAAGTCGGGGTTAGGGGTTGGCAGCGCTGGCCACGCCCCTTCGGACAGATCCAGCGCCAAGGTCGCCGCCGCGCCTGCCCAGCCTTCCAAAACCGTAGATGGCGAAAGCAGTTTGACGCCAGGGCGGGCCGGCATTGGGGCCGAGCTTCTGGCCGACTCCAAGAACGCCTTTAGTGCGCGGAGCATGGTGTCAAAGTTCCATCTTTTTTGGGCGGAAGGGCCTAGATCATGCCTTTCGTGCCAGCACTCTTTCAGCAGACCCATGGGCGCGTAAAAATCTTCCGAGTCCAAATTGAACCTAAGCGATTCTGCCACGTCCTGTATCTTTTCGCCCCATTCCTGCGGGGTAAAGGATTTGGCCCTCAGCGCCGACAGGTCGTTCCAAGCAGACATTATCTTTGGCCGGATGGCCTCGGCTGCGTTTTTGATGCTTGCCTCAATCCGTTTTTCGCCAGACTGGTCGAGCTGCGACAGAATATCGGCCCAAGCCCGCATTTCGGGCCGCTTAGAGGTGTACAGCCCGATGCTCAGGGGCAGCGGATCCAAATGGGCCAGACCTTCCAGCGCGTTCCAGATGGGGTTCCACACAACGCTTTGAATCAGCGGACGCAACTGCCTTGCCTGGGACAATTGCGCGCCTTCTGCCAACAATAGGGTTTCCAGCGTCTCACGGATATTTTCTGGAGCGTTATGTATCACGGCTATCTCGTCGGGGGCGATCCCGCTGTTTATCCATGCCATGATTTGCTCTGCCGCGTGCCTCAGCAGGTCGAATGGGCCATCAGCCAAGCCGCGCTGAAAGGAATCTTTGTATGAATTCAGTGACAAGGGTGCGTCGAAAAGGTTGTCGAGTTCGTTGGACCAGGGGGCGCAGCCCCATCCATCGGGTTCCGAAAGCCGAATGTCGGCGGCGAAGGCTTGGCCGTGGGCCTCCAGCCCTTCTAGGAACCAGTCAACAAGGGGCTGGCCGCTTCCAAAGAGCCCAGACGCGCTGCCCCCCTTGCGCGTTGCGAGCCGGAATATGGCCCCCCCAAGGCGGGGCAGGGTGGCAAGGGCCCTCAGCCTGACCGGCGAAAGGTCTTTGAGAGTGGCTTCTATAGGGCCATCGAGCGGGGTGCGCTCTGACCAAAGGCCCTGTCCGCCATTTAGCTCTGCGCTAACAGCGTCCCATAGAGCCGCGTTTGGCTCTAGGTAGCCCGACGATTCCACCAAGGCCAAATAGCGTTCCATGTGCATTATGACGGCATTCAGGCTGTGCCCTGCGTTTGGAGCCTCAAGGTCGAGGCCATAGTTTTTGGACAGCCACCTCAGCGTTTCAGCGGAAAGCCCATGCGCCAGCAGTTCTTGGCAGGCTGCGGCCCTTGACTCTAGCGAACCTCGGCCTTGGTTGATCGGGCGGTTCAGGTCTTCCGCAAGCTGTTCGCTTGCGCGAAAGTGCAGGGACATTGACAGCGCCCCGGGAATCGGGGATCTGGTGTCGTCCAACAACACTCCGTCAAATGGTGAATAGCTCATGCGGCGCCGTGACCAAAAACATATTCATTCCAATTCTAATTCAAAATTGCGTCCATGCAATTTTGAATTAGTCGGCTGCTTTGATCCGCGGCTCGCCCTCTTGGTATCCGATGCCCCATCGGATACGCAAGACTGCCCTGATGGGCATTTCTTGGGATGTCGGCTTTTCCCCGTTTTTCGGCTGGCTGTAATTTTCAGCTTCGTTCTGCCTCACGAAATGCTACGCATTTCGGGCGCGACGTCCTGTCGCGCATTCCAATTCTAAATAGAATCATGGCTGATTCTATTTAGAATTATCAGCATTTGTCACTCCACGATGGGGCTTGTCACGATGACTGTCACTTTGGCACTCACCTTTCCGTCTGGGGTGGTCACTGTTATTTCGGTCTCCCCGTGTTCCAGCCCTGTCACTACGCCTTTGGACACATCTGCTACATGGGGGTTGCTTGTATTCCATATTAGGGACGTGGTGTCGGCACCCTCGGGCAGCACTTCAAATTCGATTTCCCAATCTTCGCCGATGTTCAGGAATGTGTTGTCAAACGGCTCCGTGTACCATACCTCCGGCGGCAGCTCGTTGCCCTGCTTGTCTTGTCCTTGCGGCGTTTCGACTCTTTCGGAGTGTTTGCCTGGCCAGTCGATCTTTATTTCCGTGATCGCTACCTTTTTGCCGCCTCCGCCTTCTGTTTGTCGCGAGTCGGTGTTCAAGGCCATCGCGCAAAACGCTGGTGCGATGGCGGCTGTTGCTACACAATTCATAAGGCTCTTCGTATTCATTCTTGTTCCCCTTTCGTAATGGGATGGGCAGGATACAGCGATCCTGAATGTTGCAAGTGATGTTTCGCTTCTAAGCACCAGTTGTTCATTCTTCGGCTCGGCATGTTGCGCTCCTTTCATTGAGTGCGCTATATGTCATTTTGACGTTGAACTGTTGTGGGCGGGGCAAAAATCTTTTTTTGAATCCCATTTCGGCGGTTTTGGCCCGGAATTGCCGATGGCATCGTGGGCTGGCAGTCATGGTTCCAAGTCAACTGGATAATTTCCGAATCAAAGCATATCAAAAAAAAATCATTCCATTCCGCGCTCGGCGCTGTATGATGGTAGGGTGTCCGCTGCGGGCGTAGTTCAGTGGTAGAACGCAAGCTTCCCAAGCTTGATGTCGAGGGTTCAATCCCCTTCGCCCGCTCCAGTTGGCCTTCCTCTTTTGGACTGGCCTTGGAACGAAAATGTTAGGTGAAAGAGAGTTAAAAACGCAGTTGCATGGTGCCGCAAGCGTTGGCGGTGCTTGGCGATTTGTGGTGATGGGTGAGGCCCAATGGCTGTGTCGCCTATCATGGCCTGACCTGCCTGCCTGTTGTTTGCGACGTTTGCTGCCTGAGCCACACTATGATTGCTAACGAAGATTTTCAAAGAGCGGATGCCCTCAAAAACCGTGGGGCCTATGTTGAAGCAGCGGAACTTTATTGCGATCTTGCACAAAAACAAAGAGAGATGGGGCCATTCTGCTTGTACCGTTTGGCGGCCATAATGAACATCAATGGCGATCCATTAAAGGCATACGACCTTTACTACAAGGCTTTTTCTGCAAAACCAGACCTTGCCGCAGACCTTTACGGCGATGGCTATCCAAATAGAAGCTATGTTTTTAAGGGGAAAAAAGACGAACAAGAGCTGTCCGCTTGCCCTCTATGCGGCAACTTCGATGTGCATCCCAAATGGTGCTATCCGCTTTCTGAAGCATCTGGTTACAATCCATTTTTCAACCCTATACGCTTGTGGATGTATTGCGAACCATGCCATCATGTATTTGCGAGGTTTTTCCCTGAAAAACTATTTATTTACAACAACAGTCCGCGTGTGCCAGATCCGGCGTTTTTTGCATATTATTCCAATGTTTTATCGCGGATAAAACAACATTCAGAAGGAATGTCGCTATTAGAGGTTGGCATTGGTGCATGTGAATGTTTGCTGGTCGCACGAGAGATGGGGTTTGATGTATTTGGCATAGATGTCATTGAAAGGCACGTGCAGATGGCGCACGATATATTTAAATTAGATGCACAAACCGCCGATTTTGTGGAATTTCAATGTGACAAAAAATTCGACATAATAATAATGGGTGATGTCATTGAGCATGTCAGCGACCCAACTAAGGCTTTGAAAAATGCGTATGATTTGCTCTATGACAATGGAGCGCTATGGGTGTCAACTCCCAATTTTGACAGTGCTTTCTCCCTAGTTACTGAACACCAAGATCCCATGAGGCGACAACAATACCATCTGAACTATTTTTCGCGCAAATCTTTCAATATGCTGCTGAACAAATGCGGATTCACGCTCGTGGATTACAGCGTTTCAACCGCCTACAAGGGGTCTATGGAGATCATCGCCGTTAAAACGGCACGATGATAGCAATTAAACCAATTAGCGTTCAACGTCAGTTGAACGCTAAATTATATCAGGGCTTCTTTTTGCTAATCTTTGCCGCCCAGCCGCCGCCCGGCGCCAGATGGATTTTTAGCGTATCCTGCGCCGACACTGTTTTCACTTCGCGCTGGTAGTCAATTCCAATGCGGTCGGCGTTTGGGCCGTCCATGAAGATTTCGGCATCCCACTGCCCGGCGCCAAGGAATGTCAGCGGCAGCACAAGGTCTCTGGCGTCCCAGTTTGTCAGGGCTCCGACGTACCAGTCATTGCCACTGCGCCTTGCAGTGAGGATGTGGTTTTCGATGGATGCGCTAATTACCCTAGTTTCGTCCCAGACTGTAGGCACGGCTGAAAGGAAAGAGAGGCACTCTGGCTCGCGGCGGTAATTGGACGGCGAATCTGCAAGCATCTGCAGCGGGCTTTCGTACACCACGTACATGGCCAATTGCTGGCAGCGCGTCCCTTGGCTCATGGGCCTGCTGTTGATGGGTCTGAAGTCCCTTTTTGTTGCGTTCAGCATGGCGCCGGGCGTGTAGTCCACTGGGCCGGCCATCATCCGCATAAACGGGAAAGTGACTGCTCTGTCTGGCGAGGCCAGTTCGCCCCACTTGCACTGCTCCAGCCCAAGCACACCTTCGCTTGTCAGCACGTTAGGGTAGGTTCTGTACAGGCCCGTTGGCTTGTAGGCCCCATGGAAATCCACCATCAACTTTCTCTTGGCGGCTTCGATGGCCACTTTTTCGTAGTAGTTGACCATCCATTGGTCTTCCCTTTGCATAAAGTCAACCTTGATGCCCTTTACGCCCCATTTTTCAAACTGATCCAGCGCTTGGGCCATCTGCATGTCTAGCGTTTTCCAAACGACCCACATGATAAGGCCGACTTTTTTATCCTTTGCATGCGCGGCAATGGCGTCTATGTTGATGTCCCGCGCCTGTTTCATCAGGTCGCCCAATACGTACCAGCCTTCGTCCAAAATTATGTACTCGATGCCATTTTCTGCAGCAAAATCTATGTAATGCTTGTACGTCTCTGTGTTGACCCCAGCGTGGAATGGCACTCCATATATGTTGTTGTCGTTCCACCAGTCCCACGCCACCTTGCCGGGCCTGATCCAACTGGTGTCAGTCAGGCGCGTTTCAGATGCTAGGCGATAGACTATGTCCGTGTCCAAAAAGGTCGAGTCGTTTTCTGCTAGCACCAGCACTCGCCATGGGAAATCGCGCGCACCTTTGGTTTTTGCCATGAACTGTTCGCGCTGCGTCACCATCTCTGTCCTGTCGCCCCGCAGCGCTACTTTTGCCGGGTAGTAGGGAAATAGCCCCTTTAAGCAGTTAGGGGTTGCCGCGCCTGTCAGGTTCATCCCAGGGTAGTCCAGCAGATCCGCCTCGGTGATAGCCACCCTCACGGTAGCCGTGGATGGGGGCATTTCAACTATCGCAGGAAGGGAAGAAAACCTGTTGCCCACTTCGCTTATGGGGATGTGCTTGTATTCGCGCTCTTGGTGCGAGATGAAGCTGGTTTCTTCAGGGAAGTACATTTTGTGGTCTGCCGAAAATTGAAACTCGGCATCCTCGGACGTTACTTCCACGTTTCCGGGGAACTTGGTGGAAAACCTATACGCCACGCCATCGTCATACGCACGGACGGTTAGGGAGTAGTCTCCGGCAAAGTCTATGCGCCTTTCGTTGTAACGGTCTTTTATCTCGGCCCTCTTGATTTTAAGAACTGGCCGCAGAGTCTGGTTGACGGTGGCGGTTTTGGATGACCTTATGACAGGGGTTTTGCCGATGGCCTTGTCAAAGTTGAAAGTCATGCCTATTTTTGACGGCAGCAGGATGGGCTGCCCATTCATGGTCACCGACCATCTGAGGTCGGCACCTGTGGCAACGGATACCACAATGGAGCCGCTGGGAGACGCTATGGTTTGCGATGCTCCCCCCTTTTTTGGCGTGGCCTGCGCCATTGCGGTTGGGCCGATGGCAAGCAATGTCGCCAGCGCGGCCAAGGTTGATGTGATGATGTGTTTTTTTGGCATTGCTCCCCCCTATGTGTGGAAGATTTAGGGCCGCTTACGGCTTATTTTGGCAGCCCAGCCTCCGCCAGGCGCCAGATGGATTTTTATGCTGTCTTGCTCTGACACGGTTTTTACTTCGCGCTGGTAGTCAATCCCAACGCGGTCGGCGTTTGGGCCGTCCATGAAGACTTCGGCCTCCCATTGCCCGGCGCCAAGGAATGTCAGTGGCAATACCAAGTCCCTAGCGTCCCAGTTAGTCATGGCCCCAACGTACCAGTCGTTGCCACTGCGCCTGGCGGTGATGATGTGCTGCCCGATGGAAGCGCTGATTACCTTTGTTTCGTCCCAAACAGTTGGCACGGCTGATAGGAAAGAGAGGCACTCTGGCTCGCGGCGGTAATTAGATGGTGAATCCGAGAGCATTTGCAGGGGGCTTTCGTAAACCACGTACATGGCCAACTGTTGGCAGCGCGTGCCTTGGCTCATGGGCCTTCTGCCGATGGGCTTGAACTCCCTTTTTGTGGCGTTCAGCATGGCACCCGGCGTGTAATCTACCGGCCCGGCCATCATTCGCATGAATGGGAAAGTGACGGCTCCGTCGGGCGTGGCCAGCTCGCTGCCCTTGCTTTGCTCTAGGCCAAGGACGCCTTCGCTGGTCAGCACGTTGGGGTAGGTTCTGTATAGGCCCGTTGGTTTGTACGACCCATGAAAGTCCACCACCAGTTTTTTCTTGGCGGCTTCTACGGCCACCTTTTCGTAGTAGTTGACCATCCATTGGTCTTCCCTTTGCATAAAGTCAACCTTTATGCCTTTTATGCCCCATTTTTCAAATTGATCCAGCGCTTGGGCCATCTGCACATCAAATGTTTTCCATACGACCCACAGCACCAGGCCGACTTTTTTCTCTTTTGCGTAGGCGGCTATGGCGTCCATGTTGATGTCTTGGGTCTGTGTCATCAGATCCCCCAGCTTGTACCAGCCTTCATCAAGAAGGATGTACTCGATGCCATTTTCTGCCGCAAAATCTATGTAATGTTTGTAAGTTTCGGTGTTTATGCCGGCGCGGAAGGGGACTCCGTAGATGTTGGTGGCGTTCCACCAGTCCCACGAGACTTTGCCGGGCTTGATCCAACTGGTGTCAGTCAGGCGCGTCTCAGAGGCTAGGCGATAGACAATGTCTGTTTCTAAAAATGTCGAGTCGTTTTCCGCAAGCACCAGCACGCGC
>JAITFL010000009.1 GCA_031281385.1 Holophagales bacterium
GGCTCGTTGCGCCTGATTCTATCTTTCGTGCTCGGGACAAACACTCTTGTAATTTGGCCCATTCAGCGCCGGGTCATGGAGCCCGCCCGGATGCTAACTGGGGGTCCGCTCAGGGCTGCCCCGCATCTAGTGTTGCTAGTAAGCGCGTTGTTGCGGGGCAGCCTTTCGCTGCCCCCCAGACCCCCGGTACTCGCCTCGCTAACTGCCCTATGCAGGGGCTGATACATGGGTACGACTCCGATGAGCGGGTGGATGCTCGGGGTGGCGCCGATGAATGGGCGGATACATGGGCATGGCTTCGATGGGCTGGTGGATGCTCGGGGTGGCTTCGATGAAAGGTTTGCAAGCTGGAAAATGACTTCGATAGAGTTTTCTCATGCTGGGACAGTGCTTCGTTCAGCGCTTGGTTTTTTGGATTCTGGCTTCGGGGTAGGCGATACATGCGGCAACAGTATCCGTCCAGTGCTGGATGCTCAATCCGCCATTAAACATTCAACGCGGCGCAGCCGCCTCAAAACGAAGCCGAGCGGAGGCAAAACGCCCAGATTGCCAAAACCTGCCAACGTGTTGCAACGGCCCACGTTGGGGTCTCGCGTATCCAAGCGCCAGCGCAGGATACCGAGAATTTCCAGTATTGTCCATTGTCCATTGTCAATTGGATCCAAGCGCTCCCACCCCTTCAGAGTTATTCCTCAAACCTCATCAGATGTCCGCTCTTGCGGGCCTTCGTCTTTAGGTAGCTCAGGTTCTGCGCTGTCTGGCCCACTTGGTGTGACTCTCGGTTGACGCTGATGCCCGCCGATTTCAGGGCGTCCATCTTTTTGGGGTTGTTGGTCAGTAGGTTCACTTTCGTTATGCCGAAAAAGCGCAGCATCTCTACTGCGGATTCGTAAGTTCTAAGGTCGTCCTCGAAGCCAAGGTGCAGGTTGGCCTCCACTGTGTCCATGCCTTGCTCCTGCAGGCCGTACGCCTTTAGCTTGTTGAGAAGGCCGATGCCTCTGCCCTCCTGTCTAAGATAAATAACCATGCCGCCAAACTCGGCTATGTGCTTGAGCGCGGCCTCCAACTGGGCGCGGCAGTCGCACTTTAGGCTGCCAAGCACGTCGCCAGTCCAACATTCACTGTGGATCCGTAGGTTTATCCGCTTCCTTGCGTCTATTTCGCCCGCGACTATTGCCAAATGCTCTTTCCCCGTCTTTTTTTCCAAGAACCCATAGACGCTGAACCCGCCGAAAATGGAAGGCACCTTGGCCTTGGCTATGAATGGCACGGATTCGGTTTCCAGCCTCTCTATGGCTTCGAGCGATGGCGCGGCGCTGGGATGCGTTTTTGGCGGTAGGTCGGGCATGATTATTTAGTTTACACCGCTGGGATTTTTACCGCCAGAGCGGATTTGACGGCGGCACTGCCGCGCAGCGGCCAACAACCACTTTTTTGTCCAGTTAAGTATTTGGACGGGTTCTTCATCCCGGGCATTTTGTTTCCGCCTTGACCAATTCCCTGACGCTATGGCTGGAAACGAGTATCCGCCTACGCCCGCTGGGGCAGGCCTTTACGCGAATCACCACCAGCGGGCAATCAGTCCGGCAAAACACGTCGCGGAAGTAAGGTGCGCTGTAGCCCACCATCTCCGCGGCTTCCCTTACGCTGATCCATTCGGCTGTTGTCTTGTTCATATTAGGCTCCGCATTGTTTAGTTGATAGACGGACAAGAATTGAGGGGGTTCAAGCGCCGTGCTTGGATAGCCATTTCACTACATTCACTTGCTTTCATGGAAATATCTCCAGATCCACGACTGATATTTCAACTTCGTCTCCATTCCTCAGCCCCGCCCAAAGGGGAAAGATGTTTTTCTCTATCCCGTCGCAGAGCGCGGCAAGCACAATGTTAGTGGCCCTCGAGCGGCACAGTTGGTCGTTGAAGGTCACCTTCAGCCTGATGTTGAATACTTGGTAGCGCATGTCCAACATAGAGGCCAAGAGGCTCTTTTCTGTTTGGGTCGTGTCGGGTGGCATGTCGATCTCCATCAGTATTTGTCTAGATTAAGACAAAATGTCTAAATTGTCAACCAATTTTTTCATTTAGTTAATTGATGAAATGATTAATGTTGAATTATAGCCCTTCCCGTAGGGAATGGCACGGAGTGCATAGGCTGCGCCGAGAGTGAAGCGAGCCGCCCAGTGGGATGCTGAGGCTGTCGTTGAAGCGCAAACCCGCTCGCCGCGATGGGTTAACCGCACCTCCACAAGGCGGGGAGCGGAACGGATAGCGCAGCCGTAATCTATGAGAGCCGGTGCCAATCAATAGGGGAAACGCTATAATAGTTGTCAATCTGTGCCACACAATGCGGCCAGCCAACCAATTTCAGCTGGGAACAATGCTTTCTTCAACGCTAGATGCTCAACAATATTGCCTTTTATCTGTCAAATGTAGATCATGGTCTATCATGTCCAACTTTTGGGGGGTTCTAATGCACAGCCGCGCACTGAATGATTCGTTGCGTAACATCATTTGCTCGGGGCTTATGGTTGGCGCTTTTGCAAGCGTTGCCGCCATTGCCCAGGCGCCCGGCGGGGGGGCGGCCCAGGCCGCGCCAAAGCCCAAGCCACACCCGGCTGACGCCATCTTGCACCATGAGGGCTACGCCAAGCCCCCTGCGGCGCTGGCCGAGGCGGTTAATGCCCCAAGACACGAAAACATCAACCTGACATCGTTGAGCCCCAACAGGGCTTGGTACTGCGTCGAGATGGGGGACGGGCCAGTTTCTATAGATATAATGTCCAAGCCATTTCATGAGCTGGGCGGGCTGTTCGTTGACTACAGGGCCAACCGCAGCAGGTCACTGACGATCCGCAACAACGCAGGCATCCAGTTCATCTCCACCGTTGACGGCAGCAAAAGGGTGGTGCAGCTTCCCGCTGGGGCCAGGACGTCCAACGCCACTTGGTCGCCCGATGGAAACACCTTGGCTTTTTATGTTCACACCAACGACGCGACGCATATATGGGTGGCAGAGCCTTCAACGGCAAAGGCCAGGCAGCTCACCACAAAGCCGGTTCTGGCAACCTTGGTGACGGGCATCGAATTTTCTGGCGACGGCAGGCAGGTTTTTGCCGTCCTGATTCCAGACGGCAGGCCCCCAATGCCCATTCAACCGGCCATCGCAACGGGTCCAGTGGTAAAGACTGCGGAAGATTTGCAGAAAAGGCATTTGAGAAACTTTGCCAGCCTCATGTCCACGCCGCACGAGTTTCAGTTGTTTGAATGGCACGCCACTGGCCAATTGGTGGCCATAGACATTGCCAGCAGGGCGACCCGCAAGATAGGGCAGCCAAAGATGGTGCGTTCCGTAAGCCCATCAATTGACGGCAGGCACGCCATAGTAACTACGATCACCAAACCCTTTTCGTATGTTGTCCCATTTGGCAATTTTGCCTCTGTGGAAGAAATATGGGACGGCGACGGCAAGGCTCTGGCCAAGCTGAACGAAAACGAGCTCAACTTGGGCACGGCCCCGGCGCAGGGCCCCAACATGGGTGACGATGCGGGATCAGGCGCAGGGCAGAACCAGCAGGGCAAGAGGGAGATAGCTTGGCGCACCGATGGGCAGGGTCTCACTTTTTTGGAGCAGGACGCTCCCCCGCCGCCCAAAGAGGGGCAGGATCAGGGCCAAGACCAAGGCGCTGCGGCTCCACCCGCTCCGCCTGATCCACCGCCGCCCCCGCCACCCCAAGGTGCTAGGCAGGGCCGACGGGGGGCTGGTGGCGGCCAAGGCGGCGACGCCCCGCAGCGGGCGGACAAGGCAAAGCAATGGCTGCCGCCATTTGGGGAAGGCGACGTGAAGGTGGTCTATGAAAACTCGACGCGCATGACGGGACACAGGTACTCGCCAGACATGGGCATCATCTTCTTTTCGGAGAGGACGGGTCAAGACAACGTTGAAGCAGCAGTTTATCTCAGTGATCCCACAAACAAATACACGCTTTCGCGCACCCGCGCCAACGACAGGGACGCAGATCCAGTTGGCACGCTGGTTTCGGCGAGAAGCAGGGGCATAGCGGCAGGCGGGCCGGGCGGTGGCGGCGGGCGCTTTGCGGGCATTAGCCGCACATCCAGCCCCGTGCTTTTGTCCGCCGATGGTTCTTCCGTGTTTTACGCTGGCACGATAAACGACAAAAATCCGCTGGAAGTGGGGCCAAAGACCTTCGTTGACAAGGTGGAGATAAAGACAGGCGAAAAAAAGCGCGTGTTCGAGAGCGACAACGATGGCGTGTATGAGCGCATCGCGGCGGTACTAGACCCCGAAAGAGACAACTACATCATAGCCAAGAGTTCGCCCACTCAGACAACGCAGTTCTATAGGATGGACGGCAGCAAGCGCGTGCAGCTAACAAACAACAAAGACCTTTTCCCCGACCTCACCCGCGCCAAAAAGCACAGGTTCATGGTGGAGAGGGCCGATGGATTCAAATTCCGCGTGAATGTAACGCTGCCGGAGAACTTTGTAGAGGGGTCAAAACTGCCGGCATTCTTCTGGTTCTACCCGTCCGAGTATGCCACGCAGGCTGACTATGACCGCACTTTGAGGAACTACAACAAAAACGAGTTCATCAACTACGGCAGCAGCGCAAAGCAGTTTTTCGTCCGCCTTGGCTACGCGGTTGTAGAGCCTGACTGCCCCATCGTTGGGCCCACTGGTCGCATGAATGACAACTACCCGCACGACCTGCGGAACACACTATCGGCCATCATAGACTTTTTGGACGCCAAGGGCATGATTGACCGCGCAAGGCTGGCCATCGGCGGCCACAGCTATGGGGCCTTTTCGACTGTCAACGCAATGGTGCAGACTCCTTTCTTTAAGGCTGGCATTGCCGGGGACGGAGCCTACAACAGGACGCTCACTCCGCTGGGATTCCAGAGCGAGAGGAGGGACTTTTGGGACGCCAGGGAGACATACTTGGCCATGTCGCCATTCCTCTACGCCAACAACCTGACCGGTGCGCTGCTCTTGTACCACGGGCTATTCGACCAAAACGTGGGGACAGACCCGATAAACTCGCCGCGCCTCTTCAACGCGCTGTCCGGCCTTGGCAAGCCGACGGCCATGTACCTGTACCCCCACGAAGACCACGGCCCAGCCGCAAAGGAGACGCTGCTAGACCTTTGGGCCAGATGGGCCGCGTGGTTGGACAAGTATGTAATGAACCCAGCAAAGCCGGAGCCAAAGGTAGAAAAATCGGAGGAAGATGCCGCGCCAGCAAGGGATTAGTCTGTAGGGGCGGGGGCTACTGGCGGCTCTCTTACGTCTGGCCGCAAGCTCCTGATCTCTGGCCCCTAATCCCTACAACCTAGCGTGGCCTCTCCCTCTGCTGGAAGTGCGTTAGGAGCGCGTTCACGGCGAATGAGAGCGCGAGGAGTATGAAGCCCAGGGCCAGCGCTATGTCGAAGTTGCCCCTGCCCGTCTCCATCACAGTGGCCGTCGTCAGCACTCTGGTGTAGCCCTTTAGGTTGCCGCCCACCATGATGGAAGCGCCAATCTCAGATACTATGCCGCCGAAGCCCGCCATTATAGCCGCCATGAGTGGCAGGCGGGCTTCCTTGGCCAGCATCCAGGCCATCTGCGCCCTACTGGCGCCTAAGCTTAGTATCTGCAATTTGAGATTGGGTGGCAGGTGCTGGATGGCGGTCAGGCTTAGGCCGGCTATGATGGGCGTGGCTATGACTATTTGCGCTATCACTATCGCAGATGGGGTATATAGCAATTCCAGCCCGCCGAACGGGCCGCTGCGCCAGAGGAACATGGTGACCCATAGCCCTACCACGACAGGGGGCAGCCCCATGCCGGTGTTTATCAGCGCGATGACTAGGCGCCTGCCTGGGAAGGACGACAGGGCCAAGGCAACGCCAGAACCCGCCCCAAGCACCAAGCTAACCAGGGTGGCTGTGCCAGAAATTTTCAGGGTGAGCCAGGTTATCCCCAATACTTCGCGGTCAAGCCCCAATATCAGCTCTATGGCCTTTTTGACGCCCTCCCATATCAGATCCAAACGCTACCTCTTGGGCAATGCGTCCGGAAAGAACAGCGGTGAGTCATATTTTTCTTTGCCATACTCGGCTATCATCTTTTGGGCGGCCTCGGACACAAGAAAATCGGCGAACTGCTTTGCGCCAGAGGAATTTGCCTTTGGAAATTTTTCTGGGTTTGCCTCGATGACGTGATAGACGTTCATGAATATGGGGTCGCCCTCGGAGAGGATTTCCAGCCCCAAGTTCTTTTTCAGCGAAAGGTAGGTGCCTCGGTCGCTAAGCGTGTAGCCCCTCTTTTCGGCAGTGACTGAGAGGGTTTGGCCCATGCCAAGGCCCGTCTCTCTGTACCACTCTCCGCTTGGCTCGATGGACGCTATTTTCCAAACCTTTTTTTCCAGCGCGTGGGTGCCGCTCTCATCGCCGCGAGAATAAAACTCCGCCTTAGAGTTGGCTATGCGCGAAAACGCATCTGCGCCGCTCTTGGTCTCTTTGACTTTTGCAGGGTCGTTGCTGGGGCCCAGCACGACAAAGTCGTTGTGCATCACTATGCGGCGGTTTATCCCAAAACTCCCTTTGACAAACTGCTCTTCTGCGTCGGGGCTGTGGACTAAAAGCACATCGGCCTCTCCGCGCCTGCCCATAGCCATCGCCTGGCCCGAGCCCACGGCGATTGTCTTTACGATGTAGCCTCCCTGCTTTTCAAAGGCGGGGATTAGTACATCCAACAAGCCGGAATCCTGCGTGCTGGTAGTGGTGGCAAGGATGATGGACTGCTTAGCCTGCTGCTGCGCCGCAATGGGCGTAAAAGACAACAGTAGCGCTAGGGCCAGCAAAAGTTTGGGAAAGATGTTTTTTTTCATTTGTTCCTCTGATGGGCGAAAGACATTTCAAATTGTATCGAAGCTAGGCCATTTTTCAAGTGCCGAATGGGCAGCGGCCAACATCGAGGCGCGGCGTCAAATCCACCGTAATGCCATGCGGGGGGGCGTTCCGCTTAATCCCCCTCCCGGCACGATAGATAGGCTCTAATGCCAATCGCGTTCAATTTGGCATTGAACGTTCATGCCAAAGTTTAAAAAAAACCTGTAATGCTTGCGGTGCCGTCAAGGTCATTCCGCAAGCAAAATCTTTAGCAGTTCAACCTACAATGGCTTGAAGTGCTAAAAAAATAACAACCAATTGACAAATTTCCCTAAAGCAAACTTTTTCCCCCACCACAATTTTTTTTGTCTATAATAATTAATTGATATTCACTAAGGAGGAATACATGGGTTGGTACCTGAACCTCAAGATGAAGCTGAAGCTGCTGTTGGGCTTCGGCGTCACCATGGCTCTGTCGCTGGTGGTCGCATACTTTGGCGTCCGCTCGCTGAAGGCGACCGACGACGGCGACACCACACTCTACCACCAAGGCACGCTGGCCCTTTACCATGCGGGGGAGATAGCCGAGAGGATTCACATCGCCCGCGTCAACATCCGCGACATCGTCATATCGACAACGCAAGAGAAAAACGACAGGCACAACGCGCTGTACGAAAACACCAAAAAGGAACTGGCCGAAGCCTTAGGAAAATTACGTGCGATAGTGATGGCAGAGACCGAGAAGCTCAGGGCGGTAAACGCCAAGGCCGACCCCGCCAGACTGAAGCTGCTGGAGGACTTGGAAGCCAAGCTGGCCGTGTGGACTAAAGAATCCGACATCGCTCGCGACCACAGCATGGCCTACAGGAACAAAGAGGCCACAGAGCATCTGGAGACCGCGGTCGCGACCGCCAACCAGGCCCTCCAGAAGGCTCTGGCCCTGCTCTCGGATGACATGTACAAGCTGGCGGAACACCAGATAGAGGCCAACGACGGCACTACTGCGACGGGGCTGAGGATGATATACATCATCACTGTCATCTCCCTGCTGATGTCCGTTACCCTGGCCATGTACATCTCGAACATCATAACTAGCGCCCTCAACAAGCTGGCCGCGGACATAGACAGTGTGGCCAAAGGCGACCTGACCGTGGTGTCCAAGGCCGAGACCGCCGATGAGTTCGGCGACATAGCCGGCTCGGTTGGCAACATGGTCAAGGGGCTCAGAGACTTGGTCGGCGACATAAGCCAGAACGTAAATGAGATGTCGAAAACGACCAGCGAGATAGCCAGCAGCGCCGAACACCAGAGGGCGGACGCCGAGAGCATGGCCGCGGCCATGACCGAGCTGTCGGGCTCCATAGACGAGGTGAGCCACAGTGCCACCGAGTCCCTCACGCAGCTAGACGCGGCTCTTGAGGCTACGCAGCAGGGCAACATGGCTGGCTCTTCCACCAAGAGCGCGATGGACGAGATAACCGTGACCACGGGCCGCATAGCCGCCGCCATCGGCGTAATCCAGGAAATCGCCAACCAGACCAA
>JAITFL010000019.1 GCA_031281385.1 Holophagales bacterium
AATCGCAGGTCTCGCGCCGGGGCATACGCCAACCGCGAAGTCACCCTGATGTACTGGGAAATCGGGCGGCACATCGGCTCGGTGCTGCTCGGCGGCGAGCGGGCCGGGTACGGGAAAAAGATTTTCTCGACACTGTCGAGAAAATTGGCGGAACGCTTTGGACAGCCATTCCACGAAGAAAACCTATACCGGATGGTCAAACTGGCGAGCCTGTTCCCGGACGCCGAAGTTCTGTCGAATTTTGCGGGGCAGCTGAGCTGGTCGCATTTTTGCGAGCTCATACGCATAGGCACGGAAGAAGCGCGGCTATATTACGCGAAAGACGCTTTGGATCGGCGGCTGGGCATCCGGGAGCTCCGCCGCCAAATATCGCGGAAGGCATTCGAGCGCAGCGAAATCGCCAACGCCGCCCTGACGGAGCAGTCCGCCGTGCCGTTCAACGTATTCAAAGACCCCTACCTGCTGGACACACTTGGCCTGAAGGACAACTACCTTGAAGCAGATTTGGAGAAAGCCATACTGGCGGAGCTGGAGGCGTTCATACTGGAGTTCGGGCACGGCTTCGCATTCGTGGAGCGGCAGAAGCGCATGACGATGGACGGGGACGACTTTACCCTAGACCTTCTATTCTTCCACAGGACGCTGAAGCGGCTCATCGCGGTGGAGCTGAAAGTCGGCAAGTTCCTGCCCCAGTACGCCGGCCAGATGGACTTCTATCTGAAGTGGCTGAACAGGTACGAGCGGCGGGAGGGCGAGAACGAGCCGATAGGCCTGATACTCTGCACGAAGGCGAGCCGCAACCAGATTGAACTGATGGAGCTGAACAAGTCTGGGATAGCCGTCGCGGAGTATTGGACCGACCTGCCGCCAAAGGCGGTTCTTGAAGAAAAACTAAAGGCGATCCTGCTGGAGGCGCGTGAGCGCTTGGGTCGCCGCATGCCAATACCCAAGGGTGCTGTCCAGAAACAGATCGAATACTTCCACGAAAGTGACGACGAGCAGGATGGCGAGTAGTGCAGTTGGAACGATTGGACAGAGCCAAAATACACAGATACGGGCAATCATTTGGGATTGACATTGATTTCGCTTGCGTGTACATTTTTAGATAGGCAGCCATGAATCAACATTTTCAAGAGACCAGTTGCAGGGGCATAACTGGGGGCATGCTGTTTTTGTTGCCATAGCTAAATGGTTGATAATAAACGATAAATCCGGTCGCTATAGCATCAGGGCGGCTATAAATGCGATGACTGAAAGAGGGGGCAACCATGCACATAAGAGCATCTGAGAAAAAGAGACACCATCCCTAAGCCTACGGCTTAGGTTTCGCGGGGGGGGAAGCTGTTTCATGTCTGTTTCACTGCTGTTTCATCTCTGTTCGATACTGTTTCATCTTTGTTTTGTGAATGTTTCATACATGTTTTGTGTCTTTGGAGTTCCTAAACACAAGTATTGCTGGGGGATTGCATGGATGACCTAAGCAAAAAAAACGTTGAAGGATTCAGCAGCAAACGGCGGCGCTCTAAGCTCGATTGATTGGCTTCAACCCTTATTTTGCGGTGCAATCTCGATGTATCCTATCAGCTCGGCCCTGTAGTCGCCGTCAAAGCTGGCGGCGTTTCGGTGCTTGATCTCTCTTTGCAGAGCGGGCTCCACGAATTTTTCAAACAGTTCCATCCTCTGCTCTTGCTGTAGGGCGGGGGGAGAGGGTTTGGCTCTAAAGTATTTTGCCGCCTGATGCTCTATCGCGGGCAGGCGCTTGCCTTCTAGGTCAACGGCTATGGGCAGCAGGGAAGCCCGGCGCTCCATGCCCTTGGACACCTCCACCGCCCACATAGACAGCATCGCGGGTTCAGCAAGTCCGTTAGAGCCGTCCATGCCGCCCGTTCCATCGGACACGGATATTCCAATCTCTTCTGGCGGCAGGGTTCGCCAGCGATCCAGTGCCTCTTTTACCAGAGGGTGGTCAAGGCCCATCAGTTGGCTGCCGTCGTCTTCGGTCGCCCTTTCGCGGTTTGTGGTGAAGCGGGCCACCGAAGCGCCCTCCGCGTCCAGCAGGTCATAAGTTTCGTCGCCTGTCTTTTGCAGTTTTTGCTTAGAGAGCGCAGCCGATGCAGAAAAGAACTCCACAAGCCTCTCTACACTACTCTTGACGTCGGAGTATGGCCTATAGTCGTCTAGGCTGAAGCCCTCTAGGCTTTGGAACAGGTCGAACACCACATCTCTGGCTTCCTTGGAATTTTGCAGCGCGGCCTCCAGCTCTTCCGCGGTGCGCTTCAGCTCTGGGTCCGAAAGCGCCTCTTGGTAAAGGCGGTCGTAGTTGATCCTTTCGGACAGTTGGCCCAATATTTGGGATCGCAGGTCTTCTGCCACGTTTCCCGCGTCGTCTATTTTTCCAACGGCGCGGGCTATCTCTTCCAGTTTTTCGTCCAGCATCATAAAGATTTTGCCCTCTATGGTGTCCGAAAGCGCCAGGTTGTACACTTGGGCCGTGTGGCGCTGCCCATAGCGGTGTATGCGCCCTATGCGCTGCTCCATGTCCATCGGGTTCCAGGGCAGGTCAAAGTTGAACAGGACTCTTGCGAATTGAAGGTTGATGCCCTCGCGCCCCGCTGCGGTGCAGACCATCACGCGAGGGCCGTCCGTCTTTTGGAAGCGGCGCAGCGACGCCGCCTTTGCGCCATGGTCCCCGCCCTTTAGGACTGTCGTCCCCTTGTCCGGAAAATGGCCGTCTATCTCTTTTATCAATAGTTCGACTGTGCCAAGGTAGGTGGCGAATACGACTATCTTTTCTTTTGGGTCTTGGCTCCACAGCTTGCCAAGGCCCTCCAACAACTTTGCCACCTTGGTCTCGCGCTTTGCGGGCATGGCCGCGAGCAATTCGCGTATGCGCTCGCGCTCTTTGGGCAGCGCCAAGCTCACCGCGATGGGGGCGGCGTCCTCGAATTCCAGGGCAAGCCTTTCCGCGCCAAGGTTGTCCGCCGCCTGTTCCAGTCTTTCCTCGTCCAGTTTTTTTGCAAGCCTAAACTTCATGTCGGCCAAAATGCGGTCGGCCTCGATGCGGCCCAGATTGTCGCGGGGCAGGCCCATGTCGTTGTGTATCATCTCCCGCGCTTCAGACAGCAACTGCTCGCGGCCCTCGGCGTCCAGAGCCTTGTCCCGCAGCAGCGATTCGTGCAGCGTCAGCGCGAGCAGGCGTTTTCTAAGCGTGCGGCGCACCGCCGCAAAGCTGCTGGCCGCGATTTTTTGGAATATGACCATCAAAAAGCCCAGTGCGCGGCCTTGGTTGCCTTGGCGGCGGGCCAGGTTGAAGCCGTCCATCAGGTAGTCGCGCAGCTTGTCGTAAAAAAACTTTTCCTCGTCTGACATCATGCTAGATTCTGTCGTCACCTGGCGCCGCGCAAACAGGGGCGAGCCGTCGGGCCGGCATGCGTCCGCCTTTGTCCGGCGGATCATCATCTGGTTTAGCCTGTGGCGGTTTTCCACCATGTCGGTCGGGTCGCAGAAAAGCCCCGGATCCAGCAACTGCGTCAGCATCCAAAATCTAAAATGATCCCCTTGGTGCGGCGTGGCCGAAAGCATCAAGATGTCCCTGGTGCGCCCACCAAGGGCCTCGCCCAGCTTGTAGTTTTCCGTCTTTTTCACCTTTCTGCCGCTGTGGCGCAGGGCCGTTAGGTGGTGCGCCTCATCGAACACTATCAGATCCCACGGCGGCGCTTCCATCAGGCGTTTGATGCGTGCGGGGCGCTTTAGTGTGTCTATGCTGGCTATGAGCCTGTCGTGCTTGGCAAAGGCGTTGCTTTTGCGGTCTGTCACGTCGCCCTCCGAGCCGAACACCTCGAAATCCAAGTGGAACACCTCGTTAAGCTCGCGGTGCCAGTTGTTCACAAGCCCGGCCGGAACCACTATCAGGGCGCGTGACAATTCGCCCTTGCTGGCCAGTTCGCGCAGCAGCAGGGCCGTTTCTATTGTTTTGCCAAGCCCCACCTCGTCCGCTATCAAAAAGCGTCGCCTATGCGCGTTGGCCACTCGGTGCGTCAACACCACTTGGTGCGGCAGCAGGTCTATCTTGGCCGAAGTAAGCGCAGGGGCGTTTTCCATAAGCGGCAGCGCGTGGGACTCGAATGACAGCCAGGCCCTTAGCGCCCTCTCGTGGCCGCCGCTTACGCCGCCCAATATCTGCTCGGCCCTCGTTAGCTCCAGTTGCAACGAGCCAATTGGCACCAAGCGCTCGCCGCTGCCAAAGAAAGCGCGGATGTAGCCATCTTGCTCGGCGCCAAGGGCTACGCCCCTGCCGTATTCGGGGTGCCTGATGCGCATGCCGGGTGCGATGATATTCTCTGTCGCTGTCGTCATTGGGCGCCTTGGCCTAGTGATTCCAATTTGTTCAGCCATGCGTTAAAGTGCGGGCCCAGCGTGGCCTTTACAAATGCCTCTTCGGTTTGGCCTTCCAGCAGCATCAGCAGGCGCATCATGGCCTGCCCCCAAGGACGTTCTTTTCCCAAAGCTCCCCAAGGCTGTATTCTTCCAGCCAGCCTTTGAGTTTTTCGCTGTCTAGCCTATTGAAGGTTGTCTTTGATCCATCGTGTTCGGCCACTATCACGTCATTTGGCCCAAAGTGGTTGAGCAGCGTGACCGACTGCGTTGTTGCTATCACTTGGCTGCGCGTTGCCGCCGCGTCCAGCATTTCTGCCAAAACGCGGATGGCAAAAGGATGCAGGCCAAGTTCGGGTTCGTCCAGCAGTATTAGGGGCGGTGGCTCGGGCTGCAGCAGCAGCGCGGCTAGGCAGATGAAGCGCAGCGTGCCGCTGGAAAGGGAGTATGCGTTAAAATAGGCGTTGGAGCCTTTTTGCCGCCACTCCAGCTTGATCTTGTTTTCGTTCAGATGATGGGGCGCAAGGACAAAGCGATCAAAGAATGGCGCGACCAGCCTGACGTGTTCTTCGATCATCCGAAAGGAAATGGGTTCTTTTTCCTGCATCCAGTACAGAAATGCGGGAAGGTTTGCGGCGTCGTGACGAAGCCAGCGATTGTCATGCAAATCGGCGATCCGCTTTGCGGGGGACAAATCAGACGTGTCGTCAAAGTGATAGGCTACCCATTTTTGGGCTATGTCGCGCACTGATTTTTGTGAATCCTCCACCACGACCAGCGAGCTTCGCTCGTTTTTTAGCGAAACGCTAAATGTTTCGCCCTCAAAAAACAGCTTCACTGATATTTCGGGCGTTGTTTTGGAGCCATGGTGCAAAAAATGGTCTGATTCGTCGGCGACATGCACTTTGAGGCAGTTCGAGGCATATTGCTCCAGCAGCTTGAACGCACCCATCAGGTTGCTTTTGCCCGACCCATTTGCGCCTATCACCACGTTGAGATTTTCAAGCGTCAGCTCGGCGTTTTCTATTGACTTGAAGCCCTTGATCTCTATTTTTTTTAGTGTCTGCATGTCGCCGCTTCGCTTCCAGAGATACTTGTAACATCAAATCCTATTGCTGATTCGGTAAATACAAGATGCATGGCCGCTTGTTCCATTGTCAACTGAGCCACTTGCAAAACTGTCCTCACGCCCATCGGAGCCATCTCCATGCATCCGCCCGACCATCGAAGAGGCCGTGCGAAGCGCGGCAGGGGGTCTGGGGGGCGACCGGGGCGGCGCGAAAACGACATCGAACAAAGTTGAAAACGTCCATGGAATCATTATCGTCCAATGTGCCGCAGAAACCAACGGAGGATGTCTCGCGTATCCAAGCGCAAGCGCAGGATACCGAGAAGTTGCGAGCGACGACGGTAAGAAAGGCAGCAAAGTGCCGCTACGGCCGGACGCTGCCCCCGCCGCGCCCAGCATTAGCGCCACTAAGCGCCTTCCCCCAGTATAGCATCCGGGTGAACTCCATGACCCGGCAAAAAACGAAGCAAATTGCCGTGGCGCTCACACCGAGTACGAAAGATAGAATCAGGAGCCAGAAACAGATTGAGTGCCAGTGCTGAACGGAGTCATGCACACAAAATTCTTCGAGTTTTGCAAGAGGCTCCATTGTCAATTTGTTAATCGGAGCCGCACTGCCCAAAAAAATTAGAGCTTTGCAAGATGCCAATCCTAGCTGAACCTCCTATAGTGCAGGCCGACTGGTTTTCCGCCGCTCTCTAGCAGTATCTCTTGCGGGTAGTCGCTTGGGCTTCCCCATAGTTTGTGGCCAAAGTCAATGTTGGCGTTGGATCCGCTGGCCTGGCACTGTCTATCTGTGGGAGTCCAAATAACGTCGTCGTTGTCCATCACCTTTAGGCGGGGCGGCACGCGCTGGGGCGTGGGCAGCCAAAACACAAGGGCCCTGTCGTTGCCATATTGTTTTTGGTATTCGAGCAGAGCGTGTTTGTACTCGAAGCGCAGCCAATCGCCCGCCTCGGTTAGCGAAAGCAGGTCAAGCCCCGCGTCCAGCCCTGCCACCACAAGTGTCTTGTTGTTGTTGCTGGGGGGCAGTTCGGGCCAATCATTGTGCTTAGCAGCCGCCAAAAAGCGCCAAAGGCTCCAGGCCTCTTCTGCCGCGCACACCTTGTTTCGGGCCTCGTTGTCCCATATCCATGAAGTGCCAAGCCTTTGCCAAGAAGTGTCGCTATTTTGGATCATGCTTATCTCCGCAACTGTCAACTGTTCTCATATTTCTTCTTCCCCAAACAGCCAGCCTTCCTTTGTGCTGCCCTTTGCGCCAGTTTGCTTTTGCGCGTGGGCCTGTTTCCACTTGTTGAAAAAGTACAGTGCGCGGTCTGCGGCGGCGCTTGTGGCCTCGTCTGGGCCCTTGCGCTTGAACCACTCCAGCAGCGGACCCAAGGATGACTTGGGCCTAAAGTTGGGGTTTTTCAGCGTCTCCTCGGCGTTCATGCCGCTGCCGTCGAAACAGGCGCCTATGATGACCAGCGCCTGATCCAAGTCCCGCGTCAGCTTGTCCCTGTGCCTGCCCACCCAGGTCTTGGCAAATTCCTGCGCGGGCGTGCGGATGAACACCTTGTTGCTTTCAGAGCACCACCCGTTGTCTATAAATTCATTGGGCGCCACGCCCGTGCCCCTGAGAAATTTTTGCATCTGGTCGCGGTCTATCTGGCTGGACGCGCCAAAGATTTTGAGAAAGTACCAAGTTGTGGGCAGCGCCTCTTTGGGCGGGCCATCTGAACTTTCGTCCCCCCCTTGGTTGAGCAGCAGGTTAATGCCCACCAGCGCGTCCGCCACGCTCATGGCGTTTTCTTCGTCCTGCATCACCTTGCCATAGTGGCGCGAATAGTACTCCAGTGCCTTGCCGCGCTTTATCACCTGTAGGTCTGCTGACCCCAGCCCACCCTTGGCGTGGTTCTCCAGTATGTCCTTTAGTTGGCCCACGTCGGAAAGCACCTCGCGCCTCATGCGCGGCCAGCTCACCGGCCTTATCTCTTCCATTCGCTTGCGGCAGACGTGTATGATGTCGAACTCTATGAGCCTAGAGCCGAACTGGCCCTCGCCCTTGGTTTCGTCTGAACGCAGGGGATAGGTGGCTGCCAAGTAAAACCCAGCGTCAAAGAGGGATTCCAGAACGGCCACCCAAGGCTCGTCCTCACTGTGGTGAAACGTGAAAGCCAGTATGCCGCTTGGTTTAAGTGCCCTGTGCGCCTCGCGCCAGCAGGTTGTGAGTAACCGTTTGTAATAACCATTTGGGTCTTCTGGCTCCCTAGCGCTATTTGCCACAACTTCCAGTGCTTTTGGCGTGTACTCTGGGCCAAAGTAATTTGGGTACTTTTCTTTCAGTGCCAGGCGCAGCCAGACATAGAAGAAGTCCGACAGTTCGCTATAGTGCAGCAGACCGCCAAAGGGCGGGTCTGTGATTACCAAGTCTAAGCTCTCGTTGCCTACATGCACTAAGTCCGTGGATGACGAACAGTGTAACTCTGCGCCCAGCACAGCATCGCCGGGATATACCTTTGCGCTCTTGCCACTAATGCCCACCGCAAGTGTTTCATTGACGCGCTTTAGGCCCTCCGCGCTGACCAATTCCCAAGGTTCGGGGCACCATGCTTTGCCTTCAATAACATTTTCAGTGCAGGAAGCCCAATTGCCACAGCCTACGGAAAGAAAAGCACTACTTTCGACAACTGTAGATTTGGGGTGAAAATTGTTATTCGATAAACTTGGTGCAACACAGTCTCTTCTTATATGCCAAAAACAAAAATCATTGTTCTGTCTGATATAATTTTGGAACGCGCCCAACACAAATTCCCTCACGTCCCAAGCGTAGCCGCCCACTGTCACAATGGCCTTTAGCAACTGGGCATGGACAAGCAACTGGCGGGGATTGAACATTGTGTGCCAGTGTGTGAAGCCGTGGTTTGGGATGCCGCCATTCAAGCGATGCGTCATAAAACCATAAGGAAGCTCTGAGCGCGGCCAAAAGTCCTTTAGGTCGCCTTCTTTCCTCTCTTCCCACTCTCGAAACGCCGCCGCATACTGCTTGGCTCGATCAAGCGTGTATGGCGCAAAGTACCTGCCGCCATATATCGCGCCCCCTGCGTCCCTCTTTGGGGAATAGGCTTGGATAGCATAAGCCGCCATGGCGCCAGTCTTTTTTGTTGCCTTTATCGAAGTCAGTACATCTTGCACTGTCCCACAGGCACCACATGAAAAATGCGACTTCTTTGGCACCACGCCCTTTTCGGGCGCAAACGTGACCTTGGTTTCTGGGCAAGTCACAAGATCGGGCAGTTTGCCGCGCACTTCCAGCAGGCGTATGTTCGACGCCCTGTCCTGATCCCAAACCTCGGTGTCTTTGGCGCTGTCCTGCGCTGAGCCGCCAGTGGCAACGTCACTGCCCTTTAGCCATTGGGGATGCACCAATAGGCTTAGGTCAACAGATTTCTTTTTGGCTTGGACGCATGTGTTGTTCGCTGTCTGGCCGCACTTTGGGCAGGCGGCATTATTGTT
>JAITFL010000055.1 GCA_031281385.1 Holophagales bacterium
GGCAATGTCCACGGTGGTCCCCACTTTTGTCCCTTTGAACCAAGCGCTGTTCGCAGCTGCGGAAATCGCGCCTGTAACTACGCCGTCTAGTCCGCCTATCGCTGTTTTCACGACGGAGGCTGCCGCCGCCACGGGATCATCTTTCGCCTTTTCTATTGTATCTGTAATCGCTCTGTCAACATTGTCACAAGCCCTATTAAAGGGATTGTTTTCCATCCGCTTCCTTTCGGCCTCCCATGCATTAGCCGCCGACGTTGCCCGCCCTTTCGATTGTTCCACTATGCGCTTCTGTCCGCTGATTGTGTCCGCTTTAGCCCTGGCCGCATTTTTTGCATTTGTCGCCGCCGTCTCGTCTCTTTTTGCATTTGAAGCCGTGGCCGTGGCTTTTGCGTCACTGGTCCTTTTTGCCGCTACCGCCGCGTCATAGTCCGCTTTAGCTTTTGCGGCTGCTTCATTTTCTTTCGCAGCGGCTACTTTGGGGTCTTTTTTAGCGGCCCTGGCTTTTGCGGCTGCGTCATCGGCCTTCTTTTTTGCATTGTCATAATTTTTCTTGGTGTCCGCCACCTTTGTGTCGGCCTTCTTTTTTTCTTCGGCGGCCGCATCGGCGGTCGCCTTTGACTTGGCAGCCGCAATTGCGGTCTCGGCTTTCGTCTTGTCGCTTTTTGCGGACAGCAGTTCTAGGTTCGTCAGGACATAAACATCTTTCCAGTACTGAGCTTCTGTCACAGCCTTATTGGCGAGTTTGGAGGGCATGTTCTTTGAAGCCTTCATGTAACCTGCGATACGGTTCGTTGCTTCCATCTGCCTTTTGGTCTCGGCAGTCGCCTTCGTCATGGCATCTATTTTTGTAACCGCTTTCTTTAGTTCTTCTTCATTCGGCGTCTGCATCGTGGTCAGGGTTGTACTAGCCATGTCCATGGTTGGCACAGCGTGCGGTGCTTTACCTGCGGCCAGGGATGTCCCGGCCATGCACACAGCCAGCACCAAGATCGGCAGGGGAGAATCATGCGATTGTTTGTCAGGCATTGTTCAATTCCTTTCGTGAATTGTGTATATTATGGCAAATTTCCGATTCCCAGTAAACACGATAATTCCCATTGTTTTCTTTGTTGTTCTGTCCCAGACTGTATTTATCCTGAAGGGGGCTAGATGGAATCCACATGTGGAACAGAAAGAACGCCGGATGACGAAAATCCTTTTCGTTCTGGGCGTGGCATCACTTATATTGGGTTGGAAAATGTTTTGCCTGGCGACAATCAAAAGATACTTGACGGTCTTTCGCCATTGGGGCAGAATGCCTATTCTGCGATTGGTCTTGTTAGGAAAAGCAATGAGGACAGTTTTGATACGGCCAAATTCCGTCTGGGGCACTGCTCAGTCATGCCTCCGTTCTTGTCCAAATCGGAGTATTTCTCGGGTTTAGAGGAGTTGATAGAAAAAGGCATTGTCTATCCATCGACAATACTCGGTCGTTATTGGGTGAATCCTGATTTTTTCTCTGATCTTTAGTGGGCAGCCTTTTGGGTGATGTTCAAAAATGGGAATCATATACTCGATTTTGGCGGGATTCTGTGGAATCAGGTATGTAGTTCCCACACTTAATGAACGGAATCATCTTAAGATGGAAACGGTTTGTCGCCTTGTGCGAAAATTGAAACGTGGGGGTACAAGTGGAACAAGTGGAAAAATACAATGAAATCCAAATAGTTGGCATGCCTTGGTTCAGGCCCGAAGTCTACGACAGCGCCAGAGCCTTGTGCCAAGACTGCGACGAACTGCCCCCTAAGTTCGCCGACTGGCTCGAGAAGGCCGAAGATCGCCGCAGGCAGCTTGTGGAGCAGGGCTTCACTGTCATCTGCGAAAACATTGAACCAACTTGGTTCCCTGACTGGTGTAGGCGCGACAAAGTGGAACTTGGATATGCCGCCATGGTACGCATGGCCGAAGAATCCGCCAACGAGGCACTGATCTGCGAACTGCGGCGGAGGGCAGAGGAAGAATACCAAAAATCTATCGGCAATATAATTAAAAAGAAAGTCAAGATCAGAAACATCCTTGCCAAGGCGTGCGAGAACACCCGCGAAATGCTGGACAGGCTAAACGACGATCTGGACAGAAATGAACAAGAGATACGCAGGCTCAAAGAGAAAATAAGAGAGCGGAATACAGCCGAGGATGTTGTTGTGCCGGAGGGTACGATGCAGTGGTTCAGACGCCATGAGTACGAACGCATCCGCTCGCTATGCAAAGATGGCGACAAGTTTCCCGCCACCTATGACGAGTGGCGGAATATCGCATTGCAAAACCTAAAGAAAATTGATAGAGAAGGATCCTACGTTCATCCCTGCCGCATTGATCCAGATATGTTTATCTGGTGGTGCAAGTCCGAGGGCATAGAGCCCGACTATGACGCAACCATGGACTTCGTCATCTATCATGCGGACTTGATGGAAAGAGTGGCAGAACTAAAACCGCCGGCTGGAGCAGGCCATGAAATAGTGATGGCTGCGCTGGAAAAGGCCGCATTTGAGGGAGTCCAGAATGGGACTTATTTTTCTCAAACGAAAGAGAAAGCCCGCAGGGATGCACAGCGCAAGAAGCGGGAAGAGCGAGAAAAAAACAAACCATGAAGCGAGGGACAGCGAACCATAGGGGCTATTCGGCCTCTATCCATTACAGCCGCGAGGATGGGTGCTTTGTAGGCGAAGCGCTTGGACTCCGCCGCACGTCATTCGACATCCGCGGCGCGACATTTGAAAAGGCGTGTGCAGACTTCAGGGAATGGATAGACCTGTATCTTGCGAACTGCGAGAACGAGGGCATAGAGGCAGAGAAGCCGCAAGGCATTCACTGGGATGGGCGATGAGCGAGCAGACAGCGGCAAAACAAGAAACACTGACCTACAAGGGCTACACGGCGGTGGTTGCGTGGGATGAGGATGAATGCCGCTACTGGGGGAATATGGTCGGCCAACGCAATATCGGGATAGAAGTGATGGGCGCGACACTTGAGGAAGCGCAGGCCGAATTTGCGGATTCGGTAGAATGGTATCTTGAGGGCTGCGCGGAGGACGGCATCGAGCCTGAAAAGCCGCATGTTGCCAGCCTGCCTAAGCCGTCTGAATGAATATCGGGGGAAGAACATGAAGCTGGATCACAAAAGGACACGGGCGCTGACGCTGCTCCGCAGCAAGACCTACGATGTGCGGGAACTCGGAATCAAGAATAAGGAAGAAATGAACCTGTTGATTGACAACCGCAACAGCCTGCGATAGGCGCAAGATGGAAATTGACTACAAACTTCGATGACATCGGCAAAGAGTCGAAGTACGTGCAAAAAGCCGTCAGGCAGACGATTAACGAAAGATTTGCGCTGCTTGATATGCAATGAAAATCGGCAGACTCTTCGATTTGCACAATTCCCAAAAAATGCGGCTTGCTCTATAATTGCTGTTATGAACAATACCACAAGCGACACCAGAACAAGGACGTGCCAGTTCTATGCCGTTGGGCAGGAAACCGATGGCAAGATCGAATTCCTGAGCATCGATGAGTACGATTCCCAAGGCTCTGGCAGATACTATTCAGACGATCTGCTCGTGTGTGAGCGGTACAATATTAGCGAGGCAAAAAAAAGAGCCAAAGATGAAGGCCGCAAAGTATTCCTAGTGACCATTGAGAAATCTGATGGCCGCATAAAAATCGATGTTGTTGTGATGTCGCACTAAAGGGAACTAGCGTATTGTCCTAGAAATGCGGAACTCAAAATAAGCTGCGGTAGAGCTTGTAACATTTTTTGTGTACTTGGTGCCATTCATTTACCCACCAAACCCTCGCCAACACTAAACAAAAAACAAAAAAGCAAGCATTTCAGGGTATTCGCAAAGCGGAATCCTTGAAGATGCTTGCTACTACTTGGCAGCCCCAACGGGAATCGAACCCGTGTTTGCGCCGTGAGAGGGCGCCGTCCTAACCGCTAGACGATGGAGCCTTGCAGATTAGGATTATAAACTGAATACAGGTTTATTGCAAGTTGGCTTGAGCGCATTGAAGTCCAAGTCGTCACAGTCTGGGGTCAACGGGTTCGCTTTCCATTGCCAGCACTCCGAACACGCATTCATGCACACGGTACAGTGGCTCGCCTCTGGCGAAGCGCTCCAGAGATTCCACGCCCAGCGCGAATTCACTCAGGGCTAGGCCGCGCTTTTTTGACAGTGAGCGTTTTTTCAGCCTATCTAAATTGTTTTCGAGCAAATACTCGGGGCCGTAGATGATCCGCAGGTATTCCCGCCCTCGGCATTTGACGGCTGGCTGCAGCAGGTCGGAGCCTTTTTTGGCAATGAAGTCGTATGGCTTGACCACCATGCCCTCGGCACCTGAGGCGGTCAGATCTTCCCACCACTTTATGCCAGCGGCTATGCTGCTTTCGTCGAGCAGGTCAACAAGCATGTGGGATGTTGCCATGAAGATCGGGTCTGCCCCGACCATGTACTTGGCAATGGTCTCCATGTGCCACATATGGTTTTCGCCAAACCAAGTCTTACCTTCCGTTGCGAGTAAATGAAAAGGCGCTATGCGGTAGTCGTCCATGCCATTCACATTCCAGCAATAACGGCGGTATGAGTCCGTGTACAGATTCAATGCATCTGCGCGTGACTGAAAACGCTTCAGAAGGTCTGGCAAGCTGACGTTTTGGGCGGCAGATTCTACGTTGGCCGCGTTTTTCTCCAGCGAATCGGAGGTGCTCTCGATGGCTTTGATGACTGAGGCCAATCCAGTCCGCCCAGACCTTCCGACGGGGGCGTATTGCTCTTCCAATAACTTTTGCGCTTTTGCCGACCAGGGCATCAGTTCGGCATCGAAGCATACCCAATCGGTTTGCAAGTCATTCCAAAAATTGGATGCCGCCAGTGCGTTTTGCAGCCGTGCCAGTATCACATTCTCGATTTCACCGTTATCGAAGAAATGCCTTCCGGTTCGGGTGTAGATGATTCCAAAACTGCCATCGTTCACCTTAAAACGCCTTGCGGCGGTTTCAAGGTTTTTGCATAGCACCAGCACAGCGCGAGAACCCATGTGCTTCTGCTCGCAAACGACCTTGCCTATGCCCCGCGTCTTGTAGTAGCCGAAGGCTTCTGTGGGGTACTCCAAATAGTCATTCAGCTTGCTTGTTTCGCATGGGGACATAGTGGGCGGCAGGTAAATCAGCCAGTGGGGGTCGGCTGCAAAACGGCTCATTACCTCTAGGGCAGCGGCAGAATGCTCTTGACTGATTTTGATTCCGCGGCGCAGGCGCGTGTCGAGGTACCTCTGTCCAAGCACGTCATTGATGTTCAGTACGTCGCTATCGGCAAGGGGCTTGTCGAGGAATGGTTTTGCGGGGGCATAGTATTCACGCTCGGCATCCACTTGCACTATTTTTTTTTCTGGATAGCGGAACGCTGTTAGCTTGCCACCGAATACGCAGCCAGTGTCAATGCAGAATGTGTTGTTGACCGATTCGACTTCTGGCATGGGAGTGTGGCCATAGACCACAGTGGCACGGCCGCGATATTCGCTCGCCCACGGCAAGCGCACTGGCAGGCCGTATTCATCCGTTTCGCCCGTGGTTTCTCCGTACAGACAGAATTCGCGCACCCGCCCGCTGCTGCGGCCTTGGTATTTTTCCTTAAGCCCAGCGTGGGCGACTACCAGTTTGCCGCTATCAAACACATAGTGGCTTATTAGGCCGTCCAAAAATGTTTTGACTTCTGCCGCGAACTCTTCATTTTGGGCGCCAAGCTGTTCAACCGTGGCTCCGAGTCCGTGGGTCAAGCTGACAGTGGACCCTTTCATGTATTTCAGTAATTTCATGTCATGATTCCCGGCCACGCAAAAAGCGGAGCCAGATTGAACCATGCTCATCGCTAGGCGCAGCACCTCAATATTGTTTGGCCCTCTGTCGCAGAGGTCTCCAAGGAACACAAGTTTGCGCCCATCTGGCGGTACGGCTGTGCAGTTTGCCTTGTCAACCGAATAGCCCAGTTTGCCCAGCAGGGCGCAGAGTTCGTCATAGCAGCCGTGTATGTCGCCGATGATGTCGAATGGGCCAGTTTCGCTCTTTTTGTTGTTCCAAAGCGGAGTTCTGATGATTTCAACGCTTGCAATCTCTTCTTCGCTGTTCAGCACGTAAACGTACCGGAAACCTTCTTTTTGCAAATTATGGATAGATCGGCGCAACTGTTCTGCTTGACGGCTTATGACATGTCCGCCGAAGTTGCGGTCTGATCGCTCTTTGTTGCGCTCTTTGCACAATTTCTCTGGCGTGTCCAGCACTATGGCCACCGCGAGGCAGTTCTGCTCTCGAGCAAGCTGCAATATTGAAACGCGGGCTTCCTTTTGAACATTTGTAGCGTCTATCACCGTCAGGTGGCCGAGCTCCAACCGTTTGTTGGCCACATAGTGTAGGGCGTCGAATGCTTGCTTGGACACTTGCTGATTGTTTTCGTCGTCAGAGACTAGGGCGCGGAAATAGTCTGAGGAAAGCACTTCTGTCGGCTTAAAAAAACGTTTGGCGAATGTTGATTTGCCACTGCCGGACACGCCCACAATAGCCACTACCGCGATTTCGGGAATTTCTATCCGCATAGCGTGAACACCCCCATCTGTGTTGGAGCTCCGCATTTTTCGTCTATGTCCCCTATTTCGGAGAAACGGACAGAATAGCCATAGGTTTCCCCGACCTTTGAAGCCCAATCCCGAAACTCTGCCCGCGTCCACTCAAAGCGATGGTCGCTGTGGCGCCTTTCCCCATCGCCCAGCCTTTCGTAGATGGCGTTGTATTCTTGATTTGGCGTTGTAAGCACCACCGTTGATGGCTTGGCGAATTCAAACAAGACGCGCTCGAAGGCGGCAAGGCGCGGGATGTCCAAGTGTTCGATGACTTCAATGACGCAGGCTGCGTCATGCCCCGCAAAACGCTCGTCCCTGTATGTGAGAGAACCCTGAAATAGCTGGACTCGCTGGCGCATATAATCCCCTGCGCTCTCCAGTTTCATTCTTTCGCTGGCTCGCTCTAGGGCTACATGGGACACGTCAACGCCAGTTATATTGGAAAACTGACGCTCCTTGACCAAAAGGTTCAGCAGATTGCCCTCCCCGCAGCCAAGGTCAATCACGCGCCTTGCGCCGCAGCTCTTTAGCGCGGCCACCACGCTTCCAAGGCGCTGTTTGTTCAGTGTCAGGTGTTCGTCGGTTTCTTTTCTGGAGTCCTGCGCCTCGGAACCCAGCACTTCGCCGTCCGCTGCGTTGGCCACCGATAGTCTTTCAAACGCCATGTTGACTAGGGAGCGGCGGCGGTACAGGCTGCCTGTGATGTATTCCTTTTCGGGGTGGTTCGGCAGCCAGTCCTTGGAGTGGCTCAACAGTTTTTCCACCTCGTCGGGGCCCACCCAGTAATGCTTTTGCCTGTCGAACACTGGAATTAGCACATATAGGTGCCTCAGGAGGTCGCATAGGCGCACCATCCCCCTGATAGTCAGATTTACGTACTTGCTGCCGCCCCAATGGGGAAAAGCCTCATCGGACACAAAGGCTTCAAAGTCCACTTCGTAGCCAAGCGGTTCGAACACGCACTTCAGTTTTTCCTGCTCGCCCCTGCATGGCAGCATTGTGACAGTTGCTGTCAAATTCAGCGGGGTGTCGGCCAGCTCCTGGTGCTTGCTGGAGCGCCCGGCCATGGCGGTGCCAAATACGCTGGAGATGGCTGTGCTCAAAAAAGACGATGACGCATAGGGCCGGTCGTTTACGTAGTCGAACAGTCCGCCTTCTGTTGAGCCTACCTTGCCCCTTGCCAAGTCAATCGGGTCTATGTCCAAAAGCAAGGCGGCAGTAGTGCGCTCGTTTGATATTTCTGGATAAAAGACGAAAGCCTTGCCGTGGCTCAGTTCAAAAACTTGGGGACGGTATGGGTTTTTGTGGAGCAGGTGGCCCAAGTCGGTTGTGTCTTGGCCAATGTACGTAATGGTTAATAGCATCTTGTCGTTCCTTTTTCTTGCGTCCGCTCGATTTTGATTTGCCCCTGCCGAGGCATTATCTTGGGGGGGCGTCAAAACAACATGCGCGTCACAGCCTGAAGCCCATGCTTAATGTCACCACGCATCTTTTTTTCATTATTCCGTCCAGCGGGTAGTGGACTCCAAGCGAAAACATGGGTGTCGCGCCAATGAGCATTGCTGTATTGTTGTCAATCAAGTCATCTAGGTTCAGTTCTGCGCCGATGATGCGAGTGTATTCAGGGCTAGGCCCTTTCGAGTTCCAGACTGCCACCCTTTCATAATAAAAAATATCTTCAAACATGGATACTTTGAACCTTCTCATTCTGTCGCCGCTTTGAATGAAGCCTGGCAGTGCGGCCTGTTGGATTCGGTTTATGTCTAGGCCGTCGGGGACTAGGGTCACGTTTAGCCCGCCGAGGTGGAAGGCGTCCAAGACGCCATAATTGCCTCCGACCCTTCCTTCCTCTGCACTGACGCTTATGGTGGTTCCCGCCATGACAAGGCTTAGGCCGGCGCTGAATCTGACAAGGTTCCAGTTGTCGGCATTTTTGAAAATTTCGTCATCAGAATAATGCTGTATCGGCGTTGGCTCAAAAGATGTGGTTCTCAATTCAGTGAGCCCAAAAGCGGCGCTCAGAGAAGCAGAAAAGCCAAAGCCCCATTCGCCATTTTTGCCCGATTTGGTGCGTTTTGTGGAAAAAGCTGCCATCATCCCCGCCATGAGGCGATCCATATTCTGTAGGCCAAGCTCGATTGCTGGGGAGTCGGCATAGGGTACCCAAATCGGTGGATCTGTGTCCTGTGGACTAAGTTGCTCTACGCCTTTGATGGATTCATACGCGGCGAATGGCTTTATTGCGATGAGGGACAGCCCTTTTTTGTCCCATGTGAATGCTAGTTCAGCCCCCTGTCTTTCCCTGTCTAGGCCATCTACTGGGGCGAACCTTTGCTTGCTGGGCTTTTCTAGGCTGCTGAACGCCTGTAGGCTTGGGGCAAGCCGCCAGCCGCGGTACATCAGGCCCAAGCCGTAGCCAGTTGGCCCATTGCCACGGTAGCTATATGCCCCTGCAGCGTACCAACGCAGGCGGTCTAGCTCATCCGCCCCATTGAAGCCAATCGCAAATGTATCTGTGGCTGGGCTGATCGAAAAGCTATTTCCGGCAAAGACAAAATCGTGGGAGTCCCTCACTGAATAATTTTTTGGGGCGGGGGTTTCCTTGCTTGGCGGGGGCAGCAGGCTGGGGCTGTCTGGCGCGCTCAGGATTGCCCCTGGGGCCATCAATGCCTCTGGGGTTGGCATGGCCGCAGGTTCCAGTGCTGGCTCCGTGAGGTCCAGCATGCGTATTTGACAGCCGTATGCGCCTAGGCTCACATAGTAAAGGGCCTTGCCATCAGGCGATGGTGCTGGTTGCCAGGCCGCGGACAATGTCCTGGTCATTTGCTGTTCACTGCCATCGGGCAGCGTCTTTGCTATGTTCCACGCACCGTCTATTTCTTTCCAAGAGTATTCGTTGTTTTGGGCAATTTCTGGTTTCTTGGTTCTTTTTTCAGTCTTGTTCTTTACGTCGTATGCCCAAAAAGTTTGCTCCAACATGCCTTCGCTGTTCGGCTGCCTCAGCTCAAACGTGATTTGATCGTCCCCCGTCCACCAAGCGCGGCGCGGCAAATACCCGTTGCGCCGGCCTATGATGGTCAATACTTTTGGCTCTGTCCAGTCGGGCTTGCGATCCTCTACTTCGTTTGGATCATTTTTTTTCTTTTCGGCCCATCTCTTTTCTTCTTTGTCTTCTTCCGGCGCGGCTTTAAGATCCCAGACGCGGATGCCTGCTTCGTTGTCATTCGTGAGGACTCTGGCCATCAGCTTTGTCCCGTCAGGGCTGGTTGCCAAGTCGGTGATTTCGCCATTGTTGGCAAATACGACCTTGCCCTCGCGTATCATGCCCTTTTGCTTTAGGCTCTGCTCAAAGGCCATCGCATCGTACGTGACCTTGGCCCTCCACCTGTTGTAGCTTTGCTCGGGCCCTCCACCGCCGAATGTGGCCTTGAAGCAATCGGAATAGTTCCTGTTTCTCTTTGAAGTCAATTGTTTCCAAAACTTGACTAAGATGTCTGGCTCGTTGGGGTGCTGGCTCTCCAGCCACTCTAAGTATGCGCTACCCAGAAGGTATGCCATGGAACCGCCCTTGAAACCGCCGCCGCTGGATGCGTCATCGTAGTTGGGCAATTTGCCACTGATGGCCCACTGGCGGATTACCGCGGCGCGGTACGCGCTATGCGGCCTGCCCGAGCCAGTTATGCGGCCTTCCAGCAGTGTGGCGTAGCCTTCAAGTATTAGCCTGGGGGCCTTCAATATGATCGGGCCAATCATAGAAAATGGGTTTAACCAGTTAATTGGGTTCAGGCTGTCGAACCAGTGTTTTTCTGAACTCTGGCCATTTTTGGGGCGCATCAGATGGTGCAGATGGACTAGCTCGTGAGTAACAAGAAAGTCAACCCAATTGTCATAATGGCTTATTTCGGAATCAGAGTCGGGCGGGGTTTTCCATAGCACTACCTTGGGATTTTTCAGCAATGGCAAAGTGGAGCCGTTGGCCTCCAAGATGGGGTCTTGGATGAGCACGGTGACAGGCCCCTTTTCCTCGAAGCCAACAAACTCTGACACCTTGCTGTGTATCCCCTCTATTTTTGACGCCACCTCAAAGGCAAAAGACTCGAAGCCCCCCTTGGGGTTGGCTGGGTAGTAAATGCGGTAGTGCTTCGTCTTGATGGTCTTCCAGCGAGCGTCTGGCGACTGGACGCGGCCATCTCCTGCAAACGCGAAGGCAGCCGCGAGGGCCAGGCAAAGCAAATGTTTCATTTGAATCAGCATTAGTAGGGCCTCCCAATGGCTATTGAAAGTGATACGAACCTAAGATAATTATACCTTGGAATGGTTGTCAGGTTTGGCTGGCAAACGAAAGCACCCTGAAACCGAATAAAAAACGGTGGGCATTTTAGAGTTTTTTGGATATAAAATATAACTATGTCTAGTGTGGGCGCAAATCCAAAACAGGGTGCAGGGCTGCTGACCGATAGCCTTGAAAGGCTGCAGGCCCCGCCGCTCTACCGGGTGATCTTGCACAACGACGACTACACCACGCGCGATTTTGTCGTGTTCATCCTCCAGCAGGTGTTCCGCAAGCCAGAACCAGAGGCCGTGTCAATAATGTTGGCTGTCCACAATATGGGGATAGGCGTTGCGGGCGTCTATTCTTACCAAGTGGCAGAGACCAAAGTTGAGCAGGTGACGCGCTTGGCAGAAAAGCATGAATTCCCACTGCTGTGTACTTTTGAGCCGGATGTCTGATGTCAGAGAGACCAAAGCTGTCCCCAGCGCTCCATAAATCAATAGAATCAGCTTTTTGGCTGGCGACCCAAAAGGGGCATGAGTATTTGACTGTTGAGCACCTGTTGATGAGCCTCAAGGACGATGCCCTTGTCATCAAGGCCATAAGGGCCTGCGGCGGCAACTTTGATGAAATATGGCGCGAGCTGGAAATCCACCTTGCCCAGATGGAGCCGGCCCCTTGGAAGCAGGCGCCTGATCCCACCCCCACCATAGCGTTCCACAGGGTCATGGAGAGGGCAATCGTCCACTCCATAGCCAGCGAGTCCGATTTCATTGATTCTGGCGCAGTGCTGGCGTCCATATTGCCCGAGACCGAAAGTTTTGCATCGTTTGTGCTGAGCAAGCATGGGGTGCATAGGCTGCCGCTGCTGCGCTTCCTGAGTCACGGCAGCGGTTCGCCTTCAAGGCAGTCTAAGCCATCGCATTCATCTAAGTCATCGGCGGCGCATGTCGGCCCAATGCAGATCCCTCGTCCAATACCGACAGGCGCTGAGGAAGCCGAGCCAGACGGCAATGCCTTAGAGGCATACGCAGTTGACTTGCTGGAAAAGGCCAAGCAGGGCCTAATTGACCCGCTGGTCGGGCGCGAGGCCGAACTGGAGCGCATCATGCACGTTCTCTGCCGCCGCAAGAAAAACAATCCCTTGCTCGTGGGCGAGGCGGGGGTTGGCAAAACAGCGCTGGCGGAAGGCTTGGCGCTGCGGATTCACCAAGGGGCAGTGCCAGATGGCTTGGCCGCGACCGCCTATTATTCCCTAGACTTGGGCGGGCTATTGGCTGGCACCCGCTATCGGGGCGATTTCGAGGCTAGGGTCAAATCAGTGTTGGACGCGCTGAAAAAGAAGCCCGGCGCCCTGCTGTTCATTGATGAAATCCATGCCCTCGCAGGGGCTGGGTCCGCTGGCGAGGGTACCATGGACGCTGGCAACCTGCTAAAGCCGGCCCTTGCAGACGGGACGCTGCGCTGCATAGGCGCCAGCACTTACCAAGACCTCAAGGGCGGCTTTGAAAAAGACAGGGCCCTTTCGCGCAGGTTCCAGACCATCGAGCTTCCAGAGCCAATAGAATCAGAAGCCATTGACATACTTAAAGGGCTGCGTGGGGCCTACGAGAAGCACCACGGCGTAAAGTTCGCGGATGAATCATTGGAGGCCGCCGTTAGGCTTTCCGCAAGGCACCTGAGAGACAATTTCTTGCCCGACAAGGCGCTTGACGTGATGGACGAGACGGGTGCGGCGCAGCGGCTGCTGCCCGCCGAAAAGCGCAAGCCCGAATTGGGGGCCGTTGACATAGAAGCCATAGTCGCCAAGATTGCGCGGGTGCCTCTGCAGTCTGTGTCGTCGGACGATGCGGAGCGCTTGGCCGGGTTGCAGGATGGGCTAAAAAAGCAAATATATGGCCAAGACGAGGCGATAGAGAGCGTTGTCACATCAATAAAGCTTAGCCGCTCGGGGCTTAAAGGACACGACAAGCCCAGCGGGTCATTTTTGTTCGCCGGTCCCACGGGCGTGGGCAAGACAGAGCTGGCCAAGCAGTTGGCAAGCATCCTTGGCGTGCCATTCATTCGCTACGATATGTCCGAGTACATGGAAAAACATGCGGTCAGTCGCCTCATCGGAGCTCCGCCAGGATACGTGGGTTTCGATGGCGGTGGGCTGATGGTGGACTCCATCCGAAAACAGCCCCATGCGGTACTCTTGTTGGACGAAATTGAAAAAGCGCACGAGGATTTATTTTCTATCCTGTTGCAAGTGATGGATCATGCCACGCTGACTGATTCGCACGGGCGCAAGGCCGACTTACGCAACGTCATTTTGATCCTCACGACAAATGCGGGTTCTAAGAGCGTAAACCAACGCGGCTTGGGGTTTTCTGGCGCAGGCAACGCCAAGGGCGCAAAAAGCGCGAAAGGTGCCATAGAAAAGGCATTCAGCCCAGAGTTTCGCAACAGGCTGGACGCGATACTCTACTTCAATCCACTGGGGCGGCAGGAGATGCTGCGCGTCGTTGACAAATTCGCCGCCGAGCTACAGTCACTCTTGGCAGAAAAAAAAGTAGAACTGGGCCTGTCTGTAGCCGCAAGGGAATGGCTGGCAGACAAGGGCTTCGACCCAAGCATGGGCGCCCGCCCGATGGCAAGGGTATTCGAGGAACACGTAAAGCGCCCACTGGCAGAAGAAATCCTGTTTGGCAAACTCAAGCGCGGCGGCCATGCCAAGGTTGACGTCAGCGAAGACAAATTGGTGCTGAGTGCCGAGAACCATGAGAGCGACAACGCAACAGTGAAGCATAGCGGCGCCATGGATGCAATTATCGCGGCGGAAGCCTGATCAAAATTTTGGACTTGATATAATTTAAAGACAACAAAGGATTTCGATATGTGTTTTGTCAGCTTCAAACGCTTGCTCGCTGCGGCAATGTCCTCTATTGCCCTTGCTCCTTTACTTTTTTCGCAGACAGATTTTGATGTCAACATTGCCAGGTACAAGGGCAACAAAATCGTTTTGCTGGGAGAATGGAAGCCAGACGATATAGCCAAGTGGAATCAGACGCTTGGCTCCGATGAGATATTCGGCCACGGCTTCATCTTGCTAGATAGGGCCAAGCTCGTTGTCAGCAAGGAGAATTTTTCGCCATTCGTGGTGCGCGACATCAACGCCTTTGAAAGCTGGTTCAGGCAGAAATATGGCATCAGCGGCGCAGATACTTGGACGGCGTTGGACTTCGGAAACAAATTTATCGTTTCTGGCCAGCAGGCTCCAAGCCCAAAGGAACTTGACCAAATGCTGGAGAGAAGGGGAATCAAGACCCCGGCTAGGCAATTGAGGGATTTTCTTAGGGAGAACCCAGGGCACCTGGACGCCACAAGAGACCTGCTAAACGAAGTCCGCCGCCGGGCTCTGTCCGTAATGCCCAAGGGCGTTGACAAAGACCTAGAGGATGAAACAGACTTGCGGACATGGGCGGTGATGGCCTCTGAAACAGACAAGGTGTTCAGCGGCTCGTGGCTGGGCGTTAACATAGATTTTTTCTCGGTGGACTTAGACCAGCC
The DNA here is from genome assembly GCA_031281385.1 of Holophagales bacterium. The sequence goes on from JAITFL010000055.1 coordinate 14,476, forward strand.
CGAAAAATACAGCAAGCAGATGAGGGCAGTCTTCCGAAAGCGCATCCCAAAAGTGGAATCGGAGCTAAGGCAGGATCCGACAAATTACCGCCTATGGAATATCTGGGCATGGATGGCGCGGGGCATGGGGGGCTACAACTGGACCCCATTTGTCAATTCTTTGGAACTGATTGATGAGCGGTTTGGCAGCTACAGTTTTTATTGCCCTGATCCTGAAGTCTGTGTTTGGCTAGTGGCCGAGTCGAAAGCAAAAAAAGACTGGAGCATGGTGGACAAGCTGGCCAGAATTGCAAGAAGATTTGGAAATGTGATCAAAGGCAGCCCAGAAACAGTGGAGTGGACGCCCGGCGGAGGCACTCATTTATATTTCATCGGTGGATCTGCTTTGCAATTTGACAAGCATCCATTTGCCTCGGCCTTCGCGCCGCATCTAGAGGCCCTGTTGAGGCTTGGCAGAATTGACGAAGCAAACGCCGTCTATGATGAAATGCTGAGATGGGATATTCAGCCCAAAAATGGGCGGGTGCAGTTGGCCGTGGGAGCAGCCAAGGCTGTGGGAAAGGAAGAAGTGGCTAAATTATGGGAAAAGGGCGAATTGATCAACAAAGTGCCATATCGTGAACGCTCGAACATTGGAGAACCTTTCTTTGTTACGTTTGCTGAAGGGGGCGGTTACTACTTGGATGTAGAAGGCAGCAGCGATTACGTCAGGAGCATCAATGAAGTGCTGCAAAAACTTAACCCGCCCAACAAAGTATCTTTAGCCGACCCGTTGGTGGATAACCCAACGCTGGGCTGGAGAAAGGCCGATGGCCGCAAGTGGGGCCTTTTTAGGGAAGACGGCACACTCATTGCCCAGGGCGGTGAGATACCAGACGTAGAAACCTTGCAGCGCCTGTGGGATCGCCTAAATGTCGTGGGCCCTACGGAATGGTTCCGCGCCTACATAGCCCAGCACACTGACCAGCCCAAGATGGCCTTTACTTTCTCTTCTTGGACGATTGGCGAAATCATCAGTCGCAAAAGCCAGAACCGCGACATCACAATGCCATGGCCCTTTGACGGAGCTGATTGGCTTGGCGATTATGAAAAATCGCTGGGCGAGGCATTAGGCATTTTAAGGCGGGCCATGAACGACCTACCTGGCAACTTGGACAGCTTGCCCAGCTTTTTTTCTGCAAGCCCTGATTCCATGGCCCAAGTTGAAAGCTGGCTGGCCACGCTTGACGAATCGAGCATCTCGTCCATAAAGGCTATTTCAGGCCCGCTGCTGTCCGCGATAGAATCTGGGCTGGAAATGAGCCCGTCTTCAGGTTCGCTATGGAACAATTGGCTTTTCTGGAGGATCGCCGAGGGCAGGGGGCGGCCCATGGAACCCCTTGTCGCTAGGCTAAAGTACAGCCCCCTTTCAGCCAACAGCATGGGCCTGCCGATATTTGTGCTTGACATGTACTTGGATGAGTGCAAAAAGAATGGCAACTGGGCCAAGGTGGCTGAACTGCTGAAAGGGCCATGGGAGCGAGAGCTGTCGAGGGCCGTGGACGTAAAAAATGGATTGGCCGATGGGAAAGATTTGCGGTTCCAAAATATCAGCGCATCCGGCGACAATATTGGCATCCCCCTCATCGAGGCATACCTGAACGATGACAGGCCTGGCGACGCCAACGATGTGTTCAATGCATGGCTGGACACAGGGAACACGTTTAAGGACGTTTCGGCAATCGTTTCGCTTGCAACGGCTAAAGGCCGAGAGAGGCTGGCGAAGGAGTGGGAGGCGAAAGTCAAGAAGTAGCAAGCTGCCCTAAATGTGCAAATTGGAAAGCCACGATGGAAACCGCTCTTTTTCCAGTCAGTTTGGAACCTATGGACTTTGGCGGGGCCGCAGTTCTGCCGGAGGAGGCCAAGAGCATACTGCGGCCGCAGAAAGACGAAAGGCTTGGGTTCGGCTTTTCGCTGAACCCCTATAGGGGCTGCACACATTCCTGCAAGTACTGTTTTGTGCGCGAGTACCCAAGCCCTGACTACAGCCCTCTGGACTGGGGGCGCTGGTGCCGCCCAAAGGTGAACGCGCCCGAGCTGCTGTGGAAGCACAGGCAGCGCCTCTATGGCCAGGCCGTTTTTATGTCAACCGCCACAGACCCGTACCAGCCCATAGAGAAGCAGTTTCGATTGAGCCGGAAGTGCCTAGAGGTGCTTCTGGAATGTGCTGGCGCCTCGGTGGCCATACACACGCGCAGTCCACTGTTGCTGGATGATTTTGGTCTGCTAAAAGAATTCGGCGAAAGGCTGTCTGTCGGCATTTCAATACCCACGGACGACGATTCCGTCAGAAAGGCCATCGAGCCTTTGGCCTCTTCCATTCCTTCGCGCTGGGAAATGGCTGGAAAACTATCGAGAGCTGGCGTACATGTTTTCATCTCTGCCACGCCCATTTTTCCCATGCAGAGCATTGATGGATATATCAAAATGTGCATAGACAGCGGCGCAAAAAGTGCTTGGGCTGGGCGGCTGAGGCTGATCAGCCGAGACCCTTTTCGCTATGTGCTGCAAAAGAACAACTGGCTGCACATTTTGGAAAAAGGCTTTGGCGCCGAGCTAAAGGCCGGGCTGGCAGAAGCATTTGTCGAAGATGAGCCGAGCGATTGCGACGATTGTGGTGCAGCGTCGCCAAACGCTTCCAGACAGTTGCAGTTGCAGGCCACGGCAGTTCCTGCCACAAGGATCAACAAGCCGAACATGATGGTAGAATCGCAACCTTCGCTGTTTTAGGTCCATTTGCTGGGTGAATATCAATTTCCCGATGTATTTCGGGCTATTTCTTCTCTTGCTGGCAGTATCTGATCCATGCCTGCCTAAAGAGCTGCCCCATTTCAGCGGCAAAGCCTTTTCCGTCCATCACTGGCGACTTCTCCAGCTTTTCGCGCAGGCTCTTCCTAGTAGCCGCAAGCCCCTCTAAGTCGGAGCCAAGGCTCTTTGCGATGGAGATGTATTCTTCTTGGGAATGGGCAATTAGGCCCGGCATGCCAATGTTGGAAAGTATGCTAGTTCCGCCGCGCCCTACGGCTGTCTGTCCCCTGAGCGAAACGACTGGCACCCCCATCCACAGGGCGTCGCAGGTGGTTATGCCACCGCCAAAGGGAAATGGGTCCAAGGCTATGTCTATTTCACGATATGCTTCAAAATATTTGGTGAAAGCCTGCCTGGGCAACAGGGAGATTCTGGATTTGTCAATTCCCCTGCTGGTAAACCTTTCGACCACTATGTCCCAGTGGTCGCCTTCGGGGCAGTAGAGCAGCATCTTGGAAGTTGGGATTTCTTTTAAGAGGTCGGTCCAGCATTGGATTGTTGGTGCGGAAATTTTGGAAATGTTGTTCAGGCAGCCAAATGTAATAAAACCATTTTTTAGTGCAGGAAGAGCACTGACAAAAACTGGAATTTTTAGTTCTGGCTCTTGGTAGCACCAATAACTAGACAAATAAAGTGTTTCTTCGCAGTATATTTGAGATATTTCATTTTCTGGGTCTATGGAGCGGTCTGAGATTCTATAGTTCATGCTCTTCATGCCAGTCGTGCTTGGATAGCCCAAATACGTCATTTGTATGGGTGCCGCTTTGTAGGCGAACACCAATAATCTAGTGTTGCTGGAATGTAGCGATAGATCAACAAGAATGTCAATTTGATCCTCACGGATCAAGTCGGCCACAGCCGGGTCAGGTGTTTTTTTGATATTGTGCCACTTAGTTGAATATTTTTGTAATTCTAGTGTAATAGGATCAGAAACGATTGAACTGCTGTAACAATAGACATCATATTGTGAATTGTCACGGTGGGCGAACAATTGCAAAAGTGATCTGCCAACTGGATGATTAAATAAATCGGGGGAAACGAACCCGACCCTAAGTTTTCTTTCTGGATCGGCGTCGCGTTTCAAAGGTACATTTTGCGATAATATGGGCAGTTCATATTTTTCAGACCAAACTCTGCATTCGTCCAGAATTTCCTTTGGGCCGATGCTAGGCGCATAGTGCATGACAAAGATCATGCTTGAATGCACTTCAATTTCTTGCGGGGCGAGCGACAATATTTTTCTGAATGTAGCAATGGCAGAATCTAATTCGCCACTAAGGTTGTGTTCTAAGGCCTTATTTCTTAGTGCATTGATATTCGATGGGTCTATCTTTAGAGCCGCATGGATTGCTTCCCTCGCCTTTCCTGGATTGTACATCAACAACGATACGCGGCTTAAATTGTTGAGCGTCTGAATGTCATCTGGTTTGTATATTGCAGCGCGGCTGAAATAATCGTACGCTTTATAGTAATCGCGACGCTCTTCAACCAATATTCCCAAATTATTTAACGCTATCACTGATTCAGGAGAAAGTCCAAGAGCGCGCACAAAAGTGTTATATGCCTCTTCCTTTAATCCCAAATACAATTGTGCGATGCCAAGGCCATTCATTGCATTCAAATAGTCGGGTTTCAGTTTCAACGCCAACGAAAAGACTTCCAGTGCCTTTTGATGCAAAGATTGGCTTAAATAAATAGTCCCAAGCCCGGAATAAGCGTCTGGAATATTTTTATATTGTTGTATGACTTTTTCAAAAACCTGAGCGGCTTCGTTCAACTTTCCGCACTCTCCTAGCAAATTTCCAAGAGAAAGGAATACGCTAACGTCTCTTGGGTCAAGTTCGATGGCCCTCATGTACGAATTGACGGCATTTTGCGCCTGCCCCGTGTAGCGGTACGCTAGCGCAAGGTTGGCATGGAGAAATGCTAGGTGGGGCGCGGCTGCGACCGCGCGTTGGAGAAGGCTTGCCGCCAGGGGCCAGTCATTGTTGTCGCCGGCAATGAGGCTGTAGAGGTGCAGCGCTTCCGCATTGTTGGGCTGTACGGACAAAATCTTTTTGTACAATTCTTCGGCTTCGCGTGCGTAATTTCGCCCTGCGTTTTGCAGCCTTTTTGCTCGTTCTAGAAGTTCAGTGATGTTTTGTTCGGTCATGGCGCTTCTTGTTGTTGGGCTCAAATTGAGCCGTTGTGGTTTCGCAGTTTTTTGGCAATTTGTGTTTTAAGTTGCTCTGGGACCAGCCCAGTCAGGTCTCCCCCCATCGCCCCCACCTCCCGCACGATTCGGCTAGAGATGACGCTGTTTTCCTCTTTCGGCATTAAAAATACCGTTTCTAGCTCTGGCGCCAATTTTCGGTTAGTCAGGGCCATTTGGAATTCGTATTCAAAGTCCGAGAAGGCCCTCACGCCCCTGACAATGAACTGTGCGCCCTCCTGCCTAGCATATTCCACCAGCAGGCCGTTGAATGTGGCAACCTCGATGCCCTGGCATCCGCTCGATAGATCCCTCAAAAGCCCCATCCTTTCTTCAAGGCAAAAGACCGGGGCCTTTGCCGGGTTGTGCAAAACAGCGACAATCAGCTTATCCACCAGCTTTGCGGCCCTTTGTATGAGATCCCAGTGTCCCAGCGTGACGGGGTCGAATGTGCCTGGGTAAATGCCTATTCTCAACGTGTCCTCTCGTGCGCAAGCATCGTCAGTGTCGGGCTGATAAGCAAAGCAACGCCCGCCATTTGGCGCACAACAACAATTGTCAACCGTCAACTGTCGTTTGTCAACTTTTTGCGTCAGCACATTATTTCAAATGTTGTAGCTTCCCTGGCGCAAGGCGAAGACTGCTTGCATGAGTCCAGCAATTGCCCCATTATTTTTATATGGGTATTGAACAGTTGAAGCTGGGTCTGTTATTCGGCGGTGAGAGCACGGAACACGAGGTCTCCATCGTTTCGGCAAGATCTGTCGCTGAACATCTGGACAAAGAGAAATACCACGTACTGCCAATGGGCGTTGCTAGAAATGGCGTCTGGGCTGTGTTGGGAGACCCATTCGCCCGCCTTGCCGCAGGTGAGCTGCCGGATAGAAGCTCGTTCCCATTCCTGCCGCTTGAAAAAGGGGCGGAACAATTTCAATTGCCAGACGCCGTGTTCAACATCATCCATGGCGCGGGCGGGGAAGATGGGCAGATAGCTGGATACTTGGAACTGTTAAAGGTGCCATGTACGGGCGCTGGTCGTTTGGCGTTGTCCGTCGCGATGGATAAGTGGATGACAAAGCGCGTCTGGGAGTCGGAAGGGCTACCCGTTACGCCCTATATGGCCATTTCGGAAGAAGATTGGAAAAAAGACCCCGATGGCTTCATTGGCCGTTGCTTGGGCATTGGATTGCCCTTATTTGCAAAGCCAGCAAACAATGGCTCTAGCATAGGTATCCAGAAAGTGAAAAACGCCGATGATATTAGACCCGCCATTGCCGATGCATTTCTATACGACCGCAGGGTTCTGGTGGAAAAGGGGCTTTGCGCCAGAGAGATTGAAATTGCCGTGCTGGGCGCCGGCGACCCGATAGTCAGCAGCCCTGGCGAGGTTATGGTGGCGGGCGAGTTTTACGACTTTGCCGATAAGTATGTGGACGGCAAAAGCAAAACCAAAGTGCCGGCCGACCTTCCCGTTGAGACGACCAAGACGTTGATGGAGATGGCGCGAAGGGCCTTTGTTTGCTTGGACGGGCATGGCCTAGCCAGGGTTGATTTTTTCCTAGAGGTGGATTCAGGCCAAATCTATCTTAACGAGATAAACACAATCCCAGGCTTCACCAGCATCAGTATGTTTCCAAAGCTCATAGAGCATGCGGGCGTGCCATATAAAGACCAGTTGACGATGCTGGTTGAGCTGGCAATGGCAAGGCACAAACAAATGGCCGCAAAGCATGTGGGATTTAGCAGCGGGAGCGAGTGGTACAAACCATAAAACATGCAATTGAGCCACTTGCAAAACGTCAGTTTTGCAAGTTACCGGAAGGTCGGGAGCAGACGTGCCGCCGAGTTTTGCAAGAAGCTCAATTGACTATTCGCGCTACTTTATGAGTGGCGCGGTGCCACAGAAATTGCCCCGCATGGCATGATAACATAACATTATCAGTCGGAGGATCCTTTGGCCAAAGAGACAACCTTGATAGTCCCACTGCTCCCACTCAGGGAAGTTGTGCTTTTCCCTGGTGGGAAAGTGCCATTTGTCATTGGCAGGCGGGCGTCAACACTGACTTTGGAAAGGTGCGTGAAGGTCGGTGACCATATCGCGCTGCTGACGCAAAAAGACCCAAAGATTGACGAGCCCACTAATGACCAGCTATTTGAAATTGGGTGCTTGGCGCATGTTGAATCTCTAGTCATACTTCCAAAGGGGTTCATTAAGATCGTTGTCAGGGGCATATCTAGGATCAGGCTCATTTCTCTTTTGGGCGAGGATGAGACGCGGCGCGCCGAAGTGGAGGTGCTTGGCGAGCCAGACTCCGATGCATGGAGTGACGGGGCGAACATCGAGGCCAAAAGAGTTTTTTACAAAGAGGCCGATGGATTTATTTGGCGCAACAAGGGCTACGCTGGCCGAACCCTCATGGATCGCATTAGGAGGCTGCCCATCAACCAAGCCATTGACGCTGTCGCCGGGCTTATGGACGTGGGGGTGCCTGAAAAGCAGCGGGTACTTGAGCAGGTGGAGATACAGCCGCGCATGGAAGCAATAATGCGCTTACTTCGGGCGGTTGCGGATGGGTTAGACTCGGACGGCGATATCGAGAATAAGGCTCAGCAGGCACACGATGAGGGATCTGACCTCAGCGAAAAAATGAGGATTATCCAAGAAGAACTAGGCAAAAAGGATGAAAAAGATGAAGATCCCGAAAAGGCCGAGTTCAACGCTCTGCGCCAGAGGATATTTGATGCAGGGATGAGCGAAGAAGCGCAGGAGAAGGCAATTGAAGAGCTTGGTCGCCTGGAACAGATGCGGCCTCGCTCACCAGAGGCAAGCGACTGTAGGACTTATATAGACTGGCTTCTAGCTCTGCCGTGGACGAAGATGGCGGAAGAGAGCCTAGACCTGTCCGAGGCCGAAAGAATTCTCAATGAAGATCATGCGGGGATGTACAAGGTCAAGGAGCGCATACTTGAATATTTGGCAGTGATGCGCCGCGTGCGCGATTCACATAGGGCCGCTCAAGTTCAGGCCGAAGAGGTCCTTGGCAACGATACCGCCAAGTCGGATGATGTGAAGCCAGAAGAGGCAACGGGCCAAGGTGGCGAGGAAAAGCAAAAAATTTCATCGGCTCCACCCTCGCTCAAGGGGCCAATTCTTTGTTTAGCCGGCCCTCCAGGCGTGGGCAAGACCAGTCTCGCCCGCAGCATAGCCAAAGCCTTGAACAGGCCGTTCATGCGATTCAGCTTGGGAGGAATAAACGGTGAGAGCGAAATTCGTGGACACCAGATAACTTACATCAGTGCCCAACCAGGTCGAATCATAAGACTTTTAAAGAAAGCGGGCGTAAAAAACCCTCTGATGCTCTTGGACGAGTTGGACAAGTTGGGCCGAGGGGGTTGGCATGGAGATCCAACAGCTGCATTGCTGGAGGTACTAGATCCCGAACAAAATGCGTCTTTTCATGACAATTTCCTTGGCGTTGGTTTTGACTTGAGCCAAGTGCTTTTCTTGTGTACAGCCAATGTGCAGGAACAGATACCAGAGGCACTTTACGACAGGCTGGAAGTCATCAATCTCGCTGGCTACACGCCTTTGGAGAAAAAAGCCATCGCCAAAGAGCATCTGATTCCAAAGTCGCTCAATGACCACGGCCTTGCCAACTTGGGCATCCAATTTGAAAACGAGGCCATAGACAAAATGATCCAAGCGTACACCAGCGAAGCTGGCGTCAGGGGGCTGGGCAGGGAAATCGCAACGATCCTGCGAAAGCTGGCCCTTAACAGCCTGCAGCTAGAAAAGGGGGAGGCGTTTGACCCCCTTGTGTCGCCAAGTCGTCTACAACAATTATTGGGGCCCGAAAAGTACCGATCCAAAGAGACAAGACTAGGCGACGGGAAGATTCCCGGCGTGGTCAATGGGTTATCGTGGACGGCGCACGGAGGCGAAATATTGACGATTGAAGCCATGGCGCTACCAGGCAAGGGCGACCTGAAACTGACTGGCAAGTTGGGCGAAGTGATGCAGGAGAGCGCTCAGATAGCTCTTAGTTTTGTCCGTGGGCGGGCCGAAGCGTATGGGCTAGAAAAAGACTTTTTGGAAAAGCTCGAAATCCACCTGCACCTTCCCGAGGGTGCGATAAAAAAGGAAGGCCCAAGCGCTGGAATAGCGATGGCGACAGCCTTGGTGTCGGCCCTCACAGGCATCCCTGCCAAAATGGAAGTGGCAATGACAGGCGAGCTGACTCTGCTCGGGATGGTCACGCAAATTGGTGGCCTAAAGGAGAAACTATTGGCCGCCCATCGCATGGGGCGCACCACTGTACTGATTCCCAGCGAAAATTCTAGGGATCTGGAGGACATTCCAGAGGAAGTCAAAGCCGATCTTACGATCCATCTAGTCAGTAAAATGGACGAAGTTATTCCGTTGGCACTGACTAGGATGCCTTGCTAGAAGGCTCTGTTGAAATTGCACCAATCCCGATGAACGGGTATTAGGTATTCTAAAGACGGCATTTGTTTGGGTTGAAGATGCGGAGATGGTTTAGCGGATGACGGCCTCGGGCAGGGTGACCGGAAACACGTCAACATTGACCAAAGTATTATTCGGCTATATCATTTAGCAATGCGATTTATTGGAAGCCACGTCCTCCACTTTTTCATCATGGGCCTCGGAATCTCCGTGGTGCTGGGGATGCTGAAGGCAACGCTGCTCGAAAGGCGGACGTTCATGAGCATCAGAAACCACGCGATTTGCTTGGTGGGCATTGGGCTGGCGCTGGCATGGGCGATGTATTTCCTTCCCTTATCGCCGGTCCGATTTTAGACAGGTCGGCAAATGGCCAAAAGCTACCATGAACGCTTGGTCGTTGCAGCCAGAAATGCATCAAAGGCTATAAAGTCTGTGCCGAATGCTTGGCCGTTGGGGACAAGGTGGTCCCGCCGTGTTCTAAAGAGGCTTGTGGCAACTTGGCTGCTAGTGGAGGGCTACTTTCCAGGACTTGGCCGCTCGCGGCACTTTTGCTGGGGTGTCCTACAGAAGTACAACCACGATGACTGTTTGAGCTATGCGGCGGGATTGGGCTTTTGGTTCCTCATCAGCTTGGCTCCCCTTGCCACCCTTTTTTTTAAGATACTGGTGGTATTCCTTGGCAACGAAGCTATGGATCAGCAGACTAGGGACGTGTTGATGAGCGTCATCCCGTTCATCCCCGAGGGCTTCTTGACGGAAGCCGTGCAACGCAGCCACGGAGGTGGCGGCGCAATGGGCTTTTTGGCTTGGTTCGTCCTGTTGTGGGGCAGCATTTGGGGAATGTGGCAAATGGACAAGTCCTTGGCGCACATTTTCGGCGTGCGAATAAACACCCAGCTTCAGACGAGGAAAAACAATATTTTGCGCCATGTCGGACTAATGGTTGCGGGGTTGGTGATACTGGCGTTGATACTGGCCCTCTTGGTGGGGGGCGGGCTGGTCAGGGGGCTGCCGCCTGAGCAGCAGCACTTTTTGCTTAGCAACCTATCCGTAATCATTTTCTTCGTGACGGCCATCTTAATCCTCCAATATGTGCCGCGGCTGCGAATAGCGTTTCGCCACGCAATTTTGGGAGCGCTGGTTTCGACTGTCTTTTGGGCAGCCGCCAAGTGGGGATTCAGGATATACATTGACCATGCGCTGACGTGGGGCATCATGTATGGTTCGCTGCTGGGCATCATTGCTGGGTTGACTTTTCTTTACTACACGTGCGCAATATTGCTGTTTGGCGCAGTAGTCACAGCGGCGTTCACGCCAAGGCCGGAAGAGTAGGTCTTTCGGGGTTATTCTTCTTTGCCCTGTCTGTCGCCAGGGATTTTGTGTCCATGTTCGCGGTAGTCATTTATTTTGTTGCGGACGGTCCTCAGCGCGATGTTGAGTTGCTGGGCGCAGCGCGTGCGGTTGCCGTCCACCGCGGCTAGGGTGGATAGCAGCCAGAACCTCTCGAGGTCGGGCAGCGGGAGGCCCAGTGGTATGGTGACTGGGGTGTCGAGCGGGACCCCTTCGAGGGGCTTCTCCGGGTCAATCATCTGGGCCGCCATCTCTGGGCCAGGCGCGTCTTCCCCGTCTGGTTCATTGGGAACGGGGTCGTGGTCATCGCTTGGCTGGTTGTCTTCATGTGCGCACGATGCCATTATCTCATCTTCATTGGGGTATTTTTCTTGGATGCTTTGCGCAGTTTCGGCCCCAAGGAGCCACTCCAAGTCGCTGGCGCTAAAAAATTTCTTGCCGCTGTGCAAGACGACGCACCTCTGCATCGCGTTTTCCAGTTCGCGGATGTTCCCTGGCCATGGGTGCTGCTCAAGGGCTTCTAAAAAGCTGTCCGACCGGAGAAGCACGGCGCGGCCGTTTTCGATGCTGTACCTCTGCACAAAGTGGGCTGCAAGCAGGCGCAGGTCGCCCTTGCGATCCCTCAGCGGGGGCAGTTTGAGCGGAATGACGTTGAGGCGGTAAAAAAGGTCTTCGCGGAACCTGCCCTCTTTCACTTCTTGGGCCAGATCCCTGTTTGTCAACGCAATGATTCGGACATCAATGCTGATAGGCTTTGAGCCGCCCAGCCTGTCAATCGTCCGCTCCTGTATCGCTCTCAGCAGCTTGCCTTGTAGGGCCAAGGGCAGTTCGCCTATTTCGTCGAGGACTATGGTTCCGCCCTCTGCCTGCTCGAATCTGCCCGCCTTGGACGCGGTGGCCCCGGTGAACGCGCCCTTTTCGTACCCAAAGAGTTCGGATTCAAGCAGGTTTTCTGGGATAGCGGCGCAATTTATGGCAACGAATGGCCCATTTCTTCGCGGGCTGGCGGAGTGGATCAATTTGGCGAATAGCTCTTTCCCTGTGCCACTCTCGGCCTGTATCAATATGGTCGCCCTGCTGTCTGCTGCCCTCCTTGCCAGTGCCAAGGTTTCCACCAGCGCTGGGTCTTGCGTGAGGATGATTGGGGCCTCGGCGGCGTTGCTGGCTTTTAGCTTTTCGTCTGTGCGAAGCGATTTTTTTACAGCCGAGACCAGTTCGGCGGGGCTGAATGGCTTTGACAGATAATCAAATGCGCCAAGCCGCATGGCCTCTTTGGCTGTGTCTAGGCTGCCGAACGCTGTAACCAGCAGCACTGGCAGGGAAGGGTCTAGTGCCTTGAGACGGGCCGTGAGCTGCAACCCGTCCATGCCTGTCATGCGAAAGTCCGTCACAACGGCGTCAAAGGTGCCGGGGCGGGTCATGTTCAGTGCGTCTTCTCCGCTTCTCGCTTGGTCGCAGATGAATCCGGCTCGCTTCAGACTAAGGGCCATGCCCTCCCTCATTCCTGGGTCGTCGTCAACTATCAGCACTTTTATCG